>CAZZBJ010000063.1:3417-14673 GCA_964652805.1 uncultured Mordavella sp. | reverse complement strand
CATACCGGGGCCGCCCATGGCTGTATAGTTGTTCTGGAACAGAGACTCACCGGAGAACATCCGGCCAAAGGCCTTGCCCACGCCGCCGTTGGTGGACGTCTCCATCTTCATGTTAGGGGACATCCAGGCCATGCCGCCGCCCTCTGTGATCATCGTCTCTCCGCCTTCCAGCTCGCAGATAACTACGGGAAGAGTCTCTCCCTGAATTTGATATCTCATGTTTTTTCCTCCTCAATAAATATTAGATACAGTAAACGCACCTTGATAACGAAATAAAAGTTGTTCCATAGGCTTGGCAAAGCCATCCAGAAAGCCGCCAGGAGTTCCTGCTGCCTTCCCAAAGGAGTTTGATCAGGCGATCGCCTCCCAGCCTCAACTTGGCAAGCATGCCGGTCTTGCATGGAAACAGCATCCGTCTAAAAGAGAATCGCCTATATCGAGCAGCGGACTTTTTCTCCAAACAGGAAGTCTCCCACCATTTTCAGCTCGTTCAGATACATGCAGTTTGGCAGGGTATCCTCCTCCATCTGCCTCCAGCACTCCCGGTAGTCCATCCAGCGCACGGCCTCCACCTCCGACTCCTGGAGGATGAGGGCGGTCTCGTCCACCGGCTCCCGGTAGATATAGACAGCGCTCAGCTCATTGTCCCGGAAGGGCCTGCCATAGAAGACATCCTCAAACTGTGCCCGGCACATGCCCACAAAGTGAAGCTCCTCCTTGCAGGCCCGGATGCCCAGCTCCTCGGTAAGCTCCCGGATAGCGGAGGGCAGGTAGTCATCCCCAGCCGTCACATGCCCCCCACAGGAGACCTCCCAACGCCCCGGATTGGAGTCCTTGCAGGCGCTCCTCTTCTGCAGGAGAAGGTCCCAGCCGCCCTCCTTTTCCCGGACGATCCAGACGTGGGCAGTGGGGTGGAGGCTGCCCTCCAGGTGGGCCACGCCCCTCTCCCTCACAAGGCCCGTCCTTGTGCCGTCCTCATTCAAGATATCAAAGAGCTCCAGCGGTTTTCCGTCCAGGGCGGCTTCCAGGAGGGTGTCTGTCCTGTCATAGACAAGCTTCAGGGAGAAAAAGGGCCGCCCCTCATTCAGGAGGCGGAAAAAGATCTTGTCTCCCTCCCAGATGTTGAGGCAAAGCACCTCCTCCTTGTCCACCCACTCCAGCTGCCCCTCGCTACAGGGGTGAGGCTCCCCTGTAAATCCGTCCGCCGTGTAGAGGGACATGTACTCCGTGGTGTCCTCCCCGTAAATGAAGGTAACGATCCCCCGGTACTGCCAGGAAGTGAGGGTGTATCCCGTCTCCTCCCACACCTCCCGCAGGAGACACTCCTCCGGACTCTCGTTCTTCTCAAAATGACCGCCCACACCGATCCACTTGTCTTTATTTACATCCTTTTTCTTCACCGTCCGGTGGAGCATCAGATATTTCCCATCCCGCTCAATGTAACAGAGCGTGCTCAGTCTTGTCATGGCTTCCCCTCTCATCCTCCTTCGGCTCCACAAGGAACCCTCTTTTTCTCAAGTCCTCCTCTATCCTGTCCAGGGTCTCCTCGCTGTCCGCCGTGATCCTGTGATAGTGATACCCTGAGGTAATATTTTTCAGAGGGCTGGACTTTCCGCTTTTGATGTCGCTGATAAACTCCGCCACCCTTCTCCTGGAGGTAATGTGCAGATCCGCCTCCAGGTGTCCGTACACCCTGTGGTTGACCATGACGTTCTCTACCGCGCCGCCCAGGTCTACGATAGCGCACAGTTCCTCCTCCAGCTGGTCGTCTGTGTGCTGCGCCTTCAGTACCCGGCTGACAGAGGAAGCTGTCCCCAGTATATAGCCCCGATTGGTAGAAATGATCTCATAGCCTGCGGCCCGGATCAGGGCAACATCCTGCACGATCACCTGTCGGCTCACATGGTAAAGAGCGGCCAGACTCTTTGCAGGAACCGGCCTGCCGCTCTCCTGGATTCTCCGGACGATATCTTCTCTTCTATCAGAACCAGTCATTTTCTTCTGCCCTCCTTTGCTTCCTAGTTTCTCCTGACTGTCTTCTATTATACTATTTCACGGACTGCCGTGTCCAGAACATCCTGCTTTTGCTCTGTCTTCCTCTGCCGGCCTGGCCTGCACGGGCAAAACCGGCGGTTCAAAACAGGCGGGCAGGACAAACGGCGCACAGAAAGTCTTGCGCCCCCGTAATCCGTATGCTATACTATTTGAGTCGTTATTAGTTTATCTTGATAAAGTAGTAGAGGAGAAAAGCACATGAAGAAAATCGCGTTTATCGGAAGCAGCGGAGGTAATCTTTTTAAGCAGGGCGGAAATGACATCCAGGGCATGATAAAGGAGATCCTTCTCCAGACAAGAGCCGCTCAGATGGAAGTGGCCGCCGTGCAGTATATACTGGCCTCCTCCAGCCTGGACACGGCAGGACAGGACAGCCCCGCAAAGCTGTACACCTGGAAGGACGGGGAGCTGTATCTGGAAAAGGAGGGCACCCTCTCCCAGATCAACGAGGCCGCCCTGGAGGTGGATGCCCGCATCGCACAGATGGTTCGGGAAGGGCAGATTGACGGCGTCATGTTCGTCAGCGCGGAGCCTGACAAGATCAACCACCTGGCCTTCCAGGCCGCCATCGAGGCGCGGCTCCCCCTGGCCGGCACCGGCGGCAGCTCTGTGGCAAAGGTGCAGAGCATGGGCGGAAAGGTCCTCTCCGCCTCCGGCACTACCGGGACCACCAACCGCACAAGAGCCGTGGCTTTCACCACCGCCTTCGCCAGGGAGTGGGGCGTCCGCTACCGCCCCGTCATCGGAAAGACCGGGGCCCAGGCTGCGGAAAATCTCCAGACTAATATATGGAAGCGAATCAATTTCCGGGGCATCATGATGACAAGTCTCCCGGCCTTCATCGCCATGGCCATCTGTCTTGCCATCAGCCGCATCCCGGTTCTGACGGATCTGTCCAGTGTGTTTGACACGCTGGTGGCCTCCATCCCTGTGGTCATCTGTGCCATAGCCGCCAAACAGGTGTCGGGCCTGGATGAGGTGGGCGTGGTGGCCGGCATCGTCTCCGGCGTGCTGGCTGTGGACGGCGGCATCATCGGCGGACTCATTGTGGGTATCGTGGCCGGCGTCTTCTCCTATTATATAAGCATCTTCTGCTTCCGCCACAACATTCCCGGTACAACGGCAAATATCGCCGCCGGCGGGCTGGGCGGACTGGCGGCAGGCCTCATTGGTATGTATCTCATATCGCCTGTTGCCCTCTGGCTTGGCAATCTCATCTGCGACGCTATCAATGCGGCCATTGACATCAACCCGGTGCTTGCCGGAGCTCTGGCCGGCGTGCTCATCTGGCCAGCTATCATCGGAGGCGTATACCACGCAGCCATCCTCCCCATCGTCCTTCTGGAGATGGAGGAGGCCGGCTTCAGCTTCCTGGGTGCCATCGACATGACAGGGCTTGTCATGGTGTCGGCGGGCATCACCCTGGCCAACGTGCTCTTCCCCAAGGACAAGGGACAGGCCGCGGCAGCCCTTCCAGGCTTCCTTGTAAATGTGTGCTTCGGCACCTTTGTGGAGGCTGCCTATCCCTTCATGTTCTCCAGCCGGGTTGTCTTTGGCGGAGCGCTCATAAGCGCCTGCGCCTCCGGAGCCCTGGTGGGACTTTTTAACGTCAGGGGAACCGCGTATGTGCCTTCCGTGGCAGCTCCCGCCATGGCCAACGAGGGGCACGGACTCCAGTTCCTGATCTGTATGCTGGTGGCCGCGATCCTGGCCTTTATCATCACTTCCCTGGCCAACATAAGGGAGAAGAAAAAAGCGTAAATCTCAAGCAGCGCTTGCCGGAAGGCGGCGCTGCTTTTCTTGACAACGGAAAGGCCCGCTCCTATAATAAAAAAGCATGCAGCTTTTGGATAAGCTGCAGCCGTGGAACATTCGGATTTTATTGATCAAAGCAGGGGCATACAATTGATGGATCACAAGAGCGGGGGCTCTGTCCCCAAAGTAAACAAAAAAGCGCAGACTCTGACTATGTGCGGCCTTTTTACCGCCCTGGTAGCCATCGGTGCGTTTATCCAGATCACGATCCCCGTACAGCCGCTTTCCATGCATTTCACACTCCAGTTTTATTTTGCTCTCCTGGCAGGATTTGTCCTGGGCGGGAAGCATGGCAGCCTGAGCGTGGGGATCTATCTTATCCTGGGGCTCTGCGGCGTGCCAATCTTTGCCTCCGGAGGCGGTCCCTCCTATCTGCTGCGGCCCACCTTTGGCTTTCTCCTGGGCTTCCTGTTCACGGCCGCGATCGTGGGCTGGCTGACGGAACGGTTTCACCCCAGACACATTGTTTCCTATCTGGCCGTCTCCATGGCGGGCTTTGCGGTGATGTACCTGTCCGGTAATCTGTACTATTACGTTGTCAGCAACTATGTGCTGGGCACTCCCATCCCATGGAACGTTGTGATCTTTAACTGTTTTATACTGACCGCATCGGGAGATTTTCTCCTCTGTGTCCTTGCGTCCCTGACGGCGCAGCGGCTCATTCCGATCATAAGCCGGGGTCTCTCTTGATAAAGAGAGGCCTTTTCCGCACATTTGCTTCACATTTTCTTCACATTTTTAACAAAGATTTCACACATTTCCTCCCTATACTGTAGGATGGAAATTGTGCTGTCACGGCAGTGCCTTCCAGATCACACTATTCACAAGGAGGTCATTATGTACATCTTGAAAAATGCACTGCGGAGCATTGCCCGGACAAAGGGGAGAAGTATCCTGATCGGCATCATCGTCTTTATCATCTCTCTCTCCTCCTGTCTGGCACTGTCTATCCGGGAGGCTGCAGACACGGCAGAGGAGACAGCCCTGTCCGGCCTGGAGATCACCGCCCAGATCACCATGGACCGGCAGGCAGTCATGGAAGATTTTGACAACCCGCAGGACAGGGGCACTGCCATGACAGAAATGCAGGAATTATCACTGGAGGATCTGGAGATATACGCCCAGGCAGAGAGCGTGAAGAGCTTTTACTATTCCGCCTCCGCATCCATGAACGGAAGCTCTCTGGAACCGGTGGACACCTCCGGCCTCTCCTCCTCTTCCTCGGAGAGCACGGAGGACGCAGATCTCTCGGCTGACACCTCTCAGGAAGGGTTTGACCCGGCTGGCGGAATGGACGCAGACCGGAATATGGATGGAGACGCCGGCGCCATGCAAGACGGCGGAAGGATGGGAACCCAGGGCGACTTCACCGTCACCGGGTACAGCTCCGATGAGGCCATGACGGATTTCATCAGCGGCTCAAGCTCTGTCACGGAGGGCTCCATGTTCACCGAGAGCTCTGACGACTATACCTGCGTCATCAATGAAGAGCTGGCGACCTACAATGATCTGTCTGTAGGCGACACCATCACCCTCTCCAACCCCAACCAAGAGGAGGAAACCTATGAGCTGACCATCAGCGGCCTCTACGAGACAACGGACTTTGGCAACTCCGCCCAGAACATGATGGGCGGCTTCTCCACCGCCGCTGACAGCGCCAACCAGATTTACGTAAGCTACGGGACGCTGGACAGCATTGCTCAGGCGTCCCTGGAAAGCGCTTCCGAGACCACAGATGAGGAAACAGGCATGACATCCACCACCGCCCTCCAGACCATGCTGAGCGGCACCTACACCTTTGCAGACGCAGATGACTATTATGCCTTCGAGGACCAGGCACGGGAGCTGGGGCTTGACGACGACTACACTGTGTCCTCCGGCGATCTCACCTCCTATGAGGAGAGCCTGGAGCCTCTTCAGAACCTGAGCAAGTACGCCGGATATTTCCTTCTGGTCATCCTGATCATAGGGGCCGTCATCCTGGTGGTGCTCAACATTTTCAATATCCGGGAGCGCAAATATGAGATTGGTGTTCTGGCTGCCATCGGCATGAAGAAGTGGAAGATCTCCTTGCAGTTCCTGGCAGAGCTTCTGTGCATCACCTTCTGCGCGCTGCTCATTGGCTCCGGGATCGGAGCCGTCTCCTCCGTGCCGCTGACAAACGCACTGCTGGCACAACAGATCGAGAGCAGCACACAGACTGCCCAGGCCCAGACAGAGCGCTTTGGCAGAGAGATGGGAGGAGGCGCCCCGGAAGACATGCCGGACCAGGGAGGGGATGCCTCTGACCAGGACGGCGGCTCTGACCAGGGCAGCAGCTCTGCCTCCACAGACGGCGGCGCTCCGGCAGATGTACCGGATCAGGACGGCGGCTTCTTCGGCGGAGGCATGGCAGAATACATTGACAGCGTATCCTCAGCCGCAAACCTGACTGTCCTCGGGCAGCTCATTTTGATCGGTCTTCTGCTGACCGCCATATCTGCCCTGACCGCTATGATTTTCATACTGCGCTACGATCCTCTCCGGATCCTGAGCAACAGAGACTAGAGAAAGGAGGCTTTTTCAGATGCAGCCTGTTTTAGAGCTTGACCACGTATCATTTCGCTATTCCCGGGGAGGAAAGCAGATACTCACAGATCTGTCCATGACTTTCGAGAGAGGGAAGGTCTATGCCATTGTGGGAAGGTCAGGGGCCGGGAAAACCACCCTCCTGTCTCTTCTGTCCGGGCTTGCCCAACCGACAGAGGGACGCATCCTGATGGACGGCACGGACATCTCCCGAATCGATCAGTACAACTACCGCAGCCACAATGTGGGGGTCATCTTCCAGAGCTTCAATTTGCTGCCCAAGCTGACCGCCCAGGAAAACGTCGTCCTGTCCATGGACATCTCAGGACTTCGCTGCGAGGACAAAAAGGCCCGCGCCATGGAGCTTTTGGAGAAAGTGTCCCTGGACAAAGATGAGGCCAGCCGGCGGATCCTGAAGCTGTCCGGCGGCCAGCAGCAGAGGGTCGCCATCGCCCGGGCCCTCTCCTATGACCCGGAAATCGTCCTGGCGGATGAGCCTACCGGCAACCTGGATGAGTATACCCAGAAGGAAATCATTGACATCTTCCTTTCACTTGCCCACGAGGAGAACCGCTGCGTAATCCTTGTGACCCACTCTCCACAGGTGGCTAAGGCCACGGACCAGATCTATCGTCTGGAGGAAATGGGAAAACAGTGATAAAAATAGATGCTTCTCGCTTATCTCCAGGAAAATGGCACCCCAGGGGCATCCGTAGGACTCGTCCAGCACCTCCGACACCTCCGAAAAGGGCATGGGCTTTACATCGGAGCGAAGCTTCATCAGCTCGTCGCAGTACCGCTTCGGAAGAATGTCAGAGTGCATGGACATGATCTGTCCGATTTTTACAAAGGTGGCTTTTTCTGTCCGCCCATGTTCCTTCCCTCCCGGCAGAGATTTGTCTTCATTATAGCAATAGCAGAAAACACCAGCTATGACAGCCGTTTTTCCTCAAAAATCTCCACGATGGTCTTCTCTGTACCTGTCATACCCGGGGAGGCGATACGCCCCATATTCCGCATAGTCTCCTCCGGCGTCTTTCCGTTGATGCCGTGGACGTCCGCTATATAGATGCCGTTCATGGCAAACTCCACGGACCTGTACGCCGCGTCCACCGCCGCAATGCCCTTCATGGTGCAGCCCTGATTCCCGCCGTCGCAGATCATGCCCGTGATACTGCTGGCCATGTTGTTCAGGGTGTGAGCCATCTCCTCCACAGTGCCGCCCCGCAGCCACACAAGGCCGCAGGCCATGCCCGATCCCGCCGCTATGGCGCACCCGCAGAAGGCGGACAGCCTGCCTGAGTACTCTTTGATGTACATGCATACAAGGTAGGAGAGCGCTGTGGCCCTAAGAAGCTGCTCCTTTGTGCAGCCGTTCACCCGGCAGGCCGCGTAGAGCGGCATGGTGGCGATGATGCCGTGGGCCCCGGAGCCTGTGATGCTCATGGCGGGGGCATCCAGCCCGATGACCCTGGCCTCAATGGCGCCGTTACACAGAAGGGACGCTGTGGCCTGCTCATTGTCCGAGATCACCCGCCCTCCGTTGAGCTTCAGAAGGTGGCGGGCAAAGGTGGTCTTAGGGCTCTCAAGTCCCAGGTGGAAGAGCCTCAGGTTGACCTCATAGGCCTCCCGGATGAAGTCCAGCTCCTCCGCATCCACATTCTCTATATAGCCTACCAGCTCCGACAGCGTATATCTGTGGATGGTGCGGGCCTCCCCTCCCGGGCCGCTGCCTGCCTGCACCTCCGTTTCTTCTCCATCCTTCTCCCCGGACGGCTCCTGCGCCTTCTCGAAGACCGTTTTCCCGTTCACAGTGATCCGCACAATATTGGTGTGGGCGTCCCGTATGGTGACGACAGCGTTTCCCGTCTCTGTCATCACACTGGCCTCGATAAAGATACGGCTGGAGATGCTGTCAAGGATCGTCTTTACTTTTCCCTCCCTGATCATCTCCCTGGCCTTCGCATTGTCCTCCTCCGACACACGAGCCAGACACTCCAGTCCCTTCTTTGGATCTCCGGCCACTGTCCCGAGAGCCGCCGCATAGACGCTCCCCACCTGGTCAGTGCCGGGGATGCCGCAAGTGAAAGCATTTTTGTACATGCCACTGTTCATGGAGACAGTGACGCTTTCCACCTCCCCTGGCACACAGCTTCTGGCCTTCGCCGCCGCAAAGGCGATGGCTCCCGGCTCCGTTACTCCGAGAGCCGGCTTCATGTCCTCCCGGATCATCTCTGTCAGTTCATGCATCTGTCATTCCTCCCTCTGCATTCCATTCTTTCCTCAGCAGGCCCCGCATATTCTTCAGTCCGCTCAGCTTTTCCGCACCCTGTCTACATTTTAACATGCCGAAAATCACTTGTAAATCCGTGTGAAACCGGGTCACATCCTCCACAATTGTCAAGAGGAACCTATAAATTTCGTGTTTCATCAATAGATGATTTCCTCCACCTGCGCTTTCAGCGAGTTCACCTATACTGCCGGTATTTGCTCTTGTAAAAAATTACCAGTATCTTCCGCATAATTCCGGAATTGCGCAAATATTCATGTTGTATTTTTGTCCTGCTTCGTCTTCTTTTCCGTTCTCCTTCTCTGAAAAAGCACAAATCCTTTCTCCCCCAAGTACGCAAGCTGTAATACTGTCAAATACAGTATTTCCACCAATCGAAGGACTTGATGATCCCGTTCTTGCCGTAAGTACCAGTGCTGAAACTGCTACATAGACCCCTGCCATTACAAAACAGCCGATCCGGATCAATTTTGTATTGATACCGGCAAGATAAGTAGCCTCTTCATTGCCGCCTATCGCATATATGTACCGACCAAAATATGTTTTTTCCAAAACAAAATATGCAATTGCGAGCATAATAAACATGATGGCAACTCCGCATGGAATTACTCCCAAAATATTCCCCTGGCCGAAAAAAGTAAACAATTCCGGAAATCCGTAATAAGATTTGGCATTTGTGATCAAATATGCCAGTCCCTGATATACTGTCATCATTCCAAGTGTAACAACCATAGGGTGCATTTTTAGTTTAATGGTACACATTCCATTTACAGCTCCCAGTATTGCTCCCACGATCAAACCGATAAGTACAGCCAAGACAACCGGTACATTATACTCTGTCATGGCAATCGCAGAAATAACACTTGCTAATGCCATTTGATATGACACTGACAAATCAGCCCCTCCACTAATCATGATCATAGCCACTCCCGTACTGGCAATAATCATATATGCATTCTGCAGAAAAACATTTGTCAAATTTGTAACTGTTAAAAAATTTTGTGTCAGAACACTAAAAAAAACGCATAAAATCAGTAATACGATAAGCAAATAAAACTTCTGTATAAATCCAATCGCTTTGCCTTTCATTTTCATCCTCCTAATTTACAGATGCCAACTCCAGAATATGGGACTGGCTGTATTCATCTCTTCCTAATTCACCGGTAATATTTCCACCTGAAAGCACGTAGATTCGGTCTGACATTCCCAAAAGTTCCTCCATGTCAGAACTTATCATCAGAATTGCTTTTCCTTCATCTGCAAGTTTTTTCATCAAAGTATATATTTCATGCTTAGCACCCACGTCAATTCCACGCGTGGGTTCATCAAAAATAATAACCCTTGAATCTGCCGCCAGTACTTTTGCAATAACTACCTTTTGCTGGTTCCCACCGCTCAGGTTCATGACCGGATGGCTTAGCTTCTTTAATGTTGAAATAGAGATATTCCAGTCTACTCCCGAATGAAGAAAACACCCCTGCTTTTTCCGGTCTTCCGGAATCATTCCTATCCCCTGCGCGATTGCTTTCTGCGGGGATTTGCAATGTATACTCTCCCCATCCAGAATAATCTCCCCCGATTCCAGTTTCGCCGCTCCGATGATCACACTGGCAAGTTCAGTCCTTCCAGCACCAACCAGCCCGGCAAGTCCGACTACCTCTCCCTCATGAACACATAAACTGACATTATTTATGCCATTACCTGTTACATTCTTTAGCTCAAGCAGTTTCTTTTCCTTGATATTACTCCTCACTCAATTCACGCCCCACCATGAGATTAATCAAAGTATGGCGATCACATTCTTTTGAATTCAGCGTATCAACAAATAAACCGTCCCTCATGATTGTGATCTCATCTGTTATTTCAAACAGCTCTTCTATTCTGTGTGAAACAAATATAATAGTAACCCCCTGGTCCTTCAACCTTCGTATAATGGAAAAAAGACTATCAACTTCAGTAACTGTCAGCGGAGCTGTAGGCTCGTCCATGATAATTAACCGAGCCTGTTTTGATATTGCTTTGGCAATTTCAACCAGTTGCTTTTGAGCCACAGGCAGATCTTGTACCAAAGCATCCGGATTTACATTAACATTCATAAATTCAAATATATTTTTTGTTTTATTACGTAATTCGGAAAATTTTACCAGTTTTCCTGTTTCTTCCCCAAAACACACATTTTCTGCCACACTCAATCCTTCGATCAAATTAAATTCCTGGTAAATAACCTCGATGCCATGCTGCCTTGAAATTTTGGGAGTCATATACAAATGTTCTTCTCCGTCTACGATAATCTTTCCCTCATCTGGCCGATATGCTCCAGAAATCATCTTTATTAATGTAGACTTGCCAGAGCCATTTTCTCCAATCAGGCCATGGACTTTCCCCGTTGAAAGATTTAATGAAAAGTCATTAACAGCAATCACACCCGGAAATTTCTTTGTCAGATGAATCAGTTCCAATAGTGATTGTTTTTCATTCATATCTGTATTCCTTTCATCCTGAGTATATTTCACCATATTACTTTTTAC
>CAZZBJ010000063.1:0-3317 GCA_964652805.1 uncultured Mordavella sp. | reverse complement strand
TTTTTACATAAATTCTTCAACATTATCAGATGTTATGAGCGTAGGTACTGCATAATGTTCTTTCTCGTAGTCCGTAGCCCCGGATAACACTTCTATAATATCATCATAGACATCTGATACTGTGGTTTCCATATCGCCTCCGCTTACAAGTGAAGATCCTCTGTATACGGACTCATTTGTTGCAGATTGCTGAATATTGGCCAGTATTTCCTCAGTAGAGTCCGAACCAAACACTCCAAATGTTTCATAATTAGTCCATCTGGAATTATTGCTCTGCACATAAGAGTTTACTCCCAATCCCTGCTCACCGTTATAACACAGCACCAACTGAATATCGTCATAATTCATTGCCAGATTCTCTGATGTCTCCATGGACTCGGCCATTGTGTATCCAACCTCTTCTTCTGATACAATATTAACCTTGTCCGTATATTCTGTGATAGAGCTCAATGCCTCAGAACGTTCTACTGTCTGTTCACTAAGCATATATTTATAAATCAGGCAATTAACCGTTCCAGGTTCCGCATCCGGGAACGTTTCTTCTACCCAATTGGCTGCCATCTCTGCAATACTTTCGCCTAATATTGTCTCACTTGCTCCGCAGAATACTGTATAATTCTTTGTGGAAGCTGTAAAAGCGTAAACACATATTCCTTGATCCATTGCACGCTGGCACACATCAGCCAAGCCCTGAGGCTCCACTCCCATTACGATAATCGCATCTGCGCCCATAGTAATGAAATTCTCAATCTGCTGAATCTGAAGATTGGAATCTCCATCCGCATTTGCACTTTCAAACTGATATCCTTCACTTGTAAACTTTTCCTCCAGCATAGAGTTTAATCCGCTCATAAAGTCATTCGCCAGAGTGGAAATCGCCAGACATATTTTGGTATCTTCCGGAGCTTTTACCTCAGTTTCCTCTTGAGTATTTGCTCCTGTTGTTTCTTCATTTGTTGTTGATCCGCTCCCACATGCTGCGAGTGCGAAAACCATACCTGCTGCCAATATAAATGCTAATAATCTTTTTTTCATATACTTTTTCCTCCAATCAGAATTTAATCTCATGTCCTTCTCTTGCCGCCTTGTAGATATTGTCCAAAATTTTTGTTACCATAAACGCCTGCTCCGGTTTTACCAACGGCTCCGTATCGTTCAGGAGCGCTTCCAGCCACTGTTTACACTCGATGACCTCTTCTTTGTCTGATCCTCCCTCAAAGAATGCGATGGTTCCACCCGCGGATAAGGATTCCTCTGTCAGTACTCCGTGATTCGTCTTATTAAAGATCAGATCATAATCTCCTTCTCTGCTCATTCCGCCGATGATCTCAGCTCCCGCTTTTGTTCCGCAGAGAGTCGTCGCCGCCATCGGTTTCTCGCAGAGTACATGTTTTCCCGCTTCAAAAGCCGCCACCGTGATCGGGCAGTGGGCTACATTCGGTGTACACACATGTACTACATCAATCTCCGGATCTTTCACCAGCTCACGGTAATCCTCGTACACTTTTGCGTCTGCTGTTCCGTACTCTTTTGCCGCTTTCTCCGCTCTCTCTGCTGATGTCGCAGAATGCGACGATCTCACATTTGTCCGCCTGTGACATCAGAGCCGGGAAATGTTTCTGATTTGCGATCCCGCCGCATCCGATCACTGCTGCCTTCTGGCTTCGGAGTTTCTCCCTGCTCTCATCAAAATCGCAGTCCTTCTTTCTCCATAAGATGAGGGAAGCCGCAGTTAAACAGACCATAAAAGAACACTGCCAGGAAAAGCGGGATTGCTATGATAGGGCAAAGCCTGTGGAGCATGCATTTACAATGATCATACCAACATTCATTCCTACGGATTTTACCTACCCTTGTACTGTCTTCCATTTTCTTTCTTCGTGTGATATATATCAACTGATTATATTATAAAGAATAATAAGAAATGACGCAGATTATATTTTGGCGCATTTGATTTCATTTTTTTGACATAGAACCCCTGAGAGAACTCGCTCATCATCTCCGCAGACAAAATTTCCGCATGATTTTTTGTCTCGATTCTCTTATACTGTTTCCCATTATTTAAAATTTCTCCCTTCAAGCCTTTCCAGCATCAAAATCCATCATCTGAAAATAGATGAGGCCCGGCACCAGGCCAAAAAAAGAGCAGGAGACGCTCTCCTGCCCTTCTTGTAGACCCCTGCTCTCTGGCAGCGGCTTTCACTTTTTTATTGCACGGATGTATTTCTGATGATCTCGCGGATCGGAAGCACGCTTCCCGGCGTCACGGACAGCTCGTCCACGCCCATCTTCAGGAAGTCTTCCGTCAGTGTAGTGTCCGCTCCAAGCTCTCCGCAGATACCTACCCAGCAGCCGCCCTTGTGGCCCTTCTCCACTGTCATGCGGATCATCTCCAACACGGCCGGGTGATGGGAGTCGTAGATGTTGTCCAGCTTGGCGTTCTGACGGTCAATGGCCAGCGTGTACTGGGTCAGATCGTTGGTTCCGATGCTGAAGAAATCCACTTCCTTCGCAAGCTGCTCGCTGATAATGACTGCGGCCGGCGTCTCGATCATGACGCCCAGCTCCACGTCCCCGTAGGGGATGCCCTTCTCATCCAGCTCCGCCTTGATCTCAGCCACATACTGCTTGGCCTGCTGCACCTCCTTCACAGAGATAATCATGGGGAACATGATACCGATGTTGCCGTATGCGCTGGCACGCAGAAGCGCCCGCAACTGGGTCTTGAAGATCTCCGGCCGGTCCAGGCAGATACGGATGGCCCTATAGCCCATGGCCGGATTATCCTCGTGGGCCAGGTTAAAGTAGTCCGCCTGCTTGTCCGCGCCGATGTCCAGTGTACGGATGATGACCTTCTTTCCGGCCATGGTCTCCGCCACCGTGCGGTAAGCCTGGAACTGCTCCTCTTCTGTCGGGAAGGCGTCCTTCTCAAGGTAGAGGAACTCGCTTCTGAAAAGTCCGATGCCGCCTGCGTCGTTGGCCAGTACTCTGGCCACGTCGCCCACGCTTCCGATGTTGGCGTAAAGGCGGATCTTCTTTCCGTCAAGAGTGACGTCCTCTTTGCCCTTCAGCTGCTGGAAAAGCTCTCTTTGCTTCTTCTCCTCGTCTTTCTTGCCCTGGTAGTAAGCCAGCGTCTCCTCATCCGGATCCACGATCAGTTCGCCCTTCACTCCGTCAATGACCGCCATCCTTCCGTCCAGCTCTTCATCCATCGGAATACCGATCAGCGCCGGGATATTCATCGTGCGGGCCAGGATGGCTGTGTGAGAGTTGACAGAGCCTAGTTCTGTCACAAAGCCAAGGAGCTTGGACTTGTC
>CAZZBJ010000062.1:0-15034 GCA_964652805.1 uncultured Mordavella sp. | reverse complement strand
GGGCGTTGACCGGTCCCACGTCGCAGGCAAACGCCTGCCCGTTCACGGCGTGGTCCGCAGCCGCCAGTATGTCTCTTGGAATCTTGAGGCTGTGGGCAAAGTCATTGGTTGTCCCGGTGGGGATGTAGCCCACAGGCACCCTGTCCTCCCTGGCCATCATGCCGGTCACCACCTCGTCGATGGTGCCGTCGCCGCCGCTGCACACCACCAGGTCGTAGTGGTCCGTGAATTCCCGTATCTTTCTGTAGGCGTCGTGATAGGCCTGGGTTGGATAGGCCGTCACCTCATACCCCGCCTTCACGAAAATGTCGATGATGTCCGACACCTTGAGCTTCAGGAGCCCCTTCCCCGCATGGGGATTGTACACAAACAAAAGTCTCTTCATTTCCGTCCCCCTTCCCGCTGTCTGCATAGGCCAAAAAAGGGCATTTGCATAATGCCCTTTCCCTTTACAGATCTTTTATTTCATCTATTTCTGCTCCGAGAGAAATCTCTCCACTCCAGCCACTGCTGCTTCCTCGTCTTCGCCATCCGCAACAACTGTAAACTCATCGCCCTCACCCATGCTCAGGCTCATCATACCCATAATACTCTTGGCGTTCACCTTCTTGTCAGCCACCTCTATGTATACATGGCTGGAATACTGACTGGCTTCCTGCACAAGCAGTGCGATTGGTCTTGCCTCAAGACCGTCTCTAAGCTTAATTGTTACTGGTTTCTTGATCATATTGTACCTCCTTGCTGTCCCTTAACTTATCTGCCATTTCACCTAACTTCCTGAGCCTGTGGTTCA
This sequence comes from uncultured Mordavella sp., assembly GCA_964652805.1. Classification (GTDB taxonomy): domain Bacteria; phylum Bacillota; class Clostridia; order Lachnospirales; family Lachnospiraceae; genus Claveliimonas. Next base: position 14,241 of record CAZZBJ010000062.1, on the reverse strand, counting down.
CTCCGGATTTCCCGACCGGGCTCTCCAGGAGCTCTCCCAGCTCTTTCAATGATGCATCGGGATATGCGAGGCGTGTAAGGGCAACGTCCCGCAGTCCGTCCGGCAATCCTGAAAGTCCCACCGTGTCGCGGATGTATTCGATATCATCCCGCTGTTTGACCGCGGCAGAAACTGTCTTGTTAATATTGGCTGTCTCGCAGTTCACCTTCCGGTTCACATTGTTGCGCATGTCCTTTAGAATACGGACATTCTCCAGCTCCATCAGGGCCACAGGCGCATCCATCACGTTCAGAGCGTCAACGATGCGGTCGCCCTCCTTCAGATATACAATGATATTCTTTTTCCTTCTCACAATGCGGGCCTCCAGATCGAAGTCCTGCATAAGCTGCTGAAGATATTGCGCTTTTTCCAAAGTATTACAGACAATCTCAAAGTGATAGGATTTCCCGGGGTCGCTCATAGAGCCTGAAGACAGGAAGGCTCCGCGCAGGTAAGCCCTCTTACAGCAGACCGCCTGCACGTCCGCATGGCGCACGGCTCGCAGACATTCCCCGGACGCATACAGGTAATATGCGCTGCTGTCCCTGTGCGCGTTTCTGCGCACTGCTGTGCGGACAACAATTTCATTACCTATATTAAAGGTTTTTTCGATCAATGTAAAGCATTTTCTCACAACGGCAATATTTTCCGAGCGAACAAAAAAGGACAGTCCTCCCGCTTCCCTCTCTCTCCACTCCCCGCACATGCCCGTGATGGCGGCAAGCTCGGCAAGTCTGCAGTGCCTCGCCCTGGGGCACACCCTTGCCAGTTCTTCTTTCACTTTGCCCGAAAATGACATATCCATCCCTGCTTCTTTTCTCTGCTGTTTCTTCTGCTACTTCCCTTTTGTCACCGCGTCCTTGCCGATGTCCCGGTGCTCGATCTTGATGCCGTAGTCCTGCTCCTCCCTGGCAAGCTCCCCGTAGAGAGCACCCGCCAGCGTGACGGACCGGTGCTTTCCTCCCGTGCACCCGATGGCGATGACAAGCTGGGTCTTTCCCTCAGACACATAGTTGGGGATCAGGAAGCGGATCATATCCGTCAGCTTGGAGAGAAACTGCCGGGCCGTATCGCTGGACATAACGTAGTCCCGTACCTCTGGGTCGTTCCCGCTCTTGGGCCTCAGCTCATCGATATAGTAGGGGTTTGGCAGAAAGCGCACATCGAACACCAGATCCGCGTCGCTTGGAAGCCCGTATTTGAAGCCAAAGGACAGCACGGTGATGTAGAGGTTTTTGTAGTCCTTGTTTTCCACAAAGATCTTGTGCAGCTCTCCCCGGAGCTCTCTTGTGAGCATCCGGCTGGTGTCCACCAGATAGTCCGCCCTCTTTTTCAGGAAGGCCAGCTTCTCCCTCTCCTTGTGTATGCCTTCGTCCACGCGGCCGCCCCCGGCCAGGGGATGACTGCGCCGGGTCTCCTTGTACCGCTTGATCAGCGCCTGGTCCGAGGCCTCCAGGAACAGCACCTCGTACTTGATCTTCATCCGGTCCAGAGACTCCAGGGACTGCTCCAGATCCTCGATCCCCTGGCCGCTGCGGATATCCATGCCCAGGGCGATCTTATTGATCTCCGCCCCCGGCACGATGAGCAGCTCTCCCAGCTTGGGCACAAGCTGCACAGGCAGATTGTCCACACAGAAATAGCCTGCGTCCTCCAGCATCTTGAGGGCCGTGCTCTTCCCCGCCCCCGACATTCCGGTCACAATAATAAATCTCATGTCTAAAACTCTCCCAATCTCTTTACCTCCGGCTCCAGCGTCACTCCGGAGTTTTCTCTCACACGCTCCTGCACCTGGCGGATCAGTCTGTCCACATCCGCCGCGGTAGCGCTGCCGCAGTTGATGACAAAGCCGCAGTGCTTCTCCGACACCATGGCATCCCCTACGCGCAGGCCCCGCAGGCCCGCGTCCTGTATCAGCTTGCCGGCGAAATAGCCCTCCGGCCTCTTGAAGGTGCTCCCCGCGCTTGGATACTCCAGGGGCTGCTTGCTGGCGCGCCTCTCCTTCAGATCATCCAGCTTTTCCCGTATCCTGGACTCATCTCCCTGCTCCAGGGCGATCACCGCCTCCAGGACGATATAGCCCTCTCTGGCCGCCAGGCTGGTGCGGTAGCCCATGTGCAGCTCCTCCCTTGGCAGTACCCGGATGTCCCCCCGGCCGTCAAGGACCGTGACAGACTCCAGCACATCCTTCATCTCTCCGCCGTAGGCGCCGGCATTCATGATACAGGCTCCTCCCAGAGTCCCCGGTATGCCGGCGGCGAATTCAAAGCCCGTCAGGCTGTTCTTAAGAGCTTCCGCCGCGATCTTTGCCAGGGAGGCTCCGGCCCGGGCGAAGATCCTCGTCCCCTCTGTCCGTATGTCAGCAAAATCCTTGAAGAGCTGTATCACAACTCCTCTGTATCCCTTGTCTGAGACAAGGAGGTTGCTCCCGTTTCCTATGATATACCAGGGCATCTCCTCCTCCCTGCAGAGGCGGACCACCTCCTGCACCTCCTCGTTTGTGCGGGGCGCCACCAGATACTTAGCCGGTCCCCCGATGCGGAAGGTGGTGTGCAGCTTCATGGGCTCCTCGCAAAAAATCCTCTCAGCTCCCACCGCCTGTTCTAATCTATGCTCAAATTTCTCTTTCATAACCTAAACCTTTCTGTCTTTTTCCACTGTTCATCATACAACACTTGAAGGAGAAATTCAACGCTGCGCTATTTTTCATCCTCCGGCTTCTCCCCTGTCAGCTTCAGAATATCCCAGACCTGCTCCTCTGTCAGCTCCAGCCTCTCTGCCACCTCCTGCACGTCCACCTTCCGGCCCAGCTCGTCAGTCATCTGCTTAATGGCCTCGTCCAGCCTTGTGACCTGGTCCACCATCTTCCGGTCCCGCCGCTTCATCTCTGTCTGGGACGCAAGAAGCGCCTGCATGGCCCTGCGAACGTCAGCCATCACCAGCTCCTGCTCACCCTCCCCGGCAGGGTGCAGCTCCAGCGCCTCCACAAGAGCCGCACTGCCCTCCTGGATCATATCGCCGATGAAGACCTCCGCCCTGTGCAGCTTCACCGCCTCCTCCGACACCAGCCGAAGATAGAGAGCAAGCCTTGCCTCCTCCCCGGAGGCTGCCTGCAGCTCCCCGATCCGGCGAAGATAGTCCTCCAGGTACTCCTTCTCCTCCGCGCTCAGGGCATCCGTCTCGGGTATTTCCTCGCCGTCCCCGGTCTCCTGCACTGTGCCGGGCTTTCTTATATACCCCTGCACAGCCACCTTCCGGGAGAGCAGGTAGTCGAACACAAGGTCCATCTGCTCCTTCGTAAGCCCGTCGTCCTCAAAAAACTGTTCTGTCTCCTCCGCTGTCATGCGCATGCCGTTTTCCCGCGCCAGCTTCATGATGTCCGCCAGCTTCTGCCGGAAACTCATCTGATCTGCCATATCCTTACCTCCAGATTTACTGGCCCTATCTTATCACAGATCCGGCAGGAAAGCCATAGCAGGATATGTTGCGGAAAACGCCGGCCCACACCCGGCAGTTTGGCATCCATCCTGATCGGACAGGACACAAAAATCCCTCCCGCATATACTTTCTGTCTCAGCATATGCAGGAGGGGCTGATCTTGATACAGATACTCTTCTACGCGATCACCAGAGGCACCTTCATCTCTCTGGCAATAGCGATATTTTCTTTTGATACTTCCCTGTCCGTGATGATCGTGTCCACACGGTCGATGGGGCAGATGACGGACAGATAGCCGCCGCCGAACTTGCTGCTGTCGGCCAGTACGTAGACCTTCTTGGAGGCCTTCAGTATGGCCCGCTTCACCTGCATCTGGGGCGTGGCGATGGAAGTAAGCCCGGCCTCGAAATTGATGCCGTGGACGCCGATAAAGCCCTTGTCTACGTGGAAATGCACCATATTCTCCACAGCCGACTCTCCCATGCTGGCCGCCAGATGGCCGCCCACATAGCCGCCGATCATATACAGTTCCACATGGGCGATCCCCGCCAGCTCATTTCCCACGAGAAGGGAGTTTGTAACCACGGCCACCCTTTTCTCCGGATGGCTCTTGATGTGCAGGGCCAGGTAAAAACTGCTGGACGCGTCGTCTATGATAATGGTATCCCTGTCCTGGACATATTCATAGGCGCGGGCCGCGATGGCCTTTTTCCGGTCTACATAGCGGTATATAGTCTCCGCCCTGTATTTGCGGGCCATGTTCTGCTCCAGGCTGACCGCCCCGCCATGGGTCCGCTTCAGCAGTCCCTCCGCGCTCATGCTCTTAATGTCGTTGCGGATGGTCACCTCCGAGCAACCGAGCTCACGGCTCAGATCCGCCACCCGGACCTTTCCCTTTTCTTCCAATTCTCTCAGTATTGCCTGCCTGCGCTCTTCCATAGCGGCTCCCCCTGTATCTCGAACGTATTGTGCTACTGTGTCAGCCTTACATTGTTCAGTCCGATGTGCTGCACCACCATCTGCATGATCGGCACGAACTTATCTCCGAAGGCCTCCTTTGGAATGATAAAGGCCAGGTCCTTTCCGTAGTAGATGCCAATGGTCTTAGGAGTTGTTACGGTGCGCTGGATCTTGCTCCAGTCATACTTTTTTTCCTCCCCGTTCTGCACCACACAGATCCCCTCCTCGGAGAAGATGTACTCCCTGGGATCCCTGTACTCCGGATTGATCTTCATCTGTTTGCCGGCCCGGATCTTCAGAAGGATCGGCGTGTAGGAGAGGAAAGCCACTCCCGCAATCACATACAGGACAAACTGCACAAAGCTGATCCGCCCCACAAACTGCATGACAGCCCCCAGCACGATCAGACACATGCCCAGCATGTTCACCAAAAAGCCGGACGCCTTTGAAAAGGTATGATATAAAAGAAAGTCAAACAACTGCTCCCTGGTGAGCTGCACGTTTAGTTTTTCCATAGATACATTTCCCTTCTATATTTTATATTTTAAGAAAGTCCTCTTAATATGCACAATTCTATTGTAACATATAAGAGGACTTTTTTCATCTTTTTTGTAATGGATTATGTTCGATTTTTTTCGTTTATTTTTGTTTCAGTTTTTTATTCTGCCGCCGGAGCCGGTACGCTCGGGTCAACCTTATAGCGCGCCCAGCCTTCGGGTGAGTAGATACCAAGCTGCTTCTTCTGCATCAGTTTATCAAAGAACGCTGTGATGAACGGGCAGAGGAACAAAGTGACAACAGATGCTGTCGCGCACTGCGCTGTACCTATATCCACGTACTGAGCCATGCTCGGATCCGCCTCGCCTACTGCCGCAGGTGTCATGGCAGAGTTCAGAGCGGTTGTTCCGATAGCGGCGCCCATAGCGTTTCTTTCCTTCTTCGGAAGAAGAATATTGTTTGTGAAGAAGAAGATCACTGCTGTAGCCGCGGAGATCAGTCCAAGGACGATGCCGGCCGCGCCTGCTGTGATGATCGTGTTGACATCTGTCTTTGCTCCGATGGAGATCGTCATAAAGAATGTGACGATCGGCTGAGCTGTCGCACATGCTTTTCTGAAGCCTGCGTCCAAGTTACCCCAGATGAAACCGATGAGCAGCGGAACAAGTACCGCGATCAGGGAGTCAATCGGGATAGATGCAAGTCCTGTGGCTCCCAGAGCGATCAATGTAAAGAACGGTCCGTCGTTCAGAGACAGGATGGAGATGGCTCCTGTGTCTGTCGCGTTACCGAACTGAGCGGACAGGGAAATATACAGGGATCCGTTTGAGTTCGTGATGGTCGCGATCCACACGAAGGGGGCAATGCCAAGGAACCCTTCCGGTCCGCATACAGCGCTCACGATCATACCGATGATCACGCCCAGCAGGAACTTGGTCGCTGTCAGTGTCACGCCTTTGTAGAGAGGCATACCAACCTGCTTGATGTTGATGGCAGATCCGCAGACGATGAGGAAAAAGCCCATCATACAGGAGTTGCCTTCATAGAACAGGGCTGTCACATAGCCGCCGATCTGGTAAACCTGGGGACAGAATGTAGCAAGTAACACCGCAATCACCAAGGGGATGATAACAAGTCCGCCCGGCAGGCTTTTCATCTTGTTTAACAGATCAAGATCTTTTGGTTTCTTTACTTCTGTGTTTTCACTCATTTTACACTTCCTCCAAACCTTACTTCATACTTCTTCTACTTTCTGGCCGACTCGCGGAACAGGCGGTCTACAATGTCGCACGCCGTATTGTCGTTTCCAGTGAGTCCGCCCTTGCCCACGATCGGGAGGCCGTCGTAGCTTCCCACAAGCCTTCCAATGTCAGTCTGGGCGATCACATAATCCATTACTTCTATGCACTCTACACCAAGCTGGTAACACACATTGACCATGGTGTCGCCACCCGTTGTATAAAGTCCCGCAATCTTCTCTCTTCCGCAGAGCTCAAGGAGCTGGGAAATGATGGCCCCAAGCCCGGCATTGATCCTGTCGGCGCTCATGCCGCCTGCGTAATGCCGCTTGTTGTCCTCTTCGGCCAGGTTAAGGAGCTCTCCGTGAAGGGCTGTCTCAAAGAGGATGGCTCTCGGCTGGTTGTCGGATTTCAGCAGTCCCTCCGCAATATGAACAGCCCGGAACACCTCGTCAAGGGCTGTGTCCCCGCCTTCGATGAGCTTGACGGGATCCACGCTGATGCGCACATGTCTGGGATCCTGGCAGAGCACCTCCATCTGCTTCTTTGTCACAGGTGTGGCGCTTCCGGCCGCTATGAGGACCGTCTTGCCGGCTTCGTCCGCCTCAGGCGGAATGTTGGGCTCTTCTTCTTTGATCAGGTTTCTGTGGTAAGCCAGCTTGGCGGTGAAGGGGCCCGGGTCTACCGCAACTACATTCCACTTCAGCTCGATGCAGGCCCTGGCGATCTCCTCCACATCCTCAATGGTTATCCCGTCCACGACAATGACCTCGCCGCCTGCGTCTCTGGCTTCCTGCAGAGCGCCTCTTATGGCCTCCCGCCCCTGGAGCACCTTGTCCAAAGTGACAAGCTTCACCTGTCTTCTCGTCTGGCCCTCCAGAAGCCTTGGGATATAGTTCTCTTTTACAGGCGTCCGCACGTCCTGCGCCACCGGTGTGTTGATCAGGGCCACGCCGTCGATGACAGAGTAGCCGCCTACCAGGATCCGTCTGGACTGGGGCATGGCCGGCACTACAACCGCCACGCAGTCATCTCCCACCTGGTCCATCATGGCGTCGATCTCCACGCCCACGCCGCCTCTTAAGGTGGTGTCGATCCTCTTGGAAAAATATTTCACACCCATACGCTTCAGGGCGGATGTAGCCGACTTCACTTTATTGTAGGCCTCGTTTGCCGGAAGAGGACGGCTGTTACTGCTGATGAGGATGGCATCCAGCTCATCCACTCCTTCTCCCTTTAAAGCTGCTTCTTCATTAAAAAACACTGCTGTCCTTGCCTTTGACCTTGCAAGAAGTACTCCCGTCGTTGTCGCGCCTGTCAGGTCATCCGCTACCGCTCCGATTAATGGCATTCCTTCTCTCCCCTTTCATGCTGCTTTTCTGCATACTCTGCTACTACCTTTGTGGACTCGATCAGGCTTACGCATCCTGCGATCCCTTTGCCCGCAATGTCAAACGCGGTTCCGTGATCCACGGAGCTTCTGATGAAGGGAAGTCCGAAGGTCAGCGTGACAGATTTCTCAAAATCCAGTGTCTTGCAGGCGATGTGTCCCTGGTCATGATAGAGGGACAGGATGGCGTCGTACTTGCCGGATTTTCCGATGTGGAACACGGAGTCTGCCGGGCAGGGGCCCACGCAGTTGATGCCTCTCTCCTTTGCCGCCTCAACAGCGGGTCCGATGTCTGTGATCTCCTCGGTTCCGAAAAGCCCGTGGTCTCCGTTGTGGGGGTTCAATCCCGCAACCGCAATCAGCGGATTCTCGATACCCACCTTTCTTAACTCCTTGTCAATGTTGATCACATTCTCAAGGATCACGTCCTTTGTGGCATAGCGGCATGCGTCAACAAGTGACATGTGGCGGCTCACGAAGAAGACGCGAAGCTTGTGGCAGGAGAACATAGTCAGTGCGTAGGGTGAGTTGGTGGCGTGCTGATAGATCTCTGTGTGTCCCGGCTCTTTTACGCCCACAAGCTTGATGGCTCCCTTGTGGATAGGCGCGGTGGATACGGCGTCGATCTTCTTTGCCATTCCAAGCTCTATGGATTTCATGATCCAGTCCACAGCCATCTGTCCGGCCAGCTTCTGCTCTTTTCCCCACTCGATGGAGTCTGTGTCGTAGTCCCCTGTCTCCAGGATATCCACAGTCCCGAACTCATATTTCGCCTCAGAAGGATCGCTGATCTTGTTGTACTTCAGCTCCTTGCCGAGGACCTTTGCAGCTTTCTCCATGATCGCTTCACTTCCGATCACAAAGGGGCGGCAGCACGCATGTATCTCTTTGTCCAGCATAGTGCCGGTAACGATTTCCGGTCCAATGCCTGCCGGGTCCCCCATTGTGATCGCTGTTACTGGTCTGAATTTTTCGTTCATTTTTCTCTTCCTTTTGTTTTGTTTTTTGTTGGCTTTCTTTTTTTATGATTTTATTCTATTGCTTTCGTTTTTCTTTTTCAACTCTTTTTTGTAATTTCAGTACATTTATATATTTTTCATTTCCATTTTTTGTGCATATTTCATACGATTTTCCGCATGTTTTTTCGGTTTCTTTCGTTTTTTCGTTTTGTTATTTTTTAGACGTTTACAAGAAAGATATATATTGCCCTTTTCTTTCATTTCATATATAATAAACCCAAATACAAAAACAGCCCGAAAGGGCAGATTTTTTTTCAGAAATGGAAAAAGGAAAGGATGTAGAAGATGAAAAAGAAACTGTATTTCGGAAGCAATCTCAAGATGTATAAAAACATTCAGGACACCGTGAAATATCTGCAGGACCTGGTAGCCCTGACAAAGGATATCAGCCGGGAGGAGATAGAGCTCTTCATCATCCCCTCCTACACCACTCTGGAGAGCGCCACAAAGAACGTGGACCGCTCCTGCGTCAAGCTGGGCGCCCAGAATATGTGCTGGGAGGACGAGGGACAGTTCACAGGCGAGATCTCCCCGCTGATGCTGAAGGAGCTGGGACTTGACCTTGTCATGATCGGCCACTCCGAGAGGCGCCACGTCTTCGGCGAGACGGACCACGAGGAGAACCTCAAGGTAAAGGCAGCCTTAAAGCATGGATTTACCACTCTTCTGTGCATCGGCGAGACAGCAAAGGAGAAGAACTTCGGCATCAGCCCGGAGGTGCTGCGCACCCAGCTGAAGGTGGGCTTCCACGATGTGCCGGTGTCAGATGTATCCAACATCTGGGTTGCCTATGAGCCTGTCTGGTCCATCGGCGTCAACGGCACCCCCGCCTCACCGGACTACGCACAGGAGATGCACAAGGTCATAAAAGAGTGTCTCCTGGAGATCTTCGGTGACGCCGGTGCGGACATCCCGGTCCTCTACGGCGGCAGCGTGAACCCGGGCAACGCCAATGAGCTTATCCTGCAGCCCTCCATCGACGGCCTCTTCACCGGCCGGGCAGCCTGGCAGGCAGACAAGTTCGACAAGCTGATCCGGGACGCCATGAAGACGTACAAGGAGAAATACGGGGAGTAGGCGGAACGGACGTTTTAGATATATACCGCGCCAGACAAAGGAGCGGGCATACTTGCTAAACATGCAAGTACGTCCGCTCCTTTTTGCCGCATCTTATCATGCAGAGAAGTTTAAATTTTTATGACCGCTTTTACTACTTCTTGTTTATTATTTACGCACTGTTCCAGGCCTTCCGATATCTCATCCAGGGTAAATACATTTGTAACAATACCTTTTATATTGACCTTGCCGGAAGCAACCGCCTCAATGGCCATGGGATAGATATGCCTGTACCTGAAAACTGTCTTAAAACACAGTTCCTTGTCCAAAGCCAGGCTCATAGGCAAAGTGATCTGTCCGCTGGCCGAGTAGCCCACCATAACGATCGTGCTGCCTTTCTTGGCCATGCGAACAGCCTGTCCCGCAGTGACATCCGTACCAGCAGTCTCCATAACCAGATCGCTTCCTGCTCCGCCTGTCAGCCTGAGGACTTCTTCCACCGCATCTTTTTCCTTCCCGTTGATCACTTCCGCAGCTCCCAGTTCTTTTGCCTTCTGCAGTCTCTTGTCTATTACATCCACCACATATACTTTGTCCACACCTTCCGCTTTCAGCGCCATCATCGTAACAAGGCCGATACACCCTGCTCCCATCACTACCGCTGTCTGTCCAAGATGGGCTCCTCCCTGATTCGCCGCGTGAAAACCTACTGCCAAGGGTTCGATCAGGGCGCCTTCCATTGTGCTGACATTATCCGGAAGTTTAAAACACAGATCAGCCCTGTGCGCCGTATATTCCTGGAAAACCCCATCGTAAGGGGGTGTGGCAAAAAACTCTACTTCCGGGCACAGGTTATATCTTCCCGTTCTGCAAAACCCACAGCGCCCACATGTTTTTCCGGGTTCCAGCGCCACCTTGTCACCCACTTTTAAATGCGTAACGCCGCTTCCAACCTGCACCACTTCCCCGGCCGGCTCATGCCCCAGTATAAAGGGATATGTGACCCGGACTTCGCCGATGCGTCCCTGTTCATAATAATGAAGATCTGAACCGCACACTCCTACATACTCCAGTTTCACCAGCACTTCGCCTTCTTTGGCCTCTGGAATATCCTTTTCGATCAGTTCTGTCTTCATGATATCTGTCATAACTGCTGTCTTCATTTTTTTCCTCATTGTCTTCACCTCCTTTCACAGTCTGTCCTCTCATAGCGAAGCAGTTTTTGAATTTCTCTTCTGTCTCTGATCCGTCCTCCCACAAGAAGCGAAAACAATGCAGCGCCATAGGAGGCTTCTTCTTTGTACAGGGGAATCCGCACATCTGCTCCAAACATATCTCTGCACACCTTCCGCATAACTTTATTCCTGCGCATCCCGTTCCCACTCACCACCACCTGTTCAACCTGCCTTACACTCTCCGGCATTTTCAGGTAGAAATCATGCAGCTCCCGGCAGACGCCTTCCAGTATCCCAAGACTGAAGTCGCCCGGCCTGAAATTTGTCTCCGTCAGATTTTCTATTCTTCCCGAACGTCCGCTGTCTGTTCTTGTGCCGTTAAACGTTGTATCGATATGCAGTTTTTCGCCATCAGGCCTATTGTTTTCATAGACTTCCTCCGCCATTTCATTCATCACCTGATAGATATCTTTTGGCGCACTGCAGCCGCACTTATCCAGAATTTCACAGAGAAAGTTTTTATATATTTCATAGGAGTAACCGCCGCACAGAGAGGCTCCGCACAAGATCCAGCCATCTCCTATATAAGGTCTGCACTCAATATCCGCCGTGAAAGAATACGCAGGGGAATATACAGAAATCTGACTGCCGGTCCCCACGTTGACCAGCACATCCTTATCTCCCCGGACAGAGCCAAGAAAACAGGCCTGGTTATCTCCCAGCGCCGGACAGAGCACTGCCCCTCTCCACGTCCCGACAGCCTCCTCGCCGAAACTTTCCGGAAAGAAAGAGCTGTCGATCCCCAGACTGTCTATGACCCCCCGGTCAAAACGCCTGTTCCTGCCGTCAAACATCCCTATACTTGCCGCCATACTTCCATGAACCGCCGGCACTTCTCTTCCCGCAAGTCTCATCACAACATAATCCGGAATTGTACAGAACACTTTCGCTTCAGGCGGTATCAGCCGATTTACCTTATTATAAAAATGTGTCGCCGCCCCAAATCCGGCGGAAACGGAAAATCCGCTCTTTTTGCTCATCCACGAGGCATATGTTTCCCCTTTGTAAGGCCGATCCCCCCGCCTGTCCTGCCAGGTATAGAGCGGGCTTACAGCCCTGCCGTATCGGTCCAGATAAACAACGCCATGCATCTGACCGGTCACACCCACACTGCAGATGCCATCGTATCTGCTAAAGATATCGTCCAGGATTTCCTCACAGGCTTTATAAATTTTATCTGCATCCTGCAGATGCGCCCCCTGGAATTCTCCGGATATGCCACACCGATTTTCTCTCGTAACAGATTCCAGCATCCTGCCTGTCTCTTTGTCCGTAACAACGGCGCAGATTGTCGTCGTACCTATGTCAACACCTATCGCTTTCATATACTCTCCCTTACTTTTTCTGATATTGTGTACTCTTTCTCTCTATTTGCCTCCATCATTGTTCGCTCTTCTGCTCTTTCCGGTCTTTCTGCTCTCTCTGCTCCTGGATCTGCTTCTGAATCGCCTCGTGCTCCCGTACCAGCTCGTCGTGAAGCTCCACAGAGCTCCAGTTCATGTTGGCGGGGGTCAGAGCCGCCTTCAGGGCAATCTGAATCCCCTCCTTGCGGAAGTAGGCCAGCATCTGGTTCATCTGGGCGTCGGTGAGATTGCAGATGACCAGCATCTCCTCCCCAAAGCCCTCCCCCTCATAGACCTCCTCCGTCCGCTCCAGCCGGGTTACTCCGGACAGGGCGCCGATAGGCTGCAGGTAATCCGCCTTTGGTACGCTGCGGATCTTGATGCCCATGAGCACGAAAACAAATTTCACTTTGTCCGTTCTCTCTTTATCTGTAAAATTGTACAACAATACACTTCCTCTTGCTGCCATAATATCTGTCCCTCCTTTCAAGCAGTCTTGCGGGATGTACTCTATATCATGTGTACTCCCTCTTAACAGTATAGCAGATATGGTAGTGTATGGCCAGTATTGTTTTACTCTGCTCTCCGCAGCCGCGCTGGCGTTACATATATTTTCTCACGATGGTCTGTATGGTGTGCCACTTCTGCTCCATGTCCTCCACCAGCTTGAACTGGGTCCTGCAGCGGTCCAGATTGTGATCCTTTCTGTGGATCTTGAAGTAGGTGTCCCCCTGAAGATAGTCTGTCAGAAAACGCATACCGCACTCGTAGGTCATGGTCCTGGCCCCCATGGGCAGCTCCAGGATCTCCCGCTTTGTCAGCTTGCCGCCGCAGCCCTCGATAAATCCTCTTGCGTAGATGTCAAACAGCTCCATGCTGCAGGACACCAGGCTTAAGTCCCTCTCATCCTCGGCAGCGGTGCTGGCTCCGAAGCGGATGGAGTCGCCGAAATCGTTCATGGCAAGACCCGGCATTACCGTATCCAGGTCGATGACACAGATACCCTTTCCTGTCTTATCGTCGATCATGATGTTGTTCAGTTTTGTGTCGTTGTGCGTGACGCGCAGGGGCAGCTCCCCCTTCTCCTGCAGCTCACTGAAATAGTTGGCGATGGTTCTCTCCCTGGCCCGGACAAACTGAATCTCCTTCTCCACCGAGGCGGCCCGGTCCATCACATCCTCCTTCACTGCCTGCTCAAACACAGCGAAGCGGGCTCTCGTGTCGTGAAAACCTTCGATAGTCTCGTGAAGAGTCTCCGCCGGGAAATCCGCCAGAAGGCGCTGGAAATTGCCAAATGCCACAGCGCTCTGGTAGAAGTCCGCCGGTTTCTCCACCTTGTCATAGCTGGTAGCCCCGGTGATAAACTTGTAGGACCTCCAGTAATTTCCCTCTGCATCCCGGCAGTAGGGCTTTCCATCTTTCGCCGGGATCACGTTCAGCGTCTCCCTCTCCGGGTCGCCGCCGTTCTCCGCAATCCGCTCCTTCAGGTAGGATGTGACGTTCATGATGTTCTCCATCAGCTCCACCGGCTTCTCGAACACTTCGCTGTTCATTCGCTGGAGGATCACCTTCAGCCTTCCCATCTCCCCGATCTCGTAGGAGAGCAGGTAGGTGTCGTTGATATGTCCGCTGCCGTAGGATCTGCAGTCTGTCAGCGTACCCTCAAACTGAAAATGCCCGATCACTTCGTGTATTTTTTCCCATGTCAGCTCCTTCATATTCTTGTTCCCTCCTGGAAATAAACATGCTTCTCGTTCTATCTGGGACAATTGTAATATAAAGAAATCCGGAAATCTTTATCTGATATTTTCCTTAATTTATATTATCTGCACAGGATGGGATATCGCCGCTCCCGGCTCAGGCGCCCCTCTTGTTTTCTGCCTTTTATTTTTCACTCTCTGACAGGGCAAACCAGCGAAAAGCCGGCCATTTCCCATATCCTGAACACAATGAATCAAGTAGAAGAAGAGAGGGGATGTCGGTTAATACCGATTTTTAACCCCTGAGAAACAGGGATGAGACGTT
>CAZZBJ010000061.1:13041-15216 GCA_964652805.1 uncultured Mordavella sp. | reverse complement strand
GCCGAAGAAAGACAGTATCTTTTCCATGCTCTGCTTGCTTACCGCAACAAATTGCTTGCACAGGGAAGATATACAGACCTTTGTTTCCCCGTCAAGACACCTGATCTGCTCGATTAGGACATTCCAACAGCGTTCATGATAGAAACTTCTTTGAAAAGAATTAGCAATATGATGGGTAATTCCTTACTGGCTGTAAGGGGTATTAACCATAAATATGTTGTAGGAGGAGATTGTGTATGAGCACAATTGTTGTTGTGGGTTCCGGTATGATGGGTTCCGCACTAGCGGTGCCGCTGTGTGAGAATGGCCACAGGGTGAGACTGGTTGGTTCTCCTTTGGACAATGCCATTATTGAGCATGGTCAGAAGACCAATGAACATCTGACCATGAAGAGAATGTTGCCGGAGAATGTGGAGTGGTATTATTTTGAGGGTGTGGAAAAGGCCATGGAGGGAGCGGACCTGTATATCAATGGTGTCAGCAGCTTTGGCCTTGACTGGTTCATCCGGGAGATGATCCCCCGGATTCCGGATAATCTGCCTGTACTTTCTGTCACCAAGGGCATGGTAAATTATCCCGACGGTTCCTTAAGGTCCTACCCGGAGATTTTTGAAGAGAGCACGGAACGAAGCATCTCTTTTAATGCTATTGGAGGTCCCTGTACCAGCTATGAACTGGCAGATAAGGATTTCACTGAGGTTACCTTCTGCGGACGCAACATGGAAATACTTCGCTGGATAAAGTCTTTGTTTGAGACAGAGTATTATAATGTGAGCCTTTCTACGGATGTCCGTGGTGTGGAATGTGCGGTTGCCATGAAAAATGCCTATGCCCTTGGAGTCAGCCTTGCTATCGGTATGTCTTATAAGAGAGAAGGCAGAGAGGTGGAGCATTATAATTCACAGGCGGCGTTGTTCGGCCAGTCCGTGACAGAGATGACCCGTATTCTGGATTTGTGCGGCGGACACCCTTCCAATGTGCGCCTGTTGTCAGGAGACCTGTATGTAACCGTATTTGGCGGGCGTACCAGAAAGATTGGTATGTTGCTGGGCACCGGGATGAGCTTTGATGAAGCCATGGAGGTACTTTCCGGTGTGACTCTGGAGTCCATCGTTATCGCTACCAGAACAGCGGAGGCAATCCGGGCATTGATAGCGGCAGGTAAAGCCCGGGCTGAAGATTATCCTCTGCTGCTGCATGTGGACGAGCTGATCAACCGGGGGAAGAAGCTTGATGTCCCATGGAAAGCATTTGAGACTGAGCTGGAGCTGTAGCAGTGGAGAGGGAAGTAGGGGAAAGCTTCCACAGGGGTGGTGCTTTGGTATTTATCTGCGAATCCATAGGGAGTTCATCTGTGAACATTTCATTGAGATACAAAAGTCCCTGGGGCACCTTCCTTACGGAGGGTGTCCCAGGGGTTTGACAAAACAGAAAAAAAGCACACCGTTCGGTGGCTGCGATGGCCGGAAAGGATTTGCAATCATAGCTGCGTTTATATCTGCGCCTATCTGTCCGCCAGCTCCTTGACGATATCCTCCCAATTGACGCCCCTCTCCACCATAAGCACCATAGCGTGGTAGAGAAAGTCCGCCAGCTCGTACTTGACCTCCTCCGGGTTGGGGTTCTTGGCCGCGATGATGATCTCCGTGGCCTCCTCTCCCACCTTCTTGAGGATCTTGTCAATGCCCTTCTCAAAGAGGTAGTTTGTGTAGGACCCCTCCTTGGGGTGATCCCTTCTGTCCACAATGGTGTTGTAGACGCTCTCAAACACCTGCAACGGATTGGTTTCATCGTAGTCCGAGCCGACCAGGGACTGGAAGAAGCAGGTCGGGTTGCCAGTGTGGCAGGCCGCTCCCACCTGTTCCACCTTGGCCAGGAGAGTGTCCTTGTCACAGTCAATGGTCAGGGAGTGGACGTACTGGAAGTGTCCGCTTGTCTCCCCCTTCACCCAGAGACACTGGCGGCTCCTGCTGTAGTAGGTCATACGCCCGGTCTTGATGGTCTGGTCAAAGGCCTCCTCGTTCATATAAGCCAGCATCAGCACCTCCCGGGTCTTGTAGTGCTGCACGATGACCGGGAGCAGGCCATTGTCGTCTGTCTTAAACTCAGAGAAGTCCATCATGCTCTCAAAGGAGGTCATCTGAATTTGCTCCTCCTCGCATTTCTTTTTAAAGG
>CAZZBJ010000061.1:12465-13031 GCA_964652805.1 uncultured Mordavella sp. | reverse complement strand
AAATCCATATCCGTCTGGCTCACCTACTTGCCGGAGAGCCCCCGCACGCCGGAGCACTTCAGGATCTTGAAAAGCTCCTTTTCCTCCATGGTGTCTGTCAAAACCACGCAGGGAATGTCTGTCACGTTGATCACGGAATTTAAGTCCAGCCTGTGCATGAACACCAGCTCGCTGGCGTACTCATTGATCAGATGCTGGTGCTTGAAGAGGGCGTCAAAGTCGTTCAGGGAGACGGCGATTTTCTCCTTTCCGAAGCGCTTGGCCACATCCTCTATGAGCTTCTGGTTGTCCGCTTTTGAGAAATTCAGTATGGCTCTCTTGGCGCCTGCGTAGAGGATCTTCTTGATGTCCTCCTGACGCTTTACATTGCCGCCCGCCACCATAGGAATGTGGATGACGCGGTTAATTTTCTTCATGAGGTCAATGGCCTCGTCGTGGTCCTCATCAGAGTCTGACAGATCAAATACAAGGAGCTCGTCCGCTCCGTGCTCGCTGTAGTATCTGGCAAGGGAAATGACATCGTCGCTCAGTACCGTGTGGTCGTCGAACCAGCGAACTGCCTTGCC
>CAZZBJ010000061.1:0-12455 GCA_964652805.1 uncultured Mordavella sp. | reverse complement strand
TTTATAACTCATTTCTCTTCCCTTTTTCCTTTCCTATAAAGTGCCCTTTGTGGTCCATGCCCCCTCAATGCGCGGCTCCATGGATACAGCCATATCCAGGGCCTTGCCAAAGCCTTTGAAAAGAGCCTCGGCAATATGGTGGTTGTTTATACCGTCCAGCACCTTCAGATGCAGGTTCATCTTTGCGCTGTAGGAGATGGCATAGAAAAATTCCCGCACCATCTCTGTGTCCAGTTCCCCGATCCGCTCCGTTGTAAACAGGGCGTCGTAGTTGAGATACGGACGTCCGGACAAGTCAATGGCACACAGAATGAGGGTCTCGTCCATGGGGAGCAGGAAGTTGCCATACCGCCTGATCCCCTCTTTGCCGCCCAGAGCCTCCAGGATGGCACTGCCAAGGACGATGCCGGTGTCCTCCACTGTGTGGTGGCAGTCCACGTCCAGATCTCCCGCAGCCTTTACGGTCAGGTCAAAGAGGCCGTGGCGTGCAAATCCGTCCAGCATGTGGTCAAAGAAGCCGATGCCTGTCTCAATGTCCGTCTTCCCGGTTCCGTTCAAGCAGATGGTGACCTCTATGTCTGTTTCCTTTGTGGTTCTTCTAATCGTCGCTTTTCTGTCCATATCAATCTTACGCCTCCTTGTCCTCAATCGTATCCTCAAAGCGGACCTTAATGGAATTGGCATGCGCTGTCAGGTGCTCTGCCTGTGCAAATGCCTCAATGTCCGTATGAATCTTTTCAAGAGCCTCCCTTGAGTAGCCGATGATGCTGCATTTCTTGATAAAATCATCTACTGACAGGGGAGAAAAAAACCGGGCCGTGCCGTTGGTGGGGAGCACGTGGTTGGGGCCTGCGAAATAGTCTCCCAGAGGCTCGCTTGCGTACTCGCCGATGAAAATGGCGCCCGCATTGCGGATCTTTGTCATCACATCATAGGGGTTCCTTGTCTGAATCTCCAGGTGCTCTGAGGCGATCTCGTTGGCAATGTCGATGGCCTCCTCCATGGTCTTCGCCACAAGGATGTAGCCGTAATTGTCCAGTGATTTCCGGATGATCTCGCTTCTGGAGAGCACCTTGAGAAATTCGTCCACCTCCCCGGACACCTGCTGCGCCAGCTCCTCGCTGGTGGTGACCAGGATGGCGCTTGCCAGCTCGTCGTGCTCGGCCTGGGACAGAAGATCCGCCGCCACATACCTGGGATTGGCGCTGTCGTCAGCGATGACAAGGATCTCGCTGGGGCCTGCGATGGCGTCAATGCTGACATGGCCGTAGACAGCCTTCTTGGCCAGGGCCACGTAGATGTTGCCCGGTCCAACGATCTTGTCCACCTTGGGGATGCACCCGGTTCCGTAGGCCAGGGCGCCTACAGCCTGGGCTCCTCCCACCTTGTAGATCACGTCCGCCCCTGCCTCGTGGGCAGCCACCAGGGTGTTGGGGTTCACCTTTCCGTCCTTTCCGGGGGGAGTCACCATAACGATTTCCTCCACTCCTGCCACCTTTGCAGGCACGATGTTCATCAGCACGGAAGACGGATAGGCGGCCTTGCCTCCTGGCACGTAGACTCCCACCCTCTGCAGAGCTGTGACCTTCTGGCCAAGGATGGTGCCGTCCGGCTTGCTGTCAAACCAGCTGTACTGCCGCTGCTTCTCGTGATAGGTGCGTATATTGACGAGCGCCTTCCGGATGATGGAGATGAGATCCTCCCCGGCCAGCTCGTAGGCCTCTTGGATCTCTTCTTCCGTCACCCGGATATTCTGCTCATTGATGTCAGCACGGTCAAATTTTGCGGAATACTCGAACAGGGCCTCGTCGCCCTTTGTCTTCACATCCTCCAGGATGCGGGCCACACCCTCCTCGTAGCTGCCGTACTGGTTAGGACTTCTCTTCAGAAGATCCTCCAGCAGGTTTCTCTTTGTATGGCTGTCCAGCTTCTGTATCCTCATGTTCACAATCCTTCCTTCCCATCTGTCTTTCAATCACACTCTCGCTTACTCTATCAATGTCCGCAGGCGGGTAATGAGATCTCTGATCCTGTCGCTCTCCATCCGCATGCTGACCGGATTTACGATCATCCTAGCAGAGAGGGGACACACCTCCTCCAGCACGGTCAGACCGTTTTCCCGCAGGGTGGAGCCGGTCTCCACGATGTCCACGATGACCTCTGAAAGGCCCACAATGGGGGCCAGCTCGATGGAGCCGCTCAGCTTGATGATCTCCACGGTCTGGTGCTTTGTGTTGTAGAAATAGTCCTTGGCGATATTGGGGTATTTTGTGGCCACCCGGATGAGCTCGTGGTGCTCCAGCAGGGGAGCCGCCTTCTTCGGTCCGCAGACACACATGCGGCAGGCGCCGTAGCCCAGGTCCATGACCTCGTGGACCTTGCGCCCCTCCTCCAGGATGGTATCCCTGCCGACGATCCCGATGTCCGCTGCCCCGTATTCCACGTAGGTAGGTACGTCAGGGCCCTTTGAAAGGAAAAACCGAAGCTTCAGATCCTCGTTTGTGAAAATGAGTTTTCTGGACGTCTCATCCTTCATCTCCTCGCAGGAGATGCCGATCCTCTCAAAAAGTTCCAGTGCATGTTTTGCAAGCCTGCCCTTCCCAAGGGCAAATGTCAGATATCTCATAATTACTGTTCCCTTTCCTTACTGCCTACAACCTTCTCCTCCCCTGTGACAAGGTTGATCATCAAGATCTGTCTGTCCGCCTGAATGTAAATCAGGCTTCCGGCGTAGTATTCTTTTCCGTACCTCTTGTAGTCGTCCAGCGTTTTCTCCGGCTCCTTACGCAGAAGCTCCGAGTTCTTGAACTTGTCCCGGAATTCTTTGGCCAGCTCGATGGCAGACCTCTCCATTCCCTTGTCGTAGAGGATGAGGGTATTTTTGCGGGAGTAGGTGATCCGCACATGCTGTCTTGTGAGGGCCTTCATCAGCTCGTCGATGACCAGGGCGAAGCCGATGGAGGGGGACTCCTTGCCGAATTTCTCCAGCAGATGGTCGTACCTGCCGCCCTTTACGATGGCGTCCCCTGTGCCAAAGGTGTACCCCCGGAAAATGATGCCCGTGTAGTAGCCGTAGGTGCCGCTCATGCTCAGGTCAAAGCTGATGTACTTCTCAGCCCCGTATATCTTCAGGATGTCGTAGATCTGCTCCAGGCGGCGCAGGGCCATAATGGCCTTGGAGTTGGGGGCGATATTTCGGGCCTGGGCCAGTACCTCCATGCCTCCGAACAGGTCGCCAAGCCCGGAGAGGGCCTCCTTTGCGCTCCTTCTCACCCGAATGTTGTCCAGATATTCCTCCACGCCGAAATAGTTCCTGTTATTGATAAGTTCCCGCACCCGCATCTCTGCCTCCAGGTCCAGAGAGGCGTCCTCGATCAGGCTCTGGAAGAAATCCACGTTTCCCACGCTGACCTGAAACTCCCGCAACCCGATCGAGGACAGGCAGTCCACTACTATGGCCAGCATCTCCGCATCGGCCTCCACCGTGTCCACGCCGATCAGCTCAGCGCCCATTTGGGTGTTCTCCCGCATCCTGCCCTGGTAGCTGGAGTGGTTGACAAAGGTGTTCCCTGTGTAGCAGAGACGGATGGGAAGCTCCTCCTCCCCGAAGAGGGTAGCCGCCGCTCTCGCAATGGAGGGGGTGATATCCGGCCTGAGCACAAGGGTATTGCCCTCCTTGTCAAAGAACTTGTAGAGTTCCTTTGAGGGAATGGTGCCGATCTCTTTGCGGAAGACATCAAAATACTCGAAAGTAGGTGTCTGGATGTCGTGATAGCCGTAGAGCTGCAGCACCTTGTGCAGACGGCTCTCCAGGGACAGCTTCTTGCCGCACTCCACGTTATATATATCACGAACTCCCTCCGGTGTATGTAGTAACTGTTTCATGAAAACCCTCCTCGCACTTTATCGTGCTAAAACGTTAAAACTCTTTTGCAATTATACGCACTTTTCTATGTATTGTCAAGTTCGTCCCTCATGGACAGATCCAGGTTCATCAGATCCAGGTAAGGCAGATAGACCTTTGCCTTCATACCCAGAAAGAAGCGGGGGTCCAGCTCGTCCATGCGGAAGCTCTTGCGCTCCCCCATGCGGGAACGGTTCCAGAACCTCATAAGCTCCTCAAACCGCATGTAGTAAGCCCTGTGCTCTCCACGGAAGTAGATAAGAAGGAAGGCTATCCCGCCCTGCTGTTCAAATTTTTCCATAAATACGACCTGGTGCTCGTGAATGTTCTGGATGGGAAAGGTGGCCTCCGCACATTCCTTCGCATCAAAGCACACCGGGATTCCCTGGACAACGCCGATGTAGTCCACCGTGCTGCGCTGCTCGAAATAGGCCAGGGTGATCTGGCGGTGCTCCTTGTCCATCCGGACCGGGGTGATGGGGGTGGGGATCTTCTGGATCAGGGCGATGTTTTTTTCCGCATATCGCTCGTTTGTCCTGTTGATCATATCCTCCAGCTCTGAGCCCCGCAGTCCTCTTGTGTTCCATGTGGCCATTGCTACTTCTCCTCCTTCAGTATCCTGAAAAAAAGATCCGGGAGAGGCGCCTCAAAGGCTTTTCCTGACAGATGAGCAAGGGGGCCTGTCATCTCCGGAAAGACCATGCGGTGGGCGTGGAGGAGCTGGCTTTTCAGACCGCAGGCCTTTTTGAAGCAGTCGTTGACTTTCCTGTCCCCGTACTTGTAATCCCCGATGATGGGATGCCCGGTCCCCGCCAGGTGGGCTCGGATCTGGTGGGTGCGGCCGGTTATCAGGTGCACCTCCAGAAGGGTGGCGTCTCTGCTGGCCGATACCGGCCGGTACTCTGTCTCGATGAACCGATCCTCCGGACTGCTCTTCTCTCTGTGGACAGTGACCTTGTTCGTTCGATTGTCCTTTTGCAGCCAGCCCCGTATACGCAGAGGCTCCTCCACCCGGCCCCTGACAAGGCACAGATAGTACTTTTTCAGGCTCCTGTCCTTGAAGAGGCGGCTCAGCTCCTGGAGCCCGGCAAGGCTCTTCCCCGCGGCGATGAGGCCGCTTGTGTTTCTGTCCAGACGGTTGCACACAGAAGGTCGAAAGGTGCGCAGCTCCTCCTCGGTGAGCTGCTCTGTCTCCAGCAGATAGCGGATGACATACTCGGTCATGGAAAGCTCCCGGTTGTCCGCCCTCTGGGACAGGATGCCGGCGGGCTTGTTTAAAAGGAGGATGTGGTCATCCTCGTAGACGATATCCCTTCCGGCGAGGCGGAATATGCTCTTTTCCTCCGCAGCTTTTCCCGCAGATTTTCCTGCGTCTATCCCGGCGTTTTCCCCTGCGTCCGAGAAGCTGCAGATGGTCTCCTCAGAGAGAAAGAGCCGCACCACATCCCCCTGGGCCAGCTTTTCGCTCCCGGAGGCCTTCTTCCCGTTGAGGACAATATTCTTTTTGCGGAGCATCTTGTAGAAAAAGCTCCTGGGAGCTTTTTTCATATATTTGGCGAGGAACTTATCCAAGCGCTGCCCGGCCTCGTTCTCTGCTATCTTTAATTCCCTCATCGTTTCTTTTCCCTATATTTCTTCCTTACATGGAAATATTGAGAAGGATCTGGCGGATCCGCTTCTCTTTCTTGCTGTGTTCGCTGCGCTCCACCTGGGCGATGCTGTTCAGCCCTTCCGCCCTTGTGAGAAAGGGTTTGTAGTCGGAGAATATCTTCACCGTGATCTTGGTCAGACGGTTCTCCTCCAGGATGTTCCTGATATGTCTTGCGGTCTCCTCGGGTACAGTTTTCCTATTGGGAGCGTAGCCGCAGACTGTATTCCCGGAGATGACCACCGCCTCCACAGGCATGATCTTCTCCCGGCTTGTGATGACCAGGTCAAAGGCCATGATGAGGAGGGGCGCCTTTTCCCGGATCTCGGTCGCCTTGTCCTGGTCAGCGGTCTTGTAAGGCAGCAGTGTGATGAGCCCCACCAGCACCTTGCAGGCCGGCAGGCAGCCCACGATGGCCACCACAGTGAGCAGGTTCAGCCTGGTGCCGGTCTGCATGTATCCCATCACCAGGAGGGCGATCACGATGGCAAACTCCAGGAGAGTGAGCAGCAAAAGTCGTATTTTTCTGGCCTTCAGATAGCCAGGTATTCCTTTTTCAATCTTCATCTTAAGTCAGACTCCTTGTATTCATTTTGTTCATAAACCAGTCCGTCAATCTGTCCGGTGCGATCTTGGCAACCGTCCTGGCTCCCTTCATGGCCACTCCGTAGACAGAGATGCTGCGGCGCTTCCTCACGTCCGTCAAGGCCTTCCGGACCACTTTCCCGGGTTGGGTCATGAGTTTTTGCCTGGTCTTCCCTGCCGGCTCTCCGGCGGTGCGGAAAAAGTTCGTCTCTACAGGTCCGGAACAGATGGCGGTAACAAAGATCATCCTGTCCGCCAGTTCCCTGCCAAGGGCCCTGCTGAAGCTCAGCACGTAAGCCTTTGTGGCCCCGTAGACCGCAGACCTGGGCTGAGGCGCGAAGGCGGCCGCAGAGGCCAGGTTGACGATGCGGCTTCCCCGATTCATGTAGGGCAAGCACAGACTGGTCAGATGGGTCAGTGCCGTACAGTTCAGCTGGATCATCCCGATCAGGGCGTCTGCCTCCGCCTGCATCACCGGGGCATTGCAGCCTATGCCGGCGGCGTTGACAACCATCCGGATGTCCGGCCTGAGGGCCTCCAGGTCCCGCTGCAGATGATAGTAAATGTAGTCTCTTGTAAGGTCGCTGTCATAGATGCGGCAGTAAATGCCGGTCTCCTTTGTCAGCTCTTCCTTCAGCTGCTCCAGCTTATCGCTGCTGCGGGCGATGAGCCATATCTCATCCAGGCTGCGGTAAAACTTTGGTATCTGTCTGGCGAACTCCCTGCCAAGACCGGAGGAGGCGCCTGTCACAATTGCTGTTTTCATATAAATCCCTTCTTTATCAATTATTTATACTTATTATACGGTTTTCTTTCTATGTATATTGCGGATCGTCTTTTTGTTCCTGCCCGCGCTCTCATCCTTTTCCTTTGGCTTTCTTGGGCGGATCAGGCATTTCCTGTCAAATCCCACCAGATCCATCCTTTTCTCCCGCTTCAGGGCCTCCAGCACAAGGTCGTAGTTCTGCGGGTTCCGGAACTGGATGAGGGCCCGCTGCATGGCTTTCTCATGGGGATTTTTCGGTACATAGACCGGTCCCATATCCCTCGGATCCACACCTGTATAGTACATGCAGGTGGAGATGGTGGAGGGGGTGGGATAGAAATCCTGGACCTGCTCCGGCATGACTCCCAGGTCCCGCAGATACTCAGCCAGAGCGATGGCCTCTCTCAGGGTGGAGCCCGGGTGAGAGGACATCAGATAGGGAACCAGGTATTGCTTTTTCCCGTTCCGACGGTTGATGCTCTCGTATTTTTTCACAAAGGACTGGTATACGCTGTTCCGGGGCTTGCCCATCCTCTGAAGGACCCGGTCGGCGATGTGCTCCGGCGCCACCTTGAGCTGTCCGCTCACATGGTACTGGCACAGCTCCCGGAGGAAAGTGTCGTCCCTGTCAGCCATCACATAGTCGAAGCGGATGCCGGAGCGGATGAACACCTTCTTCACTCCAGGCACCTCTCTTAGTTTCCGTAATAATTTTACGTAGTCCTTATGACTCACCTCCAAGTTCTTGCAGGGCTCTGGAAAGAGACACTGCTTTTTGCTGCACACACCCCTTGTGAGCTGCTTTTTGCAGGAAGGCTGCCGGAAATTGGCGGTGGGCCCGCCCACGTCGTGGATGTACCCTTTGAAATCCGGTTCCTCTGTCATTCCCTTTGCCTCCGTCAGGATGGATTCGTGACTCCTCGTCTGGAGGATGCGGCCCTGGTGAAAGGTCAGGGCGCAGAAGCTGCAGCCCCCGAAGCATCCCCTGTTGCTGACTAGGGAGAACTTCACCTCCTGGATGGCTGGAATTCCACCCGCCTTGTCGTAGGCCGGGTGCCAGGTGCGCATGTAGGGATAGCTGTACACCTGATCCATCTCCTCCTGAGTCAGGGGCTTTGCGGGCGGGTTCTGGACCACAAAGCAGTGGTCCGAGTAGGGCTCCGCCAGCCTCCTGCCGGAAAAGGGATCCGTGTTACAGTACTGGGTGCAGAAGCTTCTGGCGTAGTTCCGCCTGTCTTCCTTCAGCTTCTCGTAAGAGGGAAGAATCACCGGGTCATAGACACAGGAAAGGTCCCGCACCTTGCAGACGGTCCCGTCAATGTAGGTGATATCCCGGATGGAAAGTCCCGCGTCCAGGGCCTCCGCCACAGCGGCGATGGACCCCTCTCCCATCCCGTAGGAGATAAGGTCCGCGCCGGAGTCCAGCAAGATGGACCGCTTCAGCGTGTCGGACCAGTAGTCGTAGTGGGCCAGACGGCGCAGACTGGCCTCAATGCCGCCTGCGATGATGGGGGTATGCTTGTACACTTGACGGATCAGGTTGCAGTACACCACCACGGCGTAGTCAGGCCGCCTTCCCATGACGCCGCCGGGTGAAAAGGCGTCCGTGCGGCGCTTCTTTTTTGCCACTGTGTAGTGGTTGACCATGGAGTCCATGTTTCCCGCTGACACGAGAAAGGCGAGCCTTGGCTCCCCGAACTCCATGATGCTCTCCCGCCTGCGCCAGTCCGGCTGGGGCAGGATGCACACTTTATATCCAAGGGACTCTAAAAGTCTGGTGATGATGGCATGGCCAAAGGAGGGATGATCCACGTAGGCATCGCCGGACACATAGACGAAATCCGGCCGGCTCCAGCCTCTCTTCTCCATCTCTTTTCTGGAAATCGGTAAAAATCCCTGTCTCATTCTTCCTTCAACCTCTTGATCTCTTCCTCAGTGAGGGGGCGGTACTCTCCCGGTTCCAGACTTTCATCCAGCCTTAGGGGCCCCATGGACTCCCGCTTCAGATAGACCACCTCCATGTTCTGCGAGCGGAACATCCTCTTAACTTGGTGGAACTTGCCCTCCCGTATGGTGAGACGGATTCGGGACAATTCCCAGCCCGCCTCCAGGATCTCCAGATCGGCTGGCATGGTGACAAAAGGCTCCTCCTTGGACCCGATGTCCACTCCCTCCCGGAAGGCTTTCTTTGTCTGCTCTGTCGCGTGGCCCTTCACCTCCGCATAATAGGTCTTGTCCACGTGGCGTCTGGGGGACAGAAGGCGGTGGGACAATTCTCCGTCGTTTGTGATGAGAAGAAGTCCCTCTGTGTCCCTGTCAAGGCGTCCCACCGGGAAGAGGTCCTTTCTCTTCTTGTCCTGAATCAGGTCCAGGGCAGTCCTGTCCCTTTTATCCTCCGTGGCGGAGACGACGCCTGCCGGCTTGTTGAGCATGAAATATTCCATTTTCGCATAGGCGACCTCTCTTCCGCCTAGGCAGACCTGGTCTCCTTCGCTCACCTTGCGCTCCGGGGAGCGGACCGTCTCGCCGTTGACGGTGACAGCACCTCTGCGGATTTGTTTTTTTACCTCCTGGCGTGTGCCCTCACCCATGTCGGCCAGATATTTATCTAATCTCATCATACGGACTGCCATCTCCAGCCTGGCAGATATTTGTTCTTGAGTGTTCCCCCGGACAGTTTTCCCCATCCAAGAGGGTAGCCGTCCACGCAGAAAAGATGCCAGCCCTTCCGCGACACCCAGACCTGGTCATCCACATCCAGTGTCTCCCCCTTCAGGTAGCGGATCACCCGCTCGTCGCTGCAGGGGAAACTGATGACCTGGTCAAACTCCTCCGCTCGAATCGCCATGGCCAGAGCCTGGCTCGGCTCGAAGCGGTTCTTCTTGAGTTCGCCCAGGAGAAGGCCTGTCCGCAGGAAGCGAAGTCCCCGGATATCGGAAAGCCCTTCTGGCATATAATAAACCCTTTCGCCGTGAATATCCAGTCTGTCCGGACTTAAATCTATCTTAAGTTTCTCTAAAAACTTTTTCAGCTCCTCCGGTAGCTTTCTGCTTCTCCGACTGAGAGGCGCCTTCTCTTCCCCGCCTTTTTTCGGAGTCCTCTCTCCCTTTTGAAGGAGGGCCAGGAAATGCCCTTCCCCGTGCATCCTGTGAGGGAAGATACGAACCGTGTCAGCCAGAGAAGAATCCACCCCTTCTGCCAGCTCCGGCCTGCCGGGGGCAAAGCCCTGGTAGGAATCTATAGGGCAGACGTGAAATTCCGGTCTCTCTCTTAAGAGGTGAGCAATGACCTCCTCGTTCTCCGACGGGTCAAAGGTGCAGGTGGAGTAGAGCATCATCCCCCCTTCCCGCAGCATGGAGGCTGCCTGCAGGATGATGTTCTTCTGTAGCTTTGAGAAAAAGGCGGGGCCGTGCTCCTCCCACGCCTTTATCATCTTTTTATCCTTGCGAAACATCCCCTCTCCGGAGCAGGGGGCGTCGATGAGGATCTTGTCAAAGAATCCCGGAAAAAATTCCCCCAGGCGACCTGGCTCCTCGCTGGACACAAGGACGTTTCCGATGCCGAAAAGCTCAATGTTCTTTAGGAGTCCCTTGGCCCGGGAGCTGCTGATGTCGTTGACTGCCAGAAGCCCTCTGCCCTGCAGCTTTGCCCCCAGCTCCGTGGCCTTGCCGCCCGGGGCCGCGCACAGGTCCAGTACTCGGTCTCCTGGTTCCACCGGGAGCCGGCTGGCGGGGGTCATGGCGCTTGGCTCCTGGAGGTAATAGAGGCCTGCAAAATAGTAGGGATGGCGTGCCGGGGACACCTCCTCCCCGTTATAGTAAAAGCCATTTTCAATCCAGGGCACCTGCCGGATCTCAAAGGGACAGATCCGCCGGAAGTCCTCCACAGATATTTTCCTTGTGTTGACCCGGAGTCCGTAATACCGGGGGTCATCGTAGCAGGCTATATAGGATGGGAATTCATCGCCCAGAAGGCGCTGCATTTTCTCTTCAAACTCAAATGGGAGCTTCATGCTTTTCCTCCGTTTTTTTGTGTCGTAGTCATCTGATAAAGTATAACACAGATGGGAGGATTACACCAGCTAAGAATATTGGGATTTCAGCTGTGCTGCTCTCCAGGGACCGCAGCAGATAGAAGGTGCGGAAAAAAGAAAATAGTAATACAAGAAGGAGCAGCCGTTCAACACTTATTTGTCTCAACGCAAAACTCCTTTTTGTATTACTATATGACTGCCTGTATGTATTTTAGTATCTGCCTGTTTTATCTATACATACTTTGCCTATCTGCACTTTGCCAGGACTGCCTTCAGGTAGTCGTAGCACCTTTTCGTGGAAGCGATGTCCAGCCGCTCCCGGACGGAGTGGACGTCCGGGATGTCCGGCCCGAAGGAGACGCAGTCAAGATCCGGGCGCTTACCCAGGAAGAGACCGCACTCCAGCCCGGCGTGGATGGTGATGACCTTAGGGTCCCTCCCGTACAGCTCCCGATACATGTCCACCATGATCTCCCGCAGAGGCGAGTGCTCCTTGTACATCCATCCCGGGTAATCGCTGTCCGCCGTAAAGTCAGCGCCGCACAGAGCCGCCAGAGTCCGGAGCCTGTCGGCCAGTGCCTTCTTCTTACTGTCCACGGAGCTGCGTACAAGGGCGTGGATGGTGAGGACGCCCTCCATCGTGGAGGCTACGCCGGGATTGAGGGAGGTCTCCACAAGTCCTGCCAGTCCACGGCTGTAGGCCTGAGGACCGTTGGGCATAAGGTAGAGATAATCGATGATCCGGGCGGTCCGCTCCGGCGAGGCGGCGGAGCGCTCCTGCCCCTCGACACCCTCCACAGTCACCTTCAGCCCGGGCTCGTCTCCCATAAATTCCACGTCCCAGATCTCCTTCATGGTCAGAACTTCCTTTTTGATCTTCTCCAGGCTGCCCGCAGGGGCCAGAAGAGTGGCGGTGCAGTCCATGGCGATGACGTTCTCCTTGCTGCCGCCCTCCAGGCTGACAAGGCGCAGGACAGCGTCTCTGTTCAGCCTGTGAAGTAGCTGTCCCATCAGCTGCAGGGCGTTGCCCTTCTGCATGTGGATCTCCGCCCCGGAGTGCCCTCCCTTCAGCCCGGAAATCCGCAGCTTTACAAAGAGACCCTGAGCCGGCTGTGGATCAAGCGCAAAGGAGGTACGGCAGGTGACGCCGCCGGCGCATCCGCAGGTCAGATAGCCCTCCTCCTCTGAGTCGATATTAATCAGCTTTGTGCCCTTCAGAAGAGTCAGGTCCACGGCCATAGCTCCGCCCATGCCGCTCTCCTCGTCTGTCGTAAGGAGGGCCTCCAGGGGCGGGTGGGGAATGTCCTGACTGTCCAGGAGAGCCAGCGCCATGGCGACGGCGATCCCGTCATCCCCGCCCAGAGTCGTGTTCCTGGCTTTGACAAAGCCGTCCTCCGTGTACAGATCCAGACCGTCCTTTGTGAAGTCGTGGTCTGAGTCCTCGGTCTTATCGCAGACCATATCCAGGTGTCCCTGGATGATCACCGGGGCGCTGTTCTCATAGCCCTCTGTCCCGTTT
>CAZZBJ010000060.1:2710-15325 GCA_964652805.1 uncultured Mordavella sp. | reverse complement strand
CGCTGTGCTCCTGCAGGTTGTGTCCCTCGCCCGGGATGTAGCTTGTCACCTCGATCCCGTTGGAAAGACGAACTCTGGCGATCTTACGAAGAGCTGAGTTAGGCTTCTTCGGAGTCGCTGTCTTAACAGCTGTGCAGACGCCTCTCTTCTGGGGTGCAGATGCGTCTATCGTTCTCTTTCTCAGGGAATTGTACCCTTTCTGAAGCACCGGAGCTGTAGATTTCTTTACAGAAGTCTGACGTCCCTTTCTTACTAACTGGTTAAATGTTGGCATTTCTTTTCACCTCCTACGATAAAAAATAAGTTACGGGTTTAAACTTTTACAAGTTTAAGGCGTGCGAAATACTGCGTATTCCTATGCACGCCAGATTATTTTATTATGGATGTCCCCAAAAGTCAAGGGCCTGCGGGATTTTTTTGTCCCGCAGGCCCCTGTTTTTACCTGTTTCTACATACTTTTTACGAATCCCACTCACATACGAAGCCGACCGTGCTCTCGCCGTAGTAGGAGCTCAGATCATTTGGCACGTCCGACCACACCCACTGGTCGTCCACCAGAAACATGGCCAGACAGTTCTCATTGCCGCCATCGTTGTTAGGCTCTCCCGACATCCACGCCGTGTAGGAGAAATCCTCCCCGTTGGTCCACTGGAAATTGCCGTCCGTTCCGCGCTGCGCCCCCAGGAAGAGAACCTTCCTTCCGGACTGGTCTGCCAGCCGGACGATCTGATCGTACTCTTCCTGGCTTTCCACAGTGGCAAGATAGCCGCCCTGGGCCTTGCAGTAGGCGTCCGCCTGAGCCCAGGTCATCCGCTGGCCTACCACTTCGTAGCGGTGCTCCGCGGAAGCGCTCTCGTCGTCTGCCTCCGCCGCATCATCGACTTCCTCGGAAGTGCTTCCATCCGCTGTCACCAGGATCGTGCTCTTGACATCTATCTCATCATCGGAGGGCTGCACCTGCTCAAGCTCGACTTCCTTTTCCTCACTCTCCTGGCCCCCCGCGCCGCCGCTGGCGGAGGAGGTGACGAACACGCCCGCGACCGCCGCGACAGCTGCCACGATCAGTACCGCAAGCACGATAGCCGCGATCTTCCATCCTCTCTTTGTCTGCTTTCCTTCCATATTATCATTTCGCCTCCTTAATACCAGATGCTGCCGGGAGTAAATGACCACAGCCTATAGGTATCTCCGTCATAGACAAACTGTGCGCTTGCGTAGGACGAGCCGTCCTTTGTCCGACTCTCCGGTGCGTCGTCAAATATCCCCTGATAGGTGTAGATGACAGCATAGTCATAGCTCAGTTCAACCTGTATGCTTCCATTAGAAGTCCCCACTTCAAACACATCGCACTCGAATCCGCTCAGCTGCAGCTGCTGCACCGAGGAGTATCTGTCAGCCTCCAGGCTGTCCTTCAGATCCTCGTAATACTCTTCGTTGCTGTCAGGCGCACCCTCCGCGAACAGATCCTTCACCTGGTCAAAGGAACTGCCGGCCAGGGCAGCCTGGCAGCAGGCCTCCATAACCTCCTGAAGCTTTGTCTCCACAGCCTGTACTCCCTCTTCCGAGAGCGTCAGGCCGGATACGGTATACTCTGCCTGCTCTTCTGTGTCAAACTGAGCCTCGTACGTCTCACACCAGGGAACCTCCGCCTGTATACTGTGAACTCCGTTAAAAATGGAGATCTGATAGCACGCCTGCCCCTCTTCCTCTGAAACCAGATGCTCCTCTGTCAGCCGGACGCCGTCCACCGCTATCTGCGCCCCCTTCGGCACATAGATATTGTAATTCTGGGCGATCAGCCCGTCAGCCGAAACTTTCCATGTGTCGAAAAACAGCATGGACTTCCTGCTCTGCCTGACCACCGTGACCGTGGTGGTGGACTGCCCCTGCCCGTTTATTGAGTAGTTTACCTCAAAGGTCTGGGCAATCCCGTCTCCCGCATTGCCGTCCGACTCCTGCACCTGGAAACTGGTGATCTCCGGCAGAGAGCTGGCGTCCATGATCTTCTCATACTGGTCTTCCTGGATGAATTCGCCCTCCGGGATCTCCAGCATGCCGTAGGCCTCCTCCCAGTCCTGAGCCGCATAGGCCTCAAAGTATTTCTCAGCCACATAGATGGCGCTGCCGCGGCTGTTCCCGATGGCAAAGAAGGCCACCACCAGCAGCACAAGACACACCGCCTCCAGGATGACAGCAATCTGCAGTCCGGACATTTTCTTTCGGGGCCCCCTGCCGGCGGCCATGTTCTGGGTAAAATTCTGGTCGAAGCCCTGGCCTGTGGTTTCCTGCCGCCACTGCTCCAAACCAGGTTCCAATTCGTACTGTGCCGCACCCTCCAGCTTTGTCCCGCAGTGTTCGCAGAATTTTGAGTCGTCTGTGTTGGCAGTTCCGCAATTTGGACAAATCAGCATTTCTCTCTCCTCCTTTTTCAGGCATTTCAGTCAGAAAATGATGTTTCTGTCTAACTTAGATTTTAATCTCCCTGGGCGGATTACGTGCTCCTATTCTCCCAGGTCAGAGGGTTTTGGGTGATAGGTTGGCACGATCTCTGCCACCAGCTCTTTGATATGGCCGTTTTCTATCTTGCTCTCACGATCCAGCTTTTTGAGCTGCACCTCAAACCACTCATCATCCATTTCTATAGGCTTTTCAATGTGGATCAGCTCATTTTCCGTATTCCGCAGCCCTTCCTCGTCCATGAGCAGCTCCTCATAGAGCTTCTCCCCCGGACGCAGGCCCGTGTATTCGATCATGATGTCCACATCCGGCTCGTAGCCTGACAGGCGGATCAGATTCCGCGCCATGTCGTCGATCCGGACAGGCGCCCCCATGTCCAGGACGAAGATCTCCCCGCCTTTTGCGTAATAGGACGCCTGGAGCACCAGTGAGACCGCCTCAGGAATGGTCATAAAATAGCGGATGATATTTTTATCAGTAACGGTGACCGGCCCGCCCGCCGCGATCTGTTTCTTAAAGAGCGGGATGACACTTCCGTTGCTTCCCAGTACGTTTCCGAACCGGACTGCCACAAAATCTGTGTCCGGGCATTTCCGGTTCATCATCTGCACCACCATCTCACAGAGGCGCTTGGACGCTCCCATGATATTGGTGGGGTTGACAGCCTTATCCGTGGAGATGAGGACAAATTTCCTTACCCCCCCCCTGGCTGCTGCCTTTGCCGTCTTGTAGGTGCCAAGAACATTGTTCTTGATGGCCTCGTTGGGGCTGTCTTCCATCAGCGGTACGTGCTTGTGCGCCGCCGCGTGGAACACTACGTCAGGCTTATATTGATCCATCACCCAGTGGATCCGGTTGGCATTTCTGACAGAGCCGATGCACACGACCAGGTCCAGCTTGTCTCCGTATTTTCGGATCAGCTCCTGCTGTATCTCATAGGCATTATTTTCATATATATCGAAGATGATCAGCCTCTTGGGCTGTGCCTGTGCGATCTGCCGGCAAAGTTCTGACCCAATGGAGCCTCCGCCACCTGTTACCAGTACGTTCAAGCCTTCAATAGCGGCAAAAATCTCTTCGTTATTGACCCGGACCTGCGCGCGGCCCAGCAGATCTGTGATCTCTACGTTGCGCAGCGTGCTGACGCTGACCTCGCCATTTACCAGCTGATAGACACCAGGCACTGTCTGCAACCGGCATTTTGTCTCCTTGCAGATGTTCAGGATATCTTTCCGGTTTTTGCCTGTAGTTGCAGGGATGGCGTAGATAATGCGGTTGATGTTATATTTTTTTGCCATCTCCACAATATCGTACCGGTTTCCCACAATGGGAATCCCTTCCAGCGACCGCCCCAGTTTGTTGGGATTGTCGTCAATGATACAACACACCTGCACATACATTTTATCTGAATTCAGCAGCTCTTTGATCAGGAGCTGGCCTGCGTTTCCTGCCCCGATGATCATAACCCGATCCCGGACCTTGTCCGCAGCTGCGGCATTTTCAGCGCTGATCGCATACATCCGCAGAATCCGGTAGGAGAAGCGGACCCCTGTCATCAGACAGAAGCTTATGACATATCCCATAAAATAGTAGGATCTGGGCATGCGCAGCCCCATAAAGATCGCACCTGCCGCATAGACGATCAGCAGTATGACAAAGGCTGCCAGTATCCTTCTGAACTCAGCCACACTGGCCAGGCTCCAGATACTGTGGTACAGTCTGCAGCCGTAGAACACAACCAGCGTCGCTGTCACCCAGAAAGGCATGGACCACAGATAGCCCTGGATATATTCCTCCGGAATATGGGAAGACACAAATTCAAACCGCAACAGAAGCGCCGCCAGATAAGACAGCAGTATGATCACCGCATCCGCAGCAGCCAGAATCAGCGCTTTATGTATCCATTGCAATTGTTTCCCCTGTTTTTTTCCACTCATTTCCCTGTCCGTCTTCATTCTAGTTCACAATGTGTCGTTTAAAGAAAATGATCAATCCGACTGCCAGAGCAATTGCAGCAGCGATCACTGCCCGCAGCGGGTCTACTGCCTTTGCCGCAACAGTCCCTGCCCCAATATATATGACAATACCCGCACCGCACAGCATGAGGAAACAGAGCGTCAGCATTTTCAAAGCAGTTCTCACATATTTCATGATCGTCTCCCTCCTGTCCTCATATCCCATCTTTTTTCCCTACGACAGCTCCAGCTTCCCTGTATACAGCTGATAGTAGGTACCCTTCTGGGCCAGCAGGTCCTCGTGGGTACCCCGCTCGATAATGCGGCCGTGCTCCAGCACCATGATGGCGTCGCTGTTGCGGATAGTGGAAAGCCTGTGGGCGATGACGAACACGGTACGCCCCTTCATCAGGTTATCCATACCCTTCTGCACAATGCCCTCAGTCCTTGTGTCGATGCTGGATGTCGCCTCATCCAGGATCAGCACCGGCGGGTCAGCCACAGCTGCCCGGGCAATAGCGAGAAGCTGCCGCTGTCCCTGGGAGAGCTCCTCCCCGTCGCTGGTGAGCATAGTGTCGTAGCCGTGCGGCAGCATCTGGATGAACTGGTCCGCATGGGCCAGCCTGGCCGCATTGTACACTTCTTCGTCTGTGGCGTCCAGCTTTCCGTAGCGAATGTTGTCCATGATCGTGCCTGTGAACAGGTGGGTATCCTGGAGCACGATGCCAAGAGAGTGGCGCAGATCCGCCTTCTTGATCTTGTTGATGTTGATGCCGTCGTAGCGGATCTTGCCGTCCTGCACATCGTAGAACCGGTTGATCAGGTTGGTGATGGTGGTCTTCCCGGCGCCTGTTGAGCCCACAAAGGCCAGCTTCTGTCCCGGCTTTGCGTAGAGGGTCAGGTCGTGGAGCACCATGTGATCCGGCTCGTAACCAAAGGACATGTCAAAGAAACGCACGTCTCCTTTCAGCTCTGTGTAGGTGACAGTGCCGTCCGCCTGGTGGGGATGCTTCCACGCCCACATGCCAGTGCGCTCCCTGCACTCCTCGATGGTGCCGTCCTCTTTCCTTCTGGCGTTGACCAGGGTCACATAGCCCTCGTCCACCTCGGACGCCTCGTCCATCATGTTGAAGATGCGCTCCGCTCCTGCCAGAGCCATGATGATGGAGTTGAACTGCTGGGCCACCTGCATGAAGGGCTGGGTAAAGCTCTTTGTAAACTGCAGGTAGGAGGCCATGACGCCCAGGGTAATGTTGCCGATGCCCATGACGGAGAGGAAACCGCCCAGGACTGCGGTCAGCACGAACTGCAGGTTTCCGATATTTCCGATGATGGGGCCCATGATGCTGGCAAAGGTGTGGGCGTTTGCCGCACTCTCGAAGAGCTTCTCGTTCAGCCCGTCAAACTCTTCCTCGGATTTTCTTTCGTGGTTGAACACCTTGACCACCCTCTGGCCGTTCATACGCTCTTCCACAAATCCGGTGATGTTGGCCAGATCCAGCTGCTGCCGGATGAAATATTTCCCGCTGTTGCCTCCGATAAAGCGGGACACGGCGATCATCAGGAGGATGACCACGATAGCCAACAGCGTCAGGATGGGGCTCAGCACCAGCATGGCGATGAAGGTGACAAGGATCATCAGGGCTGACATGAGCACCTGGGGGATGGACTGGTTGATCATCTGCCGCAGGGTGTCTGTGTCGTTTGTGTAAAGACTCATGATGGAGCCGTTTGTGTTCTGGTCAAAATAGCGGATCGGCAGGGTCTGCATGTGCTCGAACATCTCGTCCCTGACTCTCTTGAGCACGCCCTGCCCGATCACGACCATGGTCCTCGTGTAGAGGAAGGTGGCCACCACGCCCAGTGCGAAAATGCACGCCAGCACGGTGAGAGCCATGTAGAGCTCGGAGAAATCCGGATCCTTGTGGCCGATCAGCGGGATGATAAAGTCATCCAGCAGATAGCGCAGGGACAGGGAGACGGAGATGCTGGCAATGGAGCTGATCAGGATACAGAACAGCACCAGCACAAACTGAGCCTTATAGGTGCTCGTCACGTAGCCTAAGAGTCTCTTTGCTGTCTTCAGTGTATTCTTCGTAACTGTGGGCTTGCCGCCTCTGCCGTTTCCGGCGCCGCTGCCCGCGTTGGTGTTTGCGCTGTTACTCATTTTCCGTTCCTCCTCACCTGTGATTCGTATACCTCCCGGTAAATTTCGTTTGTCTTCAGAAGCTCCTCGGATGTTCCGATGCCGTTGATCTGTCCGTTGTCCATGACAATGATCACGTCCGCGTCCTCCACGGAGGAAATCCTCTGGGCGATGATGATCTTTGTCGTGTCCGGAATCTCTTCACGGAAGGCTTTCCGAATCAGGGCGTCAGTCCTTGTGTCCACAGCGCTTGTGGAGTCGTCCAGGATCAGGATCTTGGGCTTCTTAAGGAGGGCTCTGGCGATACACAGCCTCTGTTTCTGCCCGCCGGACACGTTGTTTCCACCCTCCACAATCATGGTGTTGTAGCCTGCCGGGAACTCGCTGATAAATCCGTCGGCCTGGGCCAGGCGGCACACTCTCCTCACCTCTTCGTTGGAAGCGTTCTCATCGCCCCAGCGGATATTTTCGTAGATACTTCCTGTGAAGAGGACATTTTTCTGAAGCACCATGGACACCTGGTCCCGAAGCTTCTCCAGATTGTACCTGCGAACATCCTGGCCGCCCACCTTCACACAGCCCCGGGTCACGTCGTAGAGACGGGGGATGAGCTGCACCAGCGTGGACTTGGCGCTTCCGGTTCCTCCGATAATGCCCACGATCTGTCCGCTTTTAATATGAAGGTTCACATCCTTCAGGGACAGGTTGCCGTCCTCGCCGGCGTAGCTGAAGTCCACGTGCTCAAAGTCAATGTCTCCGTTTGCCACCTCTGTCAGAGCATCCTCTTTGTCCACCATCTCCGGCACTTCCTCCAGCACCTCCTCGATACGGTCGGAGGAGGCCTCGGCGATCATGATCATGACAAAGACGAAGGACACCATCATCAGGGACATAAGGATCTGCATGGCGTATACCATGATACTTGTAAGCTCGCCGGTCAGCATGGTCTCACGGACAATGTCCTTGCCGCCGATGAGAACGATGAGGAGCACCACCGTGTACATGACAAAGTTCATGACCGGTGAGTTCCAGGCTACCAGCATCTCCGCCTTGGTGAACAGCTCAAATACCTTCTGGGATATCTTGTGGAACTTGCCGTTCTCGTGATCCTCACGGACGTAGGCCTTCACCACTCTGGCCGCGTTTACATTCTCCTGCACTGTGTTGTTCAGCACATCGTACTCGTCAAACACCTGGATAAAATGGGGGTGCGCCTTCTTGGCAATGAAGAGCAGCACGCCGCCCAGGATAGGGATGGTGACCAGCATGAGAAATGCGATCTTCCGGCTGATGGTGGCTGTCATGATCCAGGACAGCACCACCATGATGGGCGCTCTGGCCAGCATGCGGATGGTGAACATGAACGCCATCTGCACGTTGGTGATGTCTGTCGTCAGCCTGGTCACAAGGCTGGACGTTGAAAAATGGTCAATATTTCCAAATGAGAATTCCTGGATCTTGTAAAAGATATCGTGCCGCAGGTTCTTGGCATATCCGGCAGCCGCGACGGCAGCCACCTGCCCCGCTTTTGCGCCGAAGGCCAGCGACAGCATAGCCATGATGACAAGGACGATGCCCATCTTTATAATGTAACCCATGTCTCCTTCCATAATTCCGATGTCAATGATGTTTGCCATCAGAAGCGGGATCAGCACTTCCAGCAGCACCTCCAGCATCACCAGAACAGGTGCCAGGACCGTCTGCTTCTTGTACTCCCGCACAGATTTCAGTAGTTTCCTATTCATCTGACTCTTCCTTTCTTTCCATACTTAGTTCCACTTCCTTTTGCTTTTCTCCGCATGTCAGGTTGGCGGATATCTGCTTCAGCACGCGCACAAACACTTCCATGTCCTCCTCCGGAATTCCTCTTCTGATCTGCGCTTCCCTCCTGCAGATATTTACCAGCAGCTCTCCCCGCAGCTTCAGGGCCTTCTCCGTTGGCACGATCCTCTTCAGTCTGGCGTCCTCCTTCACCGGCTCCCGGTAAAGATAGCCTTTTTTCTCCAGAAGCTGAAGAATTCCCGTGGCCGTTGACCTGCGGACTTTGAACTCCTTTTCCAGATCCCTCTGGAACAGGTCCCTGTGCATGGTTTCAAGCAAAATAAAATGCAGAATATGTTTCTGCATGTTTGTAAGATCATCCTGTCCGGACTGCTGGTCCTCGCAGGACATCTGTCTCTTCAGTTGATGGGAAACACGGTTGATCCACTTTCCTGCATCTTCGTCCATGACTCCATCCTCTCTTATTTCACATTATGTTGTTCGGTTACTAACAATTCGGGAACTAATAATATATTATATACGAATACTATATAATGTCAACTGTCTTTTTGTAAAAAACAGGGGAGTAAAAAATACGATTTTTCGTAAGAATTTCGGGCAGAAACATGCCGCGTCCAGAGACGCGGCATCCGGAGATCTGCTCCTACTGCCCGGTCAGCACCTGCTGCATTTTTTCCGTAATAGCGCTGACGGAGTCCATATCCGGCTGCATCACATAGAGGAGCTGACTGCCCGATGAGAAGCAGCTCTGGGCGTCCCCTGTTCCTGTGGCCGCAACGGATTCGATGCTCCAACCAGTGGGGTCTTCGATCTGCATGCGGATAAACTCTGCCATCTCCTCCCGGGTCATGTTGGTCTGCACGGACTGGCTCACCCCTTCCAGGATCTGATCTGCGTTTCCCAGGATAGCCGGCGACATGGCCTTCTGGAGAATGGCTGTCAGCACCGCCTCCTGGTTCTTGCCCCTCTGGTTGTCTCCGTCCTCAAAGCTGTAGCGCTCTCTGGAGAAAGCCAGGGCCTGCTCTCCGTTCAGGTAATTGCTCCCCTGGACAAACTGATACCCGTCCGCCTCAAAGGCATACTCAGACTGCACGTCTATGCCTCCCAGGGCGTCCACAATGGTGATGAGAGAGGTGAAGTTCACCCTGGCATAGTAGGTGATGTCTATCCCGTAGAGGTTCTCCAGGGCAGCCATGGAAACGTCCACCCCGTAAATGCCCGCATGGGTCAGCTTGTCCTTGGCCTCCCCTGAAACACCCGGCAGCTGAACATAGTAGTCCCTGGGGGTCGTGGTGAGAAGGATCTTCTTTGTCTCCGGATTGACGGTCATGATGATGTTCACATCGCTCCGACTGTTCGTGGAGATATCGCCGGACACGTCGATGCCGCTAATGTAAATGTTAAAGGGTTCCCTCACATCCGCCTCCTCATTTTCAATGGGCGTGCTGATGCCGTACTGATAAAGCACCCTCACCTGATCTGAGTAGTCCTCAATGCTCTCCTCGATCACTGCGTCAAAGGCCTGGTTGTAGATCAGCGCATTGACATTTCCGCCCAGAAGGGCCTGGGCCATCTCCAGAACCGAGTCGTACTCTGTCACATTGGGCTCTCTTCCGATATTATTCTTCACATCCTCCACCATTGCGGACGTATTTTCCTGATCCAGCGCGCTCTGTGTCCCAAAGCGGTAGTTTTTCGCGTCCGCCAGGAGCTGGGCCGAATCATCCTTTTTGACGACTACTACCATGTTGTCCGTCTTGTAGTCCGCTCCGCCCACATCCGCCAGCAGACGGTCCGCCTTGTATAGGTAGACGGCCCCGAATACCAGAGCGGCGCTGACCAGCAGGGACAGGACGATGCCTGCCAGATGAATTCTGCTTTTCACAAACTGAAGGCCCATTGTCACAGCCTCCAGCACCAGAAGGACCAGTCCCAGGGCCGCTATATAGGCAGCCGGGATCAGCCCGCTCCGCCAGAGCAGGACAAGGAAAATGACAGAGATCACCAGCTGAATCCCGGCAATGGCAATGCCCACCGGATGCACTCTCTTTTTCTCTTTTTTGTGAAATAGCCTGTCCCCCTTGTAAGGCTCGTGATATCCGCGGCTGTATCTCATTGCTCAAATCTCCTTTGTGTTTTTCTTCTGATAATATGCCTCATTCCTTCCGGGAAATCATATGCCGCATTACAGTCCCAGCACATCTGCGACGGCGCCCATCTCCTCCAGGGCAATGTCGATCAAGTCGTCCAGAGAAAGGCCGGTGAATTCAATCATCTCCATGTAGTCCCTGTTGGCTCCCTTGGCAAAGCGCACCTCGTTAAAGCGCTTCAGGACGGACTTGTGCTTTACGCTGGCAATCTTTTTGTCCGGATAAATCTGGGCTACAGCCTTGATAAATCCGCTCATGGGATCTGCCGCCAGAACAGCGTACTGGAGATTGGTCTTTGCCTTCATGCCGCACTTCGGATTATGTGCCTTGATGGCGTCAAAGAGCACCGGGTCGTCGATCCCCTCTTTTTTCAGTATCTCTACTGATGTGGGCCCGTGGACGCTTATATCGTGCTCCCAGTCGCATTGCTCCTCGTCCAGGTCGTGGAGCAGTCCCACGATCCCCCAGTACTCCACCTGATCCGGAGCCAGCCGCTTGGCCAAGCCCTTCATGATGGCCTCCACCGCGTAGGAGTGGGTGATGTAGTGTTCTCCCTTCATGTATTTCATCAGAATGTCATGTGCCTGTTCTCTGTTCATTGTCGCTTCCTCCCTTATAGATTTTCTCTGTACTCTATCTTAACATATCACCGGGGAAATGGCAAAGGGCGGAAGATGCCTGCGCATCTTCCGCTCCATTGTTTTTATAGTAATCTGCTTTTATTTGCTAAAGGATCTACTGAAGGATGATGTCTGACTCGTCGGCCACAGTCTCTGTCTCCTCTGTCATCTGCGCATCCAACAGCTCGTCAGCAGATATCATGTCGTCCGCCAGGATCTCATCGTCCTCTTCCTCTACGGCCAACTCTGTGCTGAGCTTAACATCCCGGTACCTCCTCATACCTGTACCGGCCGGAATGTGCTTACCGATGATGACGTTCTCCTTCAGACCTACCAGCGGGTCAACCTTGCCCTTGATGGCCGCCTCTGTCAGCACTTTGGTTGTCTCCTGGAAGGAGGCAGCTGACAGGAAGGAGTTGGTTGCAAGGGAGGCCTTGGTGATACCGAGCATGATCTGCTCGCCTGTGGCCGGCTCCTTGCCCTCTGCCACGAGCTCTTTGTTCTTGTCCTCGAACTCCAGCGCATCCACCATGGTGCCCGGCAGATAGCCTGTGTCTCCGCTCTCTTCCACACGGATCTTCTTCAGCATCTGGCGCACGATAACCTCGATGTGCTTGTCGTTGATATCAACACCCTGGAGACGGTATACGCGCTGTACCTCCTGGATCATGTAATCCTGCACAGCCCGAAGTCCCTTGATCTTCAGGATATCGTGGGGGTTCACGCTGCCTTCTGTGAGTTCGTCGCCGGCCTCCAGTTCCTGTCCGTCCTGGATCTTGATGCGTGATCCGTAGGGGATGAGGTAGGCCTTGGACTCGCCTGTCTCGTCGTTGCTGACAATGACCTCGCGCTTTTTCTTTGTATCGTTGATCGACGCTTTTCCTGCAAACTCTGTGATGATGGCAAGACCCTTCGGCTTTCT
This sequence comes from uncultured Mordavella sp., assembly GCA_964652805.1. GTDB lineage: Bacteria > Bacillota > Clostridia > Lachnospirales > Lachnospiraceae > Claveliimonas. The sequence goes on along the minus strand of CAZZBJ010000060.1, from coordinate 3,293 downwards.
GGCCTCGAAGAGCTCCTCCACACGGGGAAGACCCTGTGTAATGTCGTCTCCGGCCACACCGCCGGTGTGGAAGGTACGCATGGTCAGCTGTGTACCCGGCTCACCGATGGACTGCGCCGCAATGATGCCGACTGCCTCACCCACCTGCACAGGCTCGCCTGTTGCCATGTTGGCGCCGTAGCACTTTGCGCACACGCCGTTGTGGCAGTGGCAGGTCAGGATGGTACGGATCTTGATCTTACTGAGCGTCTCGCCGTTCTCGTCCACACCCTTTTTCATGATCAGCTCTGCCCGCTTCGGCGTCACCATGTGGTTGGCCTTCACAAGTACATTGCCGTCCTTATCCTTAATGCTCTCACACAGATAGCGTCCTGTGATACGCTCCTGCAGGCTTTCGATCTCCTCGTTGCCCTCCATAAATGCATGAACATACATGCCCGGGATCTCCTCCCCCTCCAGGCGGCAGTCCACCTCACGGATGATGAGCTCCTGGGAGACGTCTACCAGACGTCTTGTCAGGTAACCGGAGTCAGCTGTACGAAGAGCCGTGTCGGACAGACCTTTGCGCGCTCCGTGGGCGGAC
>CAZZBJ010000060.1:0-2700 GCA_964652805.1 uncultured Mordavella sp. | reverse complement strand
CAGTACATCCAGCCCCTCACGGAAATTGGACTTGATCGGCAGCTCGATGGTACGTCCTGTCGTATCTGCCATCAGGCCGCGCATACCGGCAAGCTGTTTGATCTGCTTGTCAGAACCACGGGCTCCTGAGTCAGCCATCATAAAGATGTTGTTGTATTTATCCAGACCGGAAAGCAGCGCCTCTGTCAGGGCGTCGTCGGTTGCCTTCCATGTCTCTACAACTTCTTTGTAGCGCTCCTCCTCTGTGATCAGACCACGCTTGAAGTTCTTTGTGATCCGGTCCACCGTCTCCTGCGCCTGCTCGATCATCTCCGGCTTCTGGGGCGGCACGGTCATGTCAGAAATGGACACGGTCATGGCCGCTCTTGTGGAATATTTGTAGCCGATAGCCTTTACATTGTCCAGCACCTCCGCGGTGGCTGTGGCGCCGTGAGTGTTGATGACTTTCTCCAGGATCTGCTTTAACTGCTTCTTGCCCACGTGGAAATCGATCTCCGGAAGGAGCTCATTTCCCTCCACCTCGCGGTCTACAAAGCCAAGATCCTGGGGGATGATCTCGTTGAAGAGCATCCTTCCAAGCGTGGAGACGATGGTGCCTGTCTTCACGGTTCCGTCAGGCATGGTCCTGGACATGCGCACTTTGATCTTGGAGTGAAGTGTCAGCGCCTGGTTCTCGCAGGCCAGGATGGCCTCGTTTACGTTCTTGAAGAATTTTCCCTCTCCCAGCGCTCCCGGTCTTTCCTGTGTCAGATAGTAGATACCAAGGACCATATCCTGTGAGGGAACAGCCACCGGTCCGCCGTCTGACGGCTTCAGAAGGTTGTTCGGTGAGAGCAGGAGGAAGCGGCACTCTGCCTGGGCCTCAACGGACAAAGGCAGATGGACAGCCATCTGGTCTCCGTCAAAGTCCGCATTGTAGGCGGTACATACAAGGGGATGAAGCTTGATGGCCTTGCCCTCTACAAGGATGGGCTCAAATGCCTGGATCCCAAGTCTGTGCAGCGTAGGGGCACGGTTCAGCATGACCGGATGCTCCTTGATGACATCCTCCAGCACATCCCATACCTCGGGCTGGAGCCTCTCCACCATCTTCTTTGCGTTCTTGATGTTGTGGGCTGTGCCGTTCTGCACCAACTCCTTCATGACGAAGGGCTTGAACAGCTCAATGGCCATCTCCTTGGGGAGACCGCACTGGTAGATCTTCAGCTCAGGTCCCACGACGATAACGGAACGTCCGGAGTAGTCTACACGTTTTCCGAGAAGGTTCTGACGGAAACGTCCGGATTTTCCTTTCATCATATCAGAGAGGGACTTCAGGGCGCGGTTTCCGGGTCCTGTGACCGGACGGCCTCTTCTTCCGTTGTCGATGAGGGCGTCCACCGCCTCCTGCAGCATCCTCTTCTCGTTTCTAACGATAATTTCCGGCGCGCCCAGCTCAAGCAGGCGTTTCAGACGATTGTTTCTGTTGATAATCCTTCTGTAAAGGTCATTTAAGTCGCTGGTGGCGAATCGTCCGCCGTCCAGCTGTACCATGGGACGAAGGTCCGGCGGAATCACCGGGATGGTTGTCAGGATCATCCACTCCGGCTTGTTGCCGGACTCCCGGAAGGCCTCCACGACCTCCAGGCGCTTCACGATCCTTGCTCTCTTCTGGCCGCTGGCCCCATCCAGCCCGTCTGTCAGCTCCTCGTACTCTTTGTCCAGGTCGATAGACTCCAGGAGCTCCTTGATGGCTTCAGCGCCCATTCCCACGCGGAAGGCGCTTCCCCATTTCTCTCTCTCTTCCTGGTACTCCTGCTCGGACAGCACCTGTTTGTACATCAGGTCTGTCTCGCCCTTGTCCAGCACGATGTAGGAGGCAAAGTAGAGCACCTTCTCCAGGGTCCTGGGGGACAAATCCAGGATCAGTCCCATACGGCTCGGGATTCCCTTAAAGTACCAGATGTGTGACACCGGAGCGGCCAGGGCGATATGGCCCATACGCTCGCGGCGCACGCTGGATTTCGTCACTTCGACGCCGCAGCGGTCGCAGACAACGCCTTTGTAACGGATTTTTTTATATTTACCACAATGACACTCCCAGTCCTTGCTGGGTCCGAAGATACGCTCACAGAACAGGCCGTCTTTTTCCGGCTTCAGCGTCCTATAGTTGATGGTCTCCGGCTTTGTGACCTCGCCTCTGGACCACTCAAGGATCTTCTCCGGTGACGCCAATCCAATCCTAATGGCGTCAAAGGTCATTGTCTGATAGGTGTGTTCCTTTTTTGTTTCCGGCATACTGGCACCCCTTCCTAAAACTCATCGTCTGATATTTCGTTAAACTCGATCCCCAGATCATCGTTCTCATTCTCACTGTCAGGCTCTTCCACATCCACAAGCTCCTCTCCCTGAAATTCCTGGGCAGTGTAGCCGTGGTCTCCCAGCTTCTCATCGTTGCGGTGGTACTTCCTGTCCTCGTTCATCAGTGAGCGGAAATCTGTCTCTCCCATATCCACAGTCTCCAGGATCTCTACCTCTTCGTCGCCCTGCAGCACGCGGACATCCAGCGCCAGTGACTGCAGCTCCTTGAGCAGTACCTTAAAGGCCTCCGGAATACCCGGCTCCGGAATGTTCTCCCCTTTGATGATGGCCTCGTATGTCTTCACACGTCCCACCACGTCGTCGGATTTCACCGTCAGGATCTCCTGCAGTGTGTAGGAT
>CAZZBJ010000059.1:0-15538 GCA_964652805.1 uncultured Mordavella sp. | reverse complement strand
TAAGCCGCTTTCTGCTCCTTTTTTCCTTCAAATTTTTCGATTTCCTGATGTAAAAGCATGTCCGTGGTGCTCACGGTCATTTCTCTTGGCACCCGGGTAGCCCTTGCCTGCATCCTGTCCGCCGTCCCCCGGATCGGGATCACCGGCATCTGGATGTCCGTCCCCATCGGCTGGGCGCTGGCGGACCTGACAGGGGTGCTGTACTATATCCGCATTTCGCAAAAGAAAGCCTAGGACTCCTCAATGTCTCTGTCTCTGCTTGTCAGAAGGCCATACTTTTCCGGGCGGCGGTAGGCATTTCCGTGAACCTCACTCTCCCTGTAGATTCGGAGCACGGACAGGTCTATATCTGCTAAAAAAATCCCCTCCTCCGCCCCGGCCCGGAGCTGAGAGAGCCGGTTGATCTCCATAGGGCAGGCGTTTGGCACGAGAATGAGTTCCGCACCCTTCAGCATCAGAATTCTGGCGCTTTCCGGGAATTCCCTGTCATAGCATATCATGGTTCCGGTCTTCACCGGGCCCAAGGGCGTGTCCAGGTCTGCCACCCAGAAATCCTCCCCCGGCGCCAGGTCCGCATCCTTTTTCCACTCCTCATATGGTCTGCCGCCTATATCGTAGCCGCAGCTCCACATCTCCGGAAAGAGGACCATGTGGGCTCCCATCTCTTTTGACTTTTTACAGGATTCTATTCCCTTTTTCAGATTGTCCTCCAGTGTACCACAGGGGGCAATCTGCAGGAGGACTGTTCTCAGCAGAGCCATAGCCTTCTCTCCTCTCATTTATCTATACTATAGGCGTTTGCAAAACACCATAAACCACCATCCAAGAAAGGATATATTCTGATACCTATGATACCATATAAGCAGCTTTTTTCTGCCATTTCCCTCATAGTTTATTCTGTGCCTTTATTTCTCTCACGACTGTTGAAGGAAACATTCTTATTTTTTCAGCTTCTTCTTTTGAGATGAGAAATCCTTTTGAAGTACCAATTTGTACTTTTCTGCATCCCGGAACCGGGATATTCTTAACTACAATTTTATCATAGTATTCCATTAATCTGCTGCGAGGGAAAATGGCATAATGATTGACCACCCCATAAAAATAATATTTTGTATTATCATTCTTCATAATACCGCTGTCAACCCATTTTCCATAATGATTCAGTCTTTCTTGATACTCAATATAATAATTACCGGTTTCTTCAGAACGCTTATCACATTTTATCTCAATACCAACTTTTGTTTCTCCAAGATCATACTGTTGACTCTTCCCGAAAAATAAACCTATATCCAGATCGTAGCCCTTAAGTACATGCTCGGCATACACTTCAAACTTATGTGAGTCTTCCAGATTTGTTATATAGTATTCACTTCTATTTCTGTCATTCCAAATCACTGGTTTCTCAAATTCCCAGGCAGGTCTTTGTCTTAAATTTTCAATAAATTCCCTGTTATTATCTATACAGCTATCCATATTTTTTAAAACAGCTTCATCAATCTCATTATTATAAGATACTATTAATGATTCTGTTATGTGCCACTTGTCATAATCACACTGTGTTCCATTTTTTAAACGATCATAGAAATACAAGATCATATGTTCATCGAAGGACATTCTTTTTTCAAAATCAATTTGAGTCATTTGCTAAATCCCTCTCTTTTCCCCCTTCTGCCGTCTCAACATTAACTGTTGTATCAGCAATATATTTCGCTATTTTTCCCAAAACATTTTCCACTGCTAAAGCGAAAATGGAAACGGGGGGTTCTTTATACTTACTTTTAATTTCAATTCTTATATTTCCTAAATAGCTGCCATCAAAAACAAAATGACGCGTTGATGTTAGATTGGGAAACCTATTCTTTAGGGAATAAAACTTAAAGACCGGAAATTTCGCCAGCCCCTTATTTACCAACGCATAGTTTATCGCTGCAATACCTCCAATTGTTGTAGAATATGTATACGTTTTAACAACTATACTACCTGTATTATCCATCTGATCATTCATGACAGTATCTTCTCCGGATTCACCTGTATCAATGGATACCGTATATATTTCATTTCTTATGGACGGTAAGATTTCTTTAACGGAATTTCGGTTTTTCACAACTCTGTCATTAATAAAAATGTAATCGCTCTTATAAATTTCCTTCTTTTTAAATGTTTCTTTCGGCAAATTATGTCTTGTTACCGTTTTGTCCAAATCAATTCCAATTTCCCGGAGCGCATTATGTAATTCCAAAATATATCTGCTGTCATTTTGGCAGTGATAATATAGTTCCTCACACACTCTTAGCGGATTGTCCAATTCCAGATCATATTTTCTCTGATACTTTGACTGTCCTTTAGAAATCTGAAACGGGCAATAACGAGCTCCTCTTCCAATTAACTGTGCTTCAGATACCGTTACTGAGGAAATTTTTTTTCTTCCCGACTGTCTCGTTTCGTATAATCTTACGATATCAAACAGATTTAAAACATCCCATCCTTCATCCAGTTTTTTTACTTCAAAGACAGCTCTATAAGGGTTTGTATCATCTTCCAATGAATTAAGTAAAACCTGTCTCTCTTCAACTTCTCTATCGTCATTTGCAGAAATACAATGTTCTTCTGAAAAATCTTCTTTCAGCTCATTTGCAAGCATTTCAAAAGAGATTCCCTTACTCTTAAAGTAACTATAGGCTTTTTGCATTGTCGGATTTTCGATAGCATTCGCAATTTTCTCTAAATCCCGTCCTCTAAGATTTGCGATAACATTTATGAACTCATGCATAAACGCTTTACTTTCCGCAATCTTTGAAGCTTTAAATAACACTACCGGCTTTATGCAGAGATGATTATCTTGAAATATCTTTAATCTGTACTGGCTAAGCATAAGCGCCTGAAGAGCTCGCTCCATTATTGTCAGATCGGATCTTAATGTCTTAATTTCTTTAGAATACAAATCCGCTCTGAATTTATACAATTGATAATCATATAGTATTCTATTTTCATATTCTTCCTTGATCCATCTATTTTCCAGATCGCAGGTTGCCGTAAATTCGAGTAATATGTTTTCACTATTTTTTTTTAATATGGTTTTTACCGTTTCTTCCCACGAGTGATAACTTTCTTTCTCCTCCTTGTTCATTTTTTTTGTGCTTGCGTTTAAATGATGGGCCTCATCAGAAATCAGTACCGTTTTCTGATTTTCAAGATCATCAACAGAAAGTCCATTTTCTCTTGACGACCACATCTCTGAATGTAATCTCTGTGTTGTAGTAAAGCATATATTCATTGCATTCGGATCTGTCATCTGAAAATTTTCAACTTTTTTAACTTCTATCCTTTCACCATCAATCACAACTTCTCTGTTAAATAGATATTTTTTTGAATCCATATTCAAAAAATTATCCTCAGTTTTTTTAACTATTGTCGAAAGATTTACAAAAAAGACAAAATTTCTGTAACCTTGTTTATACAAATATATCATCAGGCCCGCCATAATTAATGTTTTTCCGCTGCCTGTAGCCATATGAAACAAAACTTGAAGCGGATACGGCCTGTTTTTATCTTCATAATACATTATGAAATTTTCCAGCGCTGTTTTCTGATATGCTCGAAGTTGAAATAATGGGTTCAAATTATCGCATATATATTTCGGCACATCGGCTGCATATCCTCTTTCACGCATAAACTCCATGTTCTCGTATAAAAAAGCCATCCCTATTCCTCCCGGTAAAAACTTCTTGAAAAGGCTTTATCCTGAGCACTTACTTGATATTCTTCATCTTCAATATCACAATAATTTACATATAAAAGATTTTTATCCAACAATTCCAACAGTAATCGTTTTTTATTTTCAAAGGATAATTCATCAAAATCTTTTGAAGATGTATCAATCATTTTGGGATCGATCTTACTGCTTACAAATCCTGTCTCTAATATGTTTTTATACAGTTCATTGATCGTTTTATCCGTTTTCGCGCGAATAATTTCATCAACATATTTCTGATTAGCCTTTGCCAATTCACAATATACAAACGAACCTCCCCCTTCATATTCAGCATTTGGTAATAATCCGTTTTCTTTACCGTCGATCACACTTTTTATGCGTGGAAGTGTAACAGTATGTATATAATCCATCTGTTCTGAAACAACAAACTGTCTATTTAATTTGATCGCTACAGCCGCGGTTGTTCCTGAACCCGCAAAGGCATCCAATACAATATCTCCTTCGGCTGTAAAAATTTCCATCAGAAATGCAATTAAATCTTCCGGCTTCTTTCCATTTCTAAATTCAACTCCTCCTTCACTATTAACAGTATTATAACTTTGCACAAAATCCAAAAAATTAGGATATGGCTTATATGTTACCTTTGAAGATCCAGGCATTCCCTGCAGATATGCTCCATTTTTATTTCCAGCAGGAGGAAGATAGAAGTATCTGTAGCTGTACATGTCATCTCCAATACCTTCTACTTTAAACAATGTTTTATCCGGATACTGTCCTTCCAGAGGCTGCAAATATTTTACATAAAACCTTCCCGATGACACTTTTTCTCTTATAGATCCCCGCACTGTGACAATTTTAAAGTTTTCTTTTGCTGGTTTCACTTTTACCAATCTATATTTATCTGGTATCAATACCTTTCCTTTTCTGCCATCAAAGTCTATATCTTCACCCTCATCCAATTCTTCAACCATGTACTGATAATCATCAACTGTCTTTTCTACCGCAATTTTCGGCATTTTATAGTCCGCACTTTTTGCGTAGACCAAGACATATTCAACAACATCATTAAATTCTTTGTCAGCGGTCAAGGTTCTTTCCGGATGTCTGACTAATATATTGAAGGTCATGATATAATTTCCAATTATCTCATCTAATAAAACTTTCAAGTATGCATACTGATGAAAACTGCATTGAATCAAGAATACTCCTCCATCATTCTTTAGCAGCGGCAAAGTTTTCTCTACCCGGTTTTTAATAAACAAAAGCCAGCTGCTCCTGGAAAACCTGTCATTGTACCCAAAGCTGTCCGATCCGGTATTATATGGGACATCCCAATAGACCATTCGGACTTTATTACTAAATAAAGTCCGAAGAGATGAAAGAACCAATAGATTATTTCCTTTAATGATCAGATTATCTGTATCTTTAATTTTAGTCACTTTTGTTTGCTTACCCTTACACTCGTACTTGAAAGCATTACACATCACTTTAGGATAAAAAAGTCTGTCCACTTCGTCAGGCGCTAATGTTTCATTATAAAAAATCTCTTCTCGCGTCTGGTCTTCCCGTGTCTGTCCGCCTTCAAGCACACAATCTTTATATGGGAAAACCAATTCAACTTTTCCAGAAGCTGAAATCAGTTCACCATGCTCATCTATTAATCCAATTTTATTTTTATAACGCGTATAACTGTCCGGCATATACTCCCTGTTACTGATAAACCAGCAAAATTTATTGACATCAAAAACTAACGCTTCTCCTATTTTCTTAAAAAAATGCTTTTTGGTTTCCTCTTGCCTCATTAATGCTGTTATCAAATCCTCATCCAACTGCATAGCCGCTTGGTAGACTGCATTTTTTAAAATCCTGCCATCTTCTGCCACAAATCTTGAATCAGCCTCTAAAATACCCGACACTAATTCATAAAATGTCATCTATCCTATCCTCCCATTCACGCTCTTCCTGTTGTACCTGCTTTTTTAATCCGAAGTCCTTCTTACGAAATGACTCTTTCTATTGATTTTATCAAATCCGTATACTTTTCGCTATCTTTTATTTATCCCTGACGGCGTAAATTTACTGTAGAAATCAAATCAAAAATTGATAACAACGAAAAAGGACTCCGGGTGTTCGGAGTCCTTTTGATTTAATAAAGAGGACTTTGTTCCAGGTCAAGCCCGCAGAAAAACTGAAAAGCACGCTGAATGGCAATGTCCCAGAAGGGCCAGGCGTGTTCTCCGGACCACTCCATATAAGTATGACCGTAGCCGGCAGCCTGTGCGGCATCGCGGAATCGCACATTGTCTTCGTACAGAAAATCTTCGGTGCCGCACAGCTGAATCAGACGGGGCCGTTCAGGGTCTTGCGCCTCCTGGCGCATCAGATGGAATAAATCATCCTCCGGGGCGAGGGAACCGCCTGCTCCGTGGAGCATATCCGGTTCCTGAGGCAATACATCGGGGAGCAGCTCTTCTTTCCGGACACGTTCCACCCAGGCAGGATAATCCATCACGCCGGATAAACTGGCGCAGGCGGCATACTGTTTGGGCCGCCGCAGCGCAATTTTAATGGAACCATATCCTCCCATGCTTTCTCCGGCGATAAAAGTATATTCCCGATCAGGTGCAAGCCGGAACCAACGATTGCAGATTTCGGGCAGTTCGTCTGCGACATAGGAAAAGTAATCTGTTCCATATATGGTAGAGCAATAAAAACTCCGCTGTACTTCCGGCATGATCACCGTAAAGTTGTATTTTTTGGCATAATATTCAATTTTGGAAAAACGAGTCCACTCGCCGGCGTTGGCGGCTAACCCGTGCAGCAGGTACAAGGTTCTGGGGGGGCCTTCCCAGAGTGGAGTAACGTCATTGGAAACGTCCGGGAAAATGACGTGTACCTGCGTTGTCATCCGAAGGCTTTGCGAATAGAAATCACCGCGAAACAGCCCCATAAAAGAACCTCCTTTTGATAAGTCAGATCGCCGCTGAAATCAGCGGCAATCTGAAAAAAATCAAATTTATTTGGCAGCGTTTTTGTTCTGGCGCTCCATGAAATAGTAAGCAGGCAGGCCGGTGCCGACTGCGATTACCGCAGCGATGATGCTGGGCAGAGCAGACCAGATAAAAGTGGAATAAATCAGCGTTCCGGTCATGACCATGGCGACCACAGGCATGAAATAGCCGCCAGGCATTTTGTAGGCGGGCTTGTAATGAGCCTTGCGGCGCAGAACAAAGATCGTGCCGAAAGTCAGGAAGTTTTTCAGAAGGGCGATCACCGTAAAGTAGCCCAGAAGATCAGACAGGTTGGACGCAAAGATCAGAACGATGGCAAGCATGCACTGAACCACGATGGAGAAAGCGGGTGTCTGATACTTGGGGTGTACATGGCCGAACCGTTTGAAGAACAGGCCGTCGCGTGCCATGGCGTACTCAATGCGCGGCTGGAACATGATGCAGCTGGACAGAGAGCCGATAACCACGATGATGGCCATGATGGCAACCACTACGTCAGCGCCGTTTCCAATAACGGGAATTTTGGATGCCAGCAGGGCGATAGGAGCGTCAGAAGCAGCCAGCTCGTCAACCGTCAGCAGACCGGAAGCAACGAACGTCAGACCGACATATAAAGCAAGAACGATCAAGGCAGTAAGAATCAGGCCGCGGGGCATGTTTTTCTCCGGTTCCTTGATTTCGCCGGACATATAGCAGGCAGCACCCATGCCGTCGAAGGACCAGGTAGTCGCAGAAATACCAGCAAACAAGGCAGCGATGCCGGTTGCGCTGGCGCCGGCCAGCGGAGTAGAAGAAAGCAGGGTGGAACTATTCATGAAAAACAGGCCCACACCAATAATCAAAACAAAGGGAAGAATTTTCAGTGCGGTGATAAAGGTTTGGAATCTTCCGCCGCCTTCCACGCTGCGAAGATGAACCCCCATGAAGATCAGAACGAGAACCGTGGCAACGATTTTCAGAACGATGCCTTGCATGGGCAGGAAATATGCCAGATAGTTGACAATGGCCAATGCCATGATGGAAATGGAGGGGGGATCCGTAGCCCAGAAGCTGATCCATCCGCACAGGAAGGCCAGCGGGCGGGAACCTGCTTCACGGAAATACACATACTGGCCGCCGTCTTCCGGGAAAGCAGAAGCCAGCTCCGCATAACAGAAGTTGGCAGGAATCTGCAAAAGACCGCCAATCAAAAAGGCAAGAACCAGGAACAAACTGCTGCCAGCCGCATTGGCAACCTCAGAGAGCGATGAAAAGATACCGGAGCCAACGGTGGTTCCGACACCCAAAGCGATGACTGCGCCAAGTCCGAGCTTACGTCCCAGATCATTATTGGCGACAGTGGTTTTTTCAGAATTCGACATAATAAATCTCCTTTCCAAAGTCACCGCATTTTGCAGTGCGATGAATTTCTTCAATCTTTTTTAGAATAAAGGAACTTAGTACATAACACGCCAGGTTTTCATATCACTTCGAGGTTTTTTATACCACTTCGAGTTTAATATTAGCATAGCGCACAAAAAGAATCAATCAGTTTTGAATGTTTTTTAGCATTGTGCAAGAAAACCAAAAATAAGTTTGTGAATTGTTTCCTATAAAATGCGTGAAAATGACATGATGAAATGCGTTCAAGTAAACCAAAATAAACCCAAAAAACGAGACAGCATGTATAACTGCTTTTGGCGAAAACAGATTTCGTTTCGGCATACTGAATAAGGATTGGAGGAAAATCTGTGCAAACATCCAAAAAGAAAAAAGCGGCAGGATTTCTGTTGAAGTGGATGAGAAGATATGTTATAGTGTATCCGATATTCTATTCGGGCGTGTGCCCGAATACATAACACGTCAGGCCGCAGCCACTTTGCACAGCCAGGTGACGCGATGCGCTGCCACTTCCACTTCAACCAGGCGCATCGGGTTTTCAAAGCAAGGAGTGATGTGAGCATGGACAAACATGCGCAAATTTTATTGAAGTCGAATTGTGTTTTTGACGGCACAGGCGCAGACCCTTTTTGCGGATACGTAGCCATTGCAGACGGAAAAATCTTGCAGACAGGGGTTGGCCAGCCGGATTCTCAGCTGGCGGACAAAGACACAGTTGTCTATGATCTGGGAGATCAGGCAGTGTGTCCGGGTTTTTCGGATGCACACACCTTTTTTACCGGATGGTCTTTGAATTATGTAGGCGTGGATTTGTCTGCTGCGGCGGACAGTACGGAGATCGCCCGGATGGCACTGGAATATGTAAAGGAACTGCCGTCGGAGCGCGCCGTGTGGGGCCATGGATGGAACCCGGAGCTGTCCGTTGGCGGTCCTGAAGATCTGGATCGCTTTTTCCCGGAGCGTCCGGCAGTTTTATTTGCAGCCGGTGCTGAAAAGTTCTGGATAAACAGTGCGGCCATCCGCCGGTATGGATTTGACAACAGCGCGGACTGCAATGAGGTCTTTTGGAAGCTGATGGAGGAAATCCTGGATGATCATGCGTTCAGCGCCCCCCTGTTTGACAAGTACATGCAGATGCTGAACAGCCGCGGCATTACCTCGGTAAAGGAGATCGGGTACGATGAATTCAGCTCCTTTACCGACGTGCTGGAACAAAAAGAAAAAGCCGGCGAGATGACTCTGCGCGTAAACTTTATGAGTCAGCCGGTGAAAGAAGGGGCTAATCTGGAATATGGGCAGGCCATGCGGGAGCGCTTCCAGGGAGATTTTGTACGCTTCTCCGGCTATAACCGAATGACAGACGGTTCCATCAGCCAAATGAACGGCTTTTTGAAACAGCCTTATCTTTGTGCACCGGACACCTGTTGCGCCCAGAAAATTGACTGGGCGTTGATTGAGAACGAGGTGCTGCGTGCAGATGCACTGGGTTTCCGATTCTCGTTGAATGCGCAGGGTGACGCGGCTTTGGCTCGAGTGCTGGACATTTATGATCAGTGCAGCAAGGCGCCGGACGGAACCGTTTTAAACCGCCATGCCGTCACAGAAGCGGAGTTCAGTGACCCGCAGGATCTGGAGCGCATGGGACGCATGGGCGTTATTTGTGAGTTCTATCCGCAGATTCAGGCGATTGCAGATCGTGCCGGAAAAGTGGGCATGATTGAAGAAAAGCTGGGCGCAGAGCGCGGAAAAGGATACTGGAACCGCCGAAAAATGGCAGACAGCGGCGTTCGCCTCTGCTGCGGCACCGACTTGCCTCTGGTGATTGACGATATTCCGCAATCTCTGTATCACAGCGTAACGGGAAAATTTCCCGAAGGTGGAGAGCCTTTCCATCCGGAGAATACACTGACGGTGAAAGAAGTGCTTCTCGCCTGGACCAGCGGCGGCGCATATGATCTTTACCGTGAAAAGGAAGCAGGAACGCTGGAAGCCGGCAAGCGGGCAGACATCGCTGTGCTGGACGCCAATGTATTTACCCATCCTATAGAGACCATTCGAGATGTGAAGGTTTCCCTGACATTGGTGGATGGACGGGTGGTTTATAAAGCCTGAAGAGAGGGATGAGCCTATTGCTCATCCCTCTCTATCACATGGATCTCCATATTTTCGAAATCACTGCTCAGTGTAAACTGGTCCCCAATCCCCTCCGTGAGGTAGATCTGACCATCCTGGGTGACAAGGATCATCTCAAAATCCTGGTGATCCTGCCAGTACCGGGAAGCCTCATCCAACCCTTTTACGAACATGGATGTGGAGAGGGCGTCCCCTCTTTTTCCCTCCTCCGTGATGATCGTGATGGAGGCCAGGCCGTTGTCCACAGGGTAGCCTGTGTCCGGGTCAATGATATGTCCGTATTCCTTTCCATCCTCTCCTACAAAATACCGCTCGTAGTTGCCAGAGGTGACTACCGCACAGTCGGAGGCAAGGAGCATGCCCAGGACTCCCTCTCCCTCGTCAAAAGGACTGCGGATCCCCAGCCGCCAGTCTCCCCCGCCGGGTCTTGCGCCCACAGCCTGAATGTTGCCTCCCAAGTCGAGAAGGGCCGAGGTGACGCCTTCGCCCTCAAGAAGCTGAGCCAGAATGTCCCCCGTGTATCCTTTTCCCACAGCACCCAGATCAAACTCCATGCCGGCGGGAAGCCGGACTGTGGCGCCGTCCATCTGCACTCTCTCATATCCCACATTGGCCAGGAGGACGTCCAGCTCCTCCTGAGAGGGTATCCGGTTCTCATCCGTGGTAAAGCCCCAGGCCTCCAGCACCGGGTAGATGGTGGGTTCCAGGTCTCCGTCCGTCTCCTCCGCCATCTCCAGGGCAAAGCTCACGACGTCCGCCGTGTCCTCACTTAGGGTCACCGGATTTCCCTCGCTGTGATTGAGCTGGTAAATCTCACTGTTCTCATCTGTCACGGACCACTCGCTCTCCAGCTTCTCCACCTCGGCCCGGGCCTTCTCCAGGGCCGTCTCTGCCCCGTCGCCGTAGGCTGTGAGGGTCATGTAGGTGTCCATGGCGTAAAATTCCACCTGGACCTGGTCTGCACCCTGGCTTCCTCCCCCGGAGGAGGACAGTCCGGAGCAGCCCCAAAGGGACGCCGTGCTTCCCATGAAAACCGCTGCGCACGCCAGGGCGGACAGGTTCTCCTGTCTGTGATTTTTTCGTTCTTCTCCAGTATACAGGAAAATGCTCCGTGAATGAAGTACCAGTTTCAGGACGGCTGAAAAGATCGTACTCCAGGGTATTTCCCCGCTGAATGGCTAATACGTTTTCGCTCTGTGCTATAAGCGTATTTGTTCCAGGATCTGAGCGATCATGGAGGCCCGGTTAAAGGGTACCATAAAATAGTATCCGTCTGTGATGTCACGGAGTTTTTCCACAATCTCCACGGCAATCTCCGCCCCCACCTGCTGGGCCTTTTCCCTGCTCATGTCCTTGTCGTACCGGGCGATGATCTCGTCGGGCACGCTGATGCCGGGAATCTCGTTTTTCATGAACAGGGCGTTCCGGTAGCTCACAAGGGGCATGATGCCGCAGATGATCTTCGTGTCTATCCGGGATTTGATGTACCGTATCCGCTCCATATCCTCATCCGAGTAGATGGGCTGAGTCAGGAAGAAGGAAGCGCCGGCCTCACATTTCTTCTCCATCCTCCGTATCTCTGCGTCCAGATTGGCCCTCCCGTAGTTGAGGGCCCCGCCGTAGGCCACCGGATCCCGGGAAAAATGCTCTCGGTTCATGCGCTCCAGGTATTTCATGAGGCTCACCGAGTGAAAATCGTAGACAGAGGTGACCACATCCCTTTCCCCGGAAGGTACCGGATCCCCGGTGACAAGGAGGAAATTGCGGATGCCGTTCATGTAGGCCCCCAGTATCTGGGCACCCATGCCGATGACATTTTTGTCCCTGCAGGCAATGTGGGGCATGGTTTCCACCTGCAGACGGCCTGCCACCTTCACAGCGGACATGGCGGAGTCCGCCCGCATCCTTCCCATGGGGGAGTCGGAGAAGGTGATCATCTCCACCCCGGCTGTCTTCAGGATGGCCGCCGCCCCCATCATCTTGGCGTCATTTCCGTCGTGGGGCGGGTCCAGCTCGGCGATCACCACCTTCTCGCCGGAGTAGAGCCGGCGGATGAAGGGGTTGCTGTCGTAGCGGATATTCTTGTCTGCCCTCATCTCAGGCCGGTCTGTGAACCGCCTGGGTATCATCCTTCCCCCGGGCATCCGGGTCAGCTGCCGTATGTAAGCAGGGCTGGTTCCACAGCAGCCGCCGATTATGTTGACTCCAAGCCCTGCGATCTCCTCCATGGCTTCCCCGAAATAGAGGATGTTGTCCCTGTACACGTTCCGGTTCTGTATCCGGTCCGCATAGCCGGCGTTGGGGGCCGCAAACACCACCAGATCGCCGAAATCCTGTCTGCGCAGCACTTTGGCCAGGTGGGCCGGCCCCACGCCGCAGTTGAAACCGATGCCGTCGATCTCCCGGCTCTCTTTGGCGGTACCAACCAGCTCCGCCGCGCTGAACCCGGCGTTTGTATAGCCATACATGTTGACAGAAAAGCTGGCCATGATAAAGGCGTCGCTGACAGAACGGATCCACCGGGCCACAGGAAGAATTCTCTTAAAATCAGAAAAAGTTTCAAACCATATCAGCTTCACACCCGCATCCAGGTGGGCCTTTGCGATGGTCCTGTACTCTTCCAGTATCTCCTGCTCGCCGGCCTCGTCCTCCCCGCTGCCGTGCTCCGGTATGGGTCCTATGTCTCCCGCAATGTAAACCGGTTTTCCGGGCACATCCTTCTTAGCTCCCCTCTTTTCGGCCGCCTCTTTTTCGATCGCCTCCCCGGCGATACGGCAGGCTGCCCGGACATTTTCATACACCTTCCCAAGGAGAGCCTCCCTGGAGACCTCCCTCCGGATCTGGGACAGGGTCTCTGTGTTGGAGGCAAAGCTGTTGGTCCGCAGGATGTCCGCCCCCACCCTGATATATTCCCGGTGGATGGCCTCGATCTTCTCCGGCGCCGCCACATTGTCCAGCTCCGAAAAACGGCCGCCCCCTCCGTATATCTCTCTGTAGTAGGTCCCCATGGCGCCGTCTGTGACAAGCCGGCCTGACCGGAACAATTCTCTGAAATCTGTCTCTTTTCCCATTGATCAATCTCCGTTTCTAACTGCCTGGAAGGCTGTTTCCAGGGCGGCGATCAGATCCTCCGCCCGCTCGATTCCTATGGACAGGCGGATAGTATTGGGCCGGATCCCCTGCTCCTTCAGCTCTTCCTTCGTGCACTGGCTGTGAGTGGTGGTAGCCGGGTGGATCACCAGGGACTTTACGTCCGCCACATTGGCCAGCAGGGAGAAGATGGGCAGGCTATCGATAAATTTCCGGGCGTCCTCTTCATCTCCCCTGATCTCAAATGTGAAAATAGAGCCGCCTCCATTTGGCAGATACTTTTTATATAAAGCATGAGTGGGCTCCCTGTCAAGAGAAGGATGATGAACAGCCTCTACCTGGGGATGGGCTGTCAGGTACTCCACCACCTTCAGCGCATTTTCCACATGTCTCTCCACCCGCAGGGAGAGGGTCTCCAGTCCCTGAAGGAGAAGGAAGGCATGGAAGGGGGACAGGGAGGCTCCTGTGTCCCGCAGGAGCACGGCACGGATATAGGCGGCAAAGACGCTGCCCGGCGCCGCCTCGGCAAAGGATACGCCGTGGTAGCTGGGATTTGGCTCTGCAAGCCAGGGGTATTTGCCGGACGCCTTCCAGTCAAACCTTCCGCCGTCCACGATGACGCCACCCAGGGCCGTCCCGTGTCCGCCCAGAAATTTAGTAGCGGAGTGAACCACAATGTCCGCCCCGTACTCGATGGGCCGCACCAGATAGGGAGTGGCAAAGGTGGAGTCGATCACCAGGGGGATGCCGTGTCTGTGGGCAATTCCGGCCAGCTCCTCAATATCCGCCAGGTTGGCATTTGGATTGCCCAGCGTCTCTGCGAAAATGGCCTTTGTGTTCTCCTGGATGGCCGCCTCAAAGGCTCCCTCCTCCTCCGGATTCACGAAGGTAGCTGTGATGCCGCTTGTCAGCGGAAGGGTATGGGCCAGGAGATTGTAGGTCCCGCCGTATATGGTCCTGGATACCACTATGTGCTCCCCCGCTTTTGCCAGAGCCTGGAAGGTATAGGTAATGGCCGCCGCACCAGAGGCTGTCGCCAGAGCCGCCGTGCCGCCCTCCAGGGAGGCGATCCTCTTCTCGAACACCTCCTCCGTGGGATTGGTCAGTCTCCCGTAAATATTGCCGCCGCTTTCCAGGCTGAACAGATCCTGCGCATGCTGACAGTCCTGAAACACAAAGGCTGTGGAAGCGTAGATAGGTACGGCCCGGGCTCCGGTAGCCGGATCTGGCTGCTCCTGCCCGATATGCACCTGTCTTGTCTCAAAACTCCAGTTTTCTGTATTTCTCACATCTTTCATGGTAGGTCCTCCTTTGTTTTGGTCTATCCTATCACGGGCAGTCCCTTTTTGCCAATACAGAAAAAAAATAGCCGGTTATAGTTTGAAACTATAACCGGTCTGGCTGTATTGATCTTCCTCAGGGATCACTGCTCCGTCCCCAGATACTTCCTCAGCTCCCGGATGTAGAGCTCCCCCATCCTGCTGGGGATCATATTCTTTCTCACAATATAGCCGATCTCCATGGTACTGTTCCTGTTCTCCTCGTCATCCTGGAAGGGCACTGCCACAAACTCGTTTCCGTTCAGCTCCTCACAGATGATGCCGGAGCAGAGGGTGTATCCCTTCAGCCCCACCATCAGGTTCAGCATGGTGGCCCTGTCGTTGGCCCGGATGATGCGGGGATACTCATTGGTGGACAGGATTTCCTCCGCCAGGTAGAAGGAACTGTCATCCCCCTGCTCAAAAGCCAGGCATGGATAGGGCTCCAGCCGCTCAAACCGGATGGACTCCTCCCCGGCCAGTGGGTGGCGCTTCCAGAGGTAGACGAAGGCCTGGCAGTCCATCAGATGGTGGAACGCAACCCCCGCTGACCGCAGCATCTTCTCCAGGCTTTTCCGATTGAATTCAGACAGATACAGGACGCCGATCTCGCTCTTCATGGTGCTCACGTCCCGGATCACCTCCGTTGTCCTTGTCTCCCGGATGGCAAATTCATACTTGGACATGTCAAATTCCTTCGCCATGTCCACAAATGCCTTCACGGCAAACGAGTAGTGCTGGGTGGAAACGCCAAACTTTTTCTTCTGGGAGCCCCCTTTTCCGTATTTTTCCATGACCTCCTCGTACTGGCCGTAGAGCTGCCTGGCATAGAGGAGGAACTCGGCCCCGTCCCCTGTCAGCGTGACTCCCCGGCCGCTGCGGTAGAACAGGGT
>CAZZBJ010000058.1:1884-15561 GCA_964652805.1 uncultured Mordavella sp. | reverse complement strand
TGTCCGGGAAGACAGAGGCAGACGGGCTGGCGGTAGGACGGCCGTCCAGATTCGTGGGAAAGACGGTGGAACATCTGTTGAGCGGAGAATTTACGGTGGCAGATGAGAGGTTGTATCTGTATATGAAAGAGCTTCTGGATCAGGAGCAGATTTTCATAGAGCCCAGCTCCTGTGCTGCCTTTGCAGGACCGGGACGCATCGAAAAGACCAAGGAGTGCAGGCGTTATCTGGAAGAGCACAAACTGACGGGGAAAATGGACCGGGCAACCCATATCGCCTGGGCCACCGGAGGCGCGCTGGTTCCGGAAGATGTCAGAAATGCGTATCTGAAAAAAGCGGAAGAAGTGGAGGGAAAAGGGTATGAATCTGTATGACGCTCATGGGGATATCTGGTACGACATAGTGAAGCACAGCCAGAAGGGCGAACGGGATATTTTCCGGAAGTATCAGCTCCCGAAGTTTCAAAAGGGAGACGTTTTCGGCGGAACCTTTGTTATGTGGATCGACCCGCCTTATGACGAGGATCCGAAAAAACGGATCAAGGAGATCGAGAAGGCAGTCCGCCAGGAACTGGAAGATGCCTCCGATATATTAAACATTGTAAAGAAATTTGATGATTTTGAAAAAGGGACAAAAGAAGGCAAGATCAACGTGCTGATGGGACTGGAAGGCATGTCCTATATTGGGGAAGACATAGATCTGATCAACTACTATTATGAAGAATTTTCGGTGCGCACCATGATGCTGACCTGGAATGAAGACAATGCGCTGGCTTCCGGCTGGCCGGGAGATGTAAACCGTGGCCTGACCCGGAAAGGGAAGGAAGCTGTACGCAGGATGAATGAGCTGGGAATAGTGCTGGATGTCTCTCACATCAATGATAAAGGATTCTGGGATATCATTGAGCTGTCGGACGGACATCCGGTGATCGCTTCCCACAGCAATGCAAGGGCGGTGTCCCCTCACATGCGGAACTTAAGCGACGATATGATCAGGGCGCTGGCGAAGACCGGAGGCGTGATGGGGATGAACCGGCTGAACGCCTTCGTCAATGAAGATCCTGCAAAACAGTCTGTGGAAGGCCTGGCGGATCACGTGGATTATATCCGCGATCTGGTGGGGATCGACCACATCGGCTGCGGATTTGACTTTGAGGATTATGTGGGGCAGGATGCCCTGAGCAAAAACGGGGCGCCCAATGACGATCCGGATAGTACGACTGGTCTGGTGTCGTCCGCGGATGCTCAGAATTTCCTGAAGACACTGGAAAACAGAGGCTATACCGGAGAAGAAGTGGAAAAAATCGCATATAGGAATTTTTACAGAGTTTACCGGCAGGTGCTGGGCTAGAGGAAGATTTTGTGAGAGTACGAAAGGAGGAACTTCAGTTATGTGGGGTGAATTATTTAATCTGGAAAATCCGCTGGTAGGTGCGGACAATACATGGATGCTGTGGGCTGTCTGCATTACCGGCGCAGCGTTATCCATCTATCTGGAACAGAGATACAAGTGGGCGGCGAAACTGTCAGGATGTATCGTGGCGCTGATTATGGCGATCCTTTTATCCAACTTCGGAATTATCCCGATGAGTGCGGATGTATGGGACATTGTGTGGGACTATGTGGTACCTCTGGCGATCCCCCTTCTTTTGCTGCAGTGTGATATGCGCAAGGTGGGAAAAGAATCCGGAAAGCTCTTGCTCATCTTTTTGATCGGATCAGCAGGGACAGCCTGTGGGACGCTGCTTGGGTGGACGCTGCTTCATGACCATATTCCGGAGCTGAGCGCGCTGGCTGGTGTGTTTACGGGAACCTATATCGGCGGAACTGTAAATTTTGCGGCGCTTGGGGATGCCTTTGACGTATCAGGAGAAATGCTGTCAGCGGCGACCGTTGCCGACAACCTTCTGATGGCGATCTATTTCTTCGTGCTGATCGCGATGCCGTCCATTGGATTTTTCCGGAAGCATTACAAACATCCGCATGTGGATGAAGTGGAATCTGCAGGCGGCAACGGAAAAGAGGGAGAAACATTGGCCGCCCAGTATTGGGGAAGAAAAGAGATTTCCCTGAAGGACATTGCTTTTTGCGCGGCTACTGCGTTTGTGATCGTGACCATCTCGAAAATCCTCGCGGCAGGGCTTGCCGGTGTGATCCCAACGGACAATACGGTTCTGTCTTTGCTCAACACACTGTTTGGAAACGAGTATCTGTGGATCACGACCATCGCCATGATCTGCGCCACAGCAGCACCGGGATTCTTCGGAAATATCCAGGGAAGCCAGGAGATGGGGACCTTCCTGATCTACATTTTCTTCTTTGTGATCGGAGTGCCTGCATCCGTGCCGATGATCATCCGGAACTCGCCGCTGCTTCTGGTATTTGCGGCCATCGTGGTCATCGTGAATATGACATTCAGCCTGATCGGCGGAAAGCTTTTGCAGTATAATCTGGAGGAAATTATCCTCTGCTCCAACGCCAATATCGGCGGCCCGACCACGGCGGCAGCCATGGCTGTCTCCAAAGGATGGACCAAGCTGATAGGACCGATTATCCTGGTGGGAATCTTTGGTTATGTGATCGGTACCTATGCCGGACTGCTGGTAGGAGGTGTCCTCGGGGCATAGACGCTTAAACAGACTTTGGAAGATTTCTCCAAAAAGGCAGATGGGGACGTACACCTTTACAAATGGTGTGCGTTCCCGTTTGGTTTTTCCCGGCTGTGGCAAGACGGTCTTTTTTATGTTTTAGAAAGAACCGGGTCGGTGAGTCGGAGGAAGAGTTAATAAAAGTATGGAAGGACAGGGGTCACAATCAGGGACAGATATGATACAATAGTACAAAAGCCGGATTTTGAGGTAGGAGGATAGAGGATATGAAACTATTTCAGGAGAAGCCGGAAGTGCATCAGTACGGCAGCGCGCAGGAATTTGTGAAGGATTTCCAGATCGGAGAGGGGGACTTTGTCCTGGCCGGGAAATCCGTATTTGAGGCTCATTTTGCGGAGCTGGAGAAGACAGGGGCGCAGATACGCTGCAAGAGCCAGTATGGCCCGGGAGAGCCCACAGATCTGATGGTGGACGCCCTTCTTGCGGATTTTCGGAAAACGGACTGCAGCAGGATTATTGCCATCGGCGGCGGTGCGGTCATCGACATGGCCAAGATCCTGGTGCTGGAGGGGGATGCTCCTGCGGCGGATATTTACCAGAGAAAGACGGAGCTTAAAAAGGTGCGCTCCCTGGTGGCTGTGCCCACCACCTGCGGCGCCGGGTCGGAGGTATCCGGCGTGTCCATTGCGGAGATGACGGGGCTGCAGACTAAGCTGGGACTGGCCTGTGACGAGATCTTCCCGGATCAGGCGGTGCTGATTCCAGAGCTCTTAGGAGAGCTGCCCTGGCGTTTCTTTGTCACCAGCGCGATTGACGCTTTGATCCACGCCATGGAGTCCTACGTGTCGCCCAAGAGCAATCTCTACACAAGGATGTTTGCAAAGCAGGCCATGGAAATGCTGCTTATAGGCTTTCGGAGGCTGGCGGCGGAGGGATGGGACTGCAAAGAGAGCCTGTATGAGGATTTCCTTACAGCCAGCGACATGGCGGGCATTTCCTTTGCTAATGCGGGGACCGGCGCGGTCCACGCTATGTCCTATCCTTTGAGCGGTGTGTATCATGTGACCCACGGGGAGGCCAACTACCAGTTCCTTACAGCCGTGTTCCGGACCTACCAGGAGAGAGACCCGAAAGGCGGCATCCGGGAGCTGAATGTTTTTCTTGCGGGGCTCCTCGGGTGTGAGCCGGAATGTGTCTACCAGGAGATGGAAAATCTTCTGGGCAGCCTGATCCAGAGGAAGCCTCTCTGCGAATACGGCATGAAGGAGGAGGAGATCAGGACCTTTGCCAAGAGTGTGGAGGAGACCCAGCAGCGTTTGCTGAACCAGAGCTATGTGAAATTCACCGCAAAGGATATGGAAGAAATTTACCGGAGGCTGTACTGAGCCTCCGTGCTCTTTGAAAGATGAGGAAAAGTTGTAAAAACTATTGACAACATGAAATTTTATTTTATAATGAGTATATAAATAGCATAAATTAAAAAAGATAAGCTCGTTTTATATCGTCAGGATGCACAAATATGTGTGCGGCGATTTTTATTATTTAATTTATGCTGAAATAAAATTTTATTACAAGGAGGGTGCATTATGAAACTAAGATGGGTAATGAAAAGAGTGCTTTCTGTATCAGTGGTAGGAGCAATGGTACTGTCTCTTGCCGCTTGCGGCTCCAGTGGAAGTGATTCCTCTTCTGATGACTCTGCAGACAGCAGCGAGGGCGTGACAATCACGTTCCAGCAGTGGTGGGGAGCAGAGCTTCCGGAAGGATATCTTGAGGAAGTTGTGGCTCAGTATGAGGAAGATACAGGCGTGACGGTAGAGCTTCTGACAGCGCCTTGGGCGGATACGAAGACTGCGATCACATCGGGGGCGACAAATGGCACGATTGCTGATATCATCAGCGTGGATGGCGCGTGGCTTGCTGAATTTGCGGAGATGGGAATTATTACAGATGTTGAAGCAGCCGGTGTGGACACAAGCCTGGCAAACAACGTATGGGAAGTGGACGGCACTTCATATGTAGTTCCTGTAAATAATTTCGCATATCCTATGTATGTAAACATGGATATTCTTGAGGCTTCAGGAGTAAGCGAGATTCCGACAACATGGTCAGAGCTGATCGATGCCTGCTCCAAGATCACGGAGGCCGGATATTCCGCATTTGCTTTGAACCTGGGAACAACCAATGCAAATGGAATCCAGAATGTATTTGGCGGCATGGGCTGGGCATCCGGAATTACAATTACAGATGACAGCGGCGCTTATAATACGGCTGATAACGAAGGACTGACACAGCTTGCAGAACTCTTCAAGACTCTCTATGACAACGGATCTCTTTATCCAGGAATGAGCACGCTGGAAGAGTCTGAGATGACAAGCAACTTCGCATCAGGAAACTGTGCCTTTATTTTGGCTTCTGCCGCAACTATGAGCCAGTTTACAGACATCAATTTTGAGGCTGTTGTACCGCCGGTTCAGGACGGATATGAAGAGCAGTCAGGACTGTGCTATGCATGCTGGGCAGTTGGTATCTCCGAGGCGAGCGAAAACAAAGAGGCTGCTGCAGACTTTATCAATTATCTGCTGGGCGGTTTAGACGGAACAGACGGATCTGTTTCAGCAGGACTGGCAGAGCAGATGTCTGCGTTCCCGAACAGTACGGTAGCAGAGCCGGATTACAGTGACACTCCGGAGCAGTTCCAGTCATTCTATGAACTGTATCAGGAATGTTATCTTGTTAACGAGTACATCGGACTTGCAGATGCAACAGCTGTTATGACTTCCATGACAAATGATCTGACACAATATCTGGAAGGAGATATTGACTGCGAGACGATGCTGAACAATTGGCAGGACTATCTTGACGGGGCCGGAGAATAATTGTTTGGTTAAACAGGTAATGTTATGAAGATGGAAATAGGGCCAAGGTCTAAAATTTGGCCCTATTTTACAGATTAAAAAAACTTTTGAGACAGGAGGGACTGCTTTTGAAACTGCTTGGAAAGAAAACCGCGCCGTACAGATATCTTGCTCCCACCTTAGTTTTAATGCTGGTTTTACTGGTTATACCAATATGCATGGTAATTAGTTACTCTTTTATGGACAACGCAGTTGTGTCGTCAGACCCCGAGTTTATAGGAGTAGAGAATTATGTGACGCTGTTCGCGGATTCAGAATTCTGGACGGCGGTGACTAACACGATCATTTTTGTGGCTGTGAGTGTGATTGCGCATTTGGTGCTCGGGATGATTTTTGCTATGCTGTTAAATTCCAAGTATTTTAAAACAAGGACAAAGGCTATAGCGCGAGTGATCTACATTCTGCCATGGGTGTTTACTGCATCTGTTGTGGCAATTCTATGGAAATTGATGCTGCAGCCATCCGGTATTGTTGACTATCTGTTGAGTTTCCTGCCCCAGGTAACAAGAAATACAGAATGGCTGAGCAATCGTGACATTGCGTTGGGTGTCGTTTGCTTTATTAACATATGGTGCGGTTATCCCTTCTATATGATCAGTATCCTTGCAGGATTACAGGGAATATCTGAAGACTTATATGAAAGTGCGGCGATCGATGGGGCGACACTGACCAAACGTTTTATGCATATTACGATCCCTCAGTTGAAGCCTATCCTGATCAGTATCGCTATGCTTGACTTTATATGGACGCTTCAGTCATTCAATGTAATCTGGATGATGACGGGAGGCGGACCGATCAATGCAACAGAGACGCTGAGTATATATATCTATAAGCTGGCATTCCAGTCTCTGGATTACAGCATGGCCGGTACTGCAGCGACAGTGCTGCTTGTGGTCTGCGTTTTTGTGGCGATCTTTTATGTAAGACAGCAGAAAAAAGTGAGGGAATAGATATGGTTGGAAGTTACAAAAGATCAATTAAAATTATCATTTCTCTTCTTTTGGTCATAGGAGGAGTATTTGCTGCATTTCCTATTGTGTGGATGGTCTGCTCATCACTGAAGGCCAATTCAGCAATTTTTTCCTGGCCTCCCAAGTTTTTCGATGAGACGGCAAGTCTGTCGTCCTATATCGAGGTACTTATGGATTCGGAAAAAGTGCGGTTCTTTATTAACAGTTATGTTGTTTCTATATGTGTAGTGGCTTTGACGTTGTTCATTGGGATACTGGCTGCATATGCGTTCAGCCGCTTTGACTTTCCGGGGAAAGGGGTCTTTAATTCTCTGATTGTCAGTGTACAGGCTATTCCGCCGATCGTACTGCTGATCCCCTATATGGGTCTGATCGTGGCAATGGGACTTTTTAATACATACTGGGCCCTGATCCTGACGTATCTTGTTACAACACTTCCTTACTGCATTTTGATGATGACAGGGTATTTCAATACGCTGTCCAGAGAGCTGGATGAGGCAGTCATGATTGACGGAGGTTCCAGGTGGAAGGCTCTTTGGAGCGTTCTGGTTCCCATTTCCATCCCGGGAATGGTTTCTGTGGGCATGTACACATTCATGCAGGCATGGAATGAGTACCTGTTTGCGCTGACCTTGACACAGACTACGGATATGCGTACTGTGCCTATAGGTATCAACCTGCTGATGGGGCAGCATGCTTATGACTGGAGCCAGATGATGGCTATGAGTGTTCTGGGCTCTATCCCGGTACTGATCTTATTCCTCTTCTTCCAGAAATACTTTATTGCCGGAATGTCCTCCGGTGGTGTAAAGGGCTAGAAGGTATCTGACAAAAAGAGAAAGGGTTCAATTCAGATGGGAGAAAAAATAGCAATAGGATTTCACGCTTGCGTGGACTTTGAACTGAAATGGGATCAGACGAAGCTGGAGGAACTGATCCGCTCTTATGATATCAGAGAGGAGGAGCTGACTACAGAGCTGTTTATTGATTCGGAAAGGCAGCTTCTTCTGACTGCCCTGGGGCATATGCGAGCCGGGATGGGTGCGGAGTTTATACCAGAAAGAGAGCAGATCTGCTGGGAGTTTGCCCAGAGATTTGCTTACAAGATCACGATAGGAGGAACAGCGGCCAGAGCGGCAATAGCGATCAGCAAGCTTGGATATAAAAGTGTGCTGTCTTCGGTCTGCTATAATCACCATATCAGGGATATGCTTCCCAAAGATATCCGCCACTATTCTAATGTGGGAGAAACCCATGAGGAGATTTATCCGCATGTGGTGTTTTCCTATCCGGCTGGCGTGCATATACAGGTAAATGATATTGATTTTGTGACGCCCAGAGAAAACAGAATGATGTTTTCCAGGGATCTGGACAGCCTGAATATGGTGATCTCTCCGGGGTTTGCTTCGCTGATAGGAGATGCGGAGGTAATGCTCATATCCTGTTTCAGCGAGGTGTTGGATGAAGCTGTTTTGAAAGAGAGGCTGAGCCAGCTGGATCGGCTGCTTGACGCGCTCCCCGAGAAGGCGTACGTCGTGTGTGAGGATGGCTGCTACATTAAGAAGGAATTCCGCATCTATGTACACAAGGCACTCCGAAAAAGAGCGAATGCTCTGAGTATGAATGAAGACGAAATGCAGGAATACATCGGGGAAAGGATCGATATGATGGATCCCAAGAAGGTTCTGGAGGCGCTTCAATATATTTATGACAGGATTGAGATCCCTTTGCTGATCGTACATTCAGCAGCGTGGACGATCGCATATGGGAAAGACGCATCGTCTATGGGACATGTGTTGGAAGGGGGAACTACGCTGGCTTCTGTCCGCTTCCGGTATGGGGATGCGTATGGCGTGAAAGAATATGAGAGGACTGCGGAGCTTGCCGTCAGACAGGACAGTCTTTTGTTTGGCAGGCAGATCACTCAGATGTCTGACAGAGAGATATGCTGTGTGCCCAGCAAAGATTTAAGCTTTGTAAAGGAGCCGGTGGTTGTTGGACTGGGTGATAGTTTCGCAGGAGGGCTTCTGCCGGAACTGACCCTGGAAAAAAGAATGAAGAAATAGGAGGAAGAGACTTTATGTACGAGAAAGTGGAAAACATACTGGAGATGGCAACGGAGGGAAACACCGCCGCGATTGCTTTTATTTGCATGGATCATGTGATGGCTCAATCGGTTGTGTGTGCGGCGGAGGCTACCAATACGCCGGCCATTATCATGCTCTATCCGGAGCATGCCACAATTCAGAAGACATGCACGAAGAAAGGGTTTGCGGAAGCCTTTATGGCACTTGCAAATAAGGTAAAAGTTCCTGTCGGGCTTCATGCAGATCATGACTATACATATGAGGCAGTCATGGATACCTTTGGAAGCGGTTTTGAATCGGCGATGATGGACGGCTCCATGTATAACCTTGATACAAATATCCGGCTTACCAAAAAAGTGGTGGACAGAGCACGTGAGATAGGCGCTGTCATTGAAGGAGAAATCGGTCATGTAGGATTGGCGGCTGACAGTGCGAACGAACAGGAAGATCTTTTTACAAAGCCGGAAGCCGCGGAGAAGTTCTGCAAGGAGACGGGGGTTGCATCTTTGGCCGTGTCTATCGGAAACGCACATGGGGAATATAAAGAAACGCCCCATCTGGACATGAAACGGCTGGAGGAGATCCATGCAGCCACGCCAACTCCTCTGGTGCTCCACGGCGGCAGCGGGATACCGGACGATCAGCTCCTGACAGCATTTTCAAAAGGAATCCGAAAATTTAATCTGGGAACACAGTTCCTGGGGAAATATTATGATGCGATAGCAGAGTTTGTGGCCGGGAACGCAGAGAATCCTGATCCGGTAAAGGTGATAAACATGCCTGAATTTGTGCAGTCACGTTTGCAGCCGTATCTGGAGGAAAGGATGAGAACGCTGTGCCATTTCTAAAGCGGGTATGCTGCGTGGGACAGGTGTCTTTACAAAGATATCTTGAAAACTTTTTCAGAAGGGCGTACAATATGCTCTGAATGGCGGACTCCATGATTCCCGGAGGTTCCGCACAGAAAACAATAATAAATGTGATAAGCGATTAGGAGGAAATGCTACCATGTTAATGAATATGAAAGACATTCTGCGTGTTGCGAAGGAGAATAAGTTTGCGCTTCCGGCGTTTAACATCAGTGATTATTCTATGTTTCTCGGCATTATGGATGTATGTGAGGAGACGAATTCACCGGTGATCATAGAGATCCATCCGGATGAGCTGAGCTTTATCGGTTCGGAGATGGTGCTTGCCATCAAGGAAAAAGCATATCAGTCGCCTGTTCCGGTGTGTATTCACTTAGATCACTGCAGTGATTTTGGTAAGATCATCTGGGCAATCCGGAGTGGATTCACATCGGTTATGTTTGATGGAGCAGAACTGTCGTTTGAAGAAAATATAGCAGGAACTAAAAAAGTTGTGGAAGCAGCGCATCCGGTCCATGTATCTGTAGAGGCTGAGCTTGGAACGATCGGTTCTTTAAATCCGGAGGATATGGAAGGGGGAGCTGCCAAGATCATCTACACCAATCCGGACGATGCGGTGAAATTTGTTGAGGCTACAGGCGTTGATACACTGGCTGTTGCTATCGGGACATGCCATGGATTGTATCCGGCAGGTATGAAACCGGAATTAAAACTGGATATTTTGAAGGAGATAGCAGACAAGGTAGATATTCCTCTCGTGCTTCACGGCGGTTCCAATAATCCTGATAAGGAGATTGGAGAGTCCGTAACTTTGGGTATCAATAAGATCAATATCTCTTCGGATATCAAAGTAGCCTATTTCGATAAGATGCGTGAGGTCCTTCAGGATAAAAGCCTGCGTGAGCCAAACGTGATCGAGCCATTGTGTATGGAAGCGATGAAGGAAGTTGCAAAACATAAACTGGAGCTGTTCCGGACAATCGGAAAGGCGTCTCTTTATAAATAGTATTCTTTTTTTGCTCTGAGGTGCGATGTGGAGAGAAGTAATAGTAAAGCAAATATTGTTGAGGAGGAAGTACTCCAGGTAATTGCGGACAATTATGACAACATTTTTTCGGCCGAGAAGAAAGTGGCGGATTATGTGTTGGCCAATCCAAATCAGACGGTAGAGCTTAATGTGTCGGAGCTGGCGAAAGCCAGCGGCGTCAGTGATGCGACTGTTGTCAGAATGTGCCACCATATCGGCTATTCGGGATATTATCAATTTCGCATTACTCTTGCGAGAGATCTTGGGAAGAGGTGGCAGGAGGAGAGCGTAGTTACAGATCATAAAGATGCGGTGGCGCGGCTCTTTGCCTCTTATGCAGAGGCTATCGCGGCTGTAGGAAGACGCATCGACGAGAAGGCGATACGCGAATGTGCCAATCTTCTTAAAAATGCGGATATGGTACATATCATTGCCGCAGGTAATTCCAGCAATATTTCCAGATATATGGGGTTTCGGCTGGAACGCATGGGTATAAAAAGTGTTTATGACGATTTGCCTGAGTACTATATTAACCATATCAATCTCTCTAAGAAGGGAGAAGTACTTGTTGCGATCAGTAAATCAGGAATTTCCAAATCCGTTGTCCGGGGTATGGAGCTTGCAAAGGAGAGAGGGCTAAGATCTATTGCTATTACTGCATCTGCACAGTCTCCGGTTTCAAAGCTGGCGGATTATCTTCTGATCAGCAGCGGAAAACAGGAGCCATTTATAATAGAAAAGAGCTATGTTTATATGAATGAATTTGCGGTTGCGGAGGCTCTTCTGGACTTTGTGGCAAAAAAGGATCTGAGCAAGACCAGCAAAGGAGACAGGCCGGAGATCGTATTGTCAGATTTTAAATTGTAATTTTTATAGAAATAATAGCAGGGTTCTTATCTACATCCGGGATAACGCCCTGCTATTCAAATATACGGAACAAGATGAGAGCTGAGAACAGAAGGAGGATAATAAAAATATGAAGCGTTCAAGGATCAATCAGGTTATAAAAGACATGGAGGAGCTGATAAAAGAGCATGGATTTGAGATACCGCCTTTTGCGTCGTGGAGCATTGAAGACTGGAAGGTTGCAGGAACGGAGTATGATGAGATCCGCGACAACTGTCTCGGATGGGATATTACAGACTATGGGTTGGATAATTTTGATAAGACCGGCTTTTCCCTTCTGACTATCCGCAATGGGAATCAAAAGATGCCGGAGAAATATCCCAAGCCATATGCGGAAAAGCTGCTGATGTTGTATGAGGGGCAGACAGCGCCTATGCATTATCACTGGAATAAGATGGAGGACATCATAAACCGGGGTGGAAACGATATCTATATAACCGTTTATAATGGAGCGGAAGATGGAAGTATGCTTGATACGGATGTTGTCGTGCATACGGATGGAAAGACAGAAACGGTGCCGGCTGGCACACGGGTCCTTCTGAAACCGGGACAGAGTATCACGATCACGCCCTATATGTACCATGATTTTATTGTTCCTGAAACGGGCGGAGCCGTTCTCCTGGGAGAAGTGTCTATGTGTAATGACGATGAACATGACAATCGTTTTTATGAGCCGATCGGACGGTTCCCGGTCATTGAAGAGGATGAGGAACCCTACAGATTACTCTGCAATGAATATCCGAAGGCTGTATGATAAGGAGGAACGGATGATATGATCTATCAGATCAGCAATGAACAGATCCGTGTTTCTGTGTCTGACATCGGCGCGGAGATGACATCCATACAGAGTGGAGGAGCAGAGTACTTATGGAATGGGGACGCGCGGTATTGGGATGAACAGGCTCCGGTGTTATTTCCATATGTGGGAAGATTTACAGAAGGGAAGTACACCCTGGACGGAAAACTTTATGAGATGAATATACACGGGTTTGCCGGAAAGATGCCTTTTCGTGCGGCGCTGCAGGAACCGCATAGGATTGTTTTTCAGATGAGTGATACAAAGGAAACATACGCTTCGTATCCTTTCCGCTTTTTGCTGGAAATAGAATATGTGTTAAGTGAACATACGATAGGTATTACGTATCGTGTGACAAACAGAACAGATCAGACGATGTATTTTGGGATCGGGGGACATCCGGGATTTTGCGTGCCGCTGGAGGAAAAACTGTGCTTTTCAGATTATTATCTTGAATTTGGCGGCCGGTGTTGTCCCCAGAGGGTCGGACATACATCTGCCTGTTTCCTCAGCGGAATAAATACATGCTTCCCCCTTGAAGATGGGGGCAGAACGTTGCCGCTTTCACATGGATTATTTGATGACGATGCCATTGTGTTAAAGGATATGGCGGATGAAGTGACACTAAAAAGCGATAAGGGCACAAGACAAGTAAAAGTGTCGTATCCGCACTTTCCTTATCTGGGAATCTGGCATGCTCCGAAGACAGAGGCGCCTTATGTGTGCATTGAGCCTTGGACTTCGTTGCCGTCAAGGCAGGATATCATAGAAGAATTTCGCTGTAAAAGCGATCTGCTCCGCCTGCCTTCACATGGGCAATATTTCAATGAATGGAAAATCACAATCCTTTAGCTGTGTTTACTATTATCTCAGGCATAGATTTGTGCCGTCCATGGATAGTGGGCGTGGATGCATTCGGGAAGTACTGCAGCCCTCTCTTGGAGCGGGCGCCATAATGTGTTATGATATACGGACAAACACATGTTCGGAAAAACGAGTGCAAGGAGGGGGACGCAGTGCGTGAGCCGACAGGCGAAGACCTGACAATTTACACAAAGACCGTTCCGGTGCAGACAGGGGAGTATGCGGACTTTCCCGAAGCTCTCCTGCCGGAGATAAGGGTCTGTCTGGAAAAGCAGGGAATTTCCAGGCTCTACACCCACCAGACGGAGATGTTCGGGAGGGTGTCCGGAGGGGAAAATGTGGTGATCACCACATCCACGGCCAGCGGCAAGACGCTGAGTTTTCTGCTTCCTGTGCTGCAGGAAGTTCTTACCGACCCTCTGACGAGGGCTGTTTTTGTCTATCCTACAAAGGCCCTGGCCAGCGACCAGTACCGGGCGCTGCAGCCGGTGCTGGAGTATTTCGGGGAGGGCCGGATTTCGGCGGGGGTGTATGACGGAGATACTTTGCCCTTCATACCCGGCTGCACCCCACCTCGGCTGACTATGAAAAGGATGTGAAAGAAGCGAGAAAGCTGCTGGAACATCTGTGC
>CAZZBJ010000058.1:0-1784 GCA_964652805.1 uncultured Mordavella sp. | reverse complement strand
GCTGTTTTCTGGACAGCTCCATGCTCTATGGACTGGAATTCCTGAAGGAGAGCGAGCAGGAGGAAGAGGAGAGGCGTCTCTTTTTTGTAGGCATTACGAGAGCCAGGAACTATCTGGAGCTGTCCTATTACACAAATCCCGGAGAACCGGGCGTGCTGGAGGGATACAGCTCCTATCTGCGGATGCTCCCGGAGCATCTGCTGGACTGGAGTGAGATTAGGAGTCAGAAGGAAAAGAGGGATAATCTGCAGGAGCTCCGAAGAGAAGTGGAGGTGCAGATGCGAAGAAGCCGTGGGGAGCCCTGCGTGGAAAAGGTACGCCCGGCGGAAGACGAGGTCCGTAGAGTCCGCCACCGGAAGTACGGCGAGGGGACCATTGCGGGGGAGGATGAGATGATGATCGAGGTGGAGTTTGAGGGCTACGGGCGGAAGCAGTTTCTGAGGGCCCTGGGGGAAGTGGAAGAGATAAAATGACAAGTGCGAAATACGGACAGAACAAAGGAGAGCAGACTATGAAGATCACAAGCATTGCCCTGGACCTGGACGGGACCACGCTGAACAGCCGGGGCATACTGAGCAGAAGAACAAGGCGGGCCATTGCGGAGGCGCTGGGGAGAGGCATCTGTGTCATCCCGGCCAGCGGACGCTCCTTTGCTTCCCTGCCGGAGGAAGTCCTGCATATCCCCGGGATACGCTATGCTATCACTTCCAACGGGACAGCTGTGGTGGATGTGCGCACGGGAGAGTATCTGCGGAAATTTTCGCTGACAGAGGAGTCGGCGGAGAAGATCCTGGGCCTCATGAGCGACAGGGATGTGGTCTTTGAAGCTTTTATAGATGGAAAGCCCTATGCCCAGAAGGAGTATGTGGAAGACCCGGTGCGGTATGGAGCCATGCCGGCAGCCGTTGGCTATATCCGGAGAACCCGGGAGCCGGTGGCGGATATGGATGCCTTTATCCGGGCGCATGCGGCAGAAGGGAAACTGGACTGTCTGGACGTGGTGGTGAAGGGGGAGGATAAGAAGCACAGCCTGTGGGGGCTCCTGGAGCGGGAGGTGCCGGATATCTATGTAACCTCCTCTGTACCCCAGCTTCTGGAGATTTCCTACAGGGATGCGGGCAAGGAGTCTGCCCTTGGGTTCCTGCTGCAGTATCTGGGGCTGGAGCAGGCGGGGGCGGCGGCTTTCGGAGATGGGGACAACGACAGGGGCATGCTGGCGTTTGCAGGAATTGGTATTGCGGTCGCAAACGGGTCACAGGGCTGCCTGCAGGCGGCAGACCACATCGCCGGCTCCAACGACGAGGACGGAGTGGCCAAGGCCATCGAGTGGCTCCTGTCCATGCAGAAGGAGGAACAGCTGTGAAGATCATTATCTCATCCGCAAAGAAAATGAAAAGCGAGTCGGACCTGTACCCCTGCAGCGGGCCGGCGGAATATGTATTCATAAAGGAGTAGAAAAAATGGATTTTTATCAGAGGGCCGGTATCGTGTGCAGAAGTATTCCCAGGGGAAAAGTGGCCTCCTACGGGCAGATCGCCCTTCTTAGCGGAAAGCCGAAAAATGCCCGCCAGGTGGGATATGCTCTGAACAGGGGAAAGCTGGGAGAGGATGCGCCCGCCCACAGGGTGGTCAATGGAAGAGGCCTGCTCAGCGGAGCGGCGGCCTTTGATACATTTGACATGCAGAAAAACCTTCTGGAGGGAGAAGGGGTGGAGGTTCTGTGGACCAGGGATGGCTGGCAGGTGGACATGAAGCGGTTCGGATGGAGACATACCCTGGAGGAT
>CAZZBJ010000057.1:0-15697 GCA_964652805.1 uncultured Mordavella sp. | reverse complement strand
CTGATTGCTGAAAGTTTAGATTGGTCAGTGAGTAAGGTGAAATATTATGTTCAAAAATTAAAACGGGCGAACAAGATAAAAAGGGCTGGAACCAGCCGTAAAGGGTACTGGGAAGTTTTAGGGGAGGAAGATAACGAATGGATCCATTCTAACTGACTAATTATGTGATTAAATTCACCACGATAAAATGTGAAAAATGTGCAATTTCTGTGAGGAATGTGAAAGCTGATATTTGTCTGAGAGGAGAAGAATCCTGCATCGGATGAACCGCTCGATTCAGGCAGAAGTAACTTTTAGAATTCTGAAAAACGATTATGAATTCCTGTTATGTTGGGATATAAATAATTTGATTAAATTTCATGTGTAAAAATCCAAAATGAACGTACAAAAAGCCGTGTTAAAGTGAAAAATGTTATAGAAAAGCGGAAAATCTAGAGGTTTCATTAATTGTATTAAGATACGAAAAAATTTGGTGTTCCAATCTGAAAACAGAGAATGCATCGGATTTTTGCTTTAACGAGCGGAAGTGTCATTCAATCACCTTTTTTCGGTGATTTTTCGACACTTCCTTTTCAACGTGACACAAATAAGAAACGCACAAAGTCGCATGGCACAGCTCTCCATAGTTCTGCGCGCTTTTTGTTTAGATGAATTATTTTGATTCCTTAGAGATACCACCGTAAAAGCAGACAGAAAATATAGCAGCAACGGCAAATATAATAGAAACCGTGATAAAGGTGGATGTGAAGCCGCCAATTTCAATTACAATTCCCCAAAGAAATGAACCGAACCCGATTCCTAAATCTAGGGTGAAAAATATTGTGCCTCCAGAAGCGCCTCGACGATGCAGCGGTACCTTTTCTACTGCAAGCGCATAGAGAACGGGACTTAAAATACCTTGAATGAAACCAAAAGCAAAGCCGCCCAGATAAAAAGTGATTTCTGTATGAACAAGAGCCATAAGAGCAAATCCGAAAGCTCCGGAAAGAAATGCAACCAGCAGGCTGATTAGGGTTCCAGTCTTGTCGCGAAGCGGGCCGGAGATCAAGTTGCCAATGGCCATACCAATAGCAGCTACAATCATTACCATACCAGTGTTGCGGTACGCCATGGTTTCTCCAAACAGGAGAAGATACATACTGGCACTGGCGTTTCCTATAGCCATAAGAAACATTAGTATAGCCGGTTTTGCCGCAGCAGGTTCTATGTAGTTGAGGAGCCTTTTTTTGTTAGTTTCGGAGCTGATTTCATCTTTTGCTGCTGTTGACTCGCGAGGCCATTTCTTTTCATAGTTGCAGAATAGTGCCAGAAATCCTGCAACAACTGTTGCAAGGGCGCAAGCGAAAAAGACTGGAAGAAAACCGTTTTTGGAAAGACCTGTAACAATATACCCTGAAAGTCCAAAGGAGAGAGCTGAGGCAATCCAGTAAATGCCTACACCTCGCGTAAATTGATCATCAGGTGTTACGTCAGCGCTGGCGGTGGAACCGGCTAATTGTCCAGAGGCGAAGCACAGGCCGTGGATGGCGCGCATAAGAACCATGGAGATTGCAGACGGGATAATGCCGAAGAATAGGGCAGAAAGACCAAAGCCAAAACAACCGAAAGCCAGAAGCGAGCGCCTACTTCGGTTGTCTACCCAGTGTCCTCCGATAAAACGTATCAAAATCCCGCAAAAGGCGTAGGGAAGTCCTAAAAATCCAGCGAAACTGGTGGACACATTAATAGAAGTAAGGTAAAGAGGAATTGTGCTGTTAAGCACATTTTGACAGATATTCAGGAAAAAAGAAACTAGCCAGACTAGAATAAAATACCTGTTAAACAATTTTATATATTGATTTGTTGATGCCATATAAAACCACCCTTTCTTTAATTAAAAATTTTTGGAGAAATCAACAAATATTGAAAGCAACGAAAGTGAAAGTGATGACTTGGAACATAGAAGGGCATAAGGTTTAAATTTTCCATCATTTATTATAACATGATGAAAAAAGTATAGACAGCGAAAAAAAATAATAGCCACATGAAAAAAATTCATTGAAAAAATGCGAAAATTACTTGTAATTCAGGATAGACTATAGTAATATCTACTAAAAAGATATGATAAAAAGGAATAAAATTATTCCTGAAATTACAATTTGGTAACCTTGTTCTTGTTTTTTGTTGTGCAAATTAGATACTAGATACACAGACAACAATTATGACTATGACACTTACTCAACTTAATTCTTTTTTGACAGTATGTAAACATATGAGTTATACCAAAGCGGCACAGGAACTGTTTATGTCGCAGTCGGCGGTGAGCCATCAGATTATGAGTTTGGAGAACGAGTTAGGTATCAAGCTTTTTCGAAGAGGTCATAATTCTATAGAAAAAACAGTGGCAGGGGAATTTTTGGCTCAAAATTTGAAAAATCCGTTGCGAAACCTAGATGCGATACTTTCCCAAGTCAGTTCTCTCGACTCGGGAAACAAGGGGTCGCTGACTGTGGGAATCCTTTTAGATCAGTGCGTGGATGTTGTAATTCGGAGAGTTTTGCATCAGTTGGTGAACGAACAGGTTCGTCTGAGTATTCGCAGGCTAAATTATGTGGATTTGGATCTTGCTTTGCGAAATGGCCAGATAGATATTGCGCTTAATCAGTTTGATGAAGTTACGGATGGCTGTAAGAGTTTTACGTATTTAGAAGAACAAATTTATCTGATTATGGGAAGGCAAATCTGGGAAAGAACAGGAAAATCATGTTTAGAGATATGTTCGTCCGATTTGCCGTTACTAGGGCTTTCGGTTCCGATTATTGTTCCTGCGCAAGATAATTTTCCGGGGAATCAGTATCGTTTGATGGATAAAGAGGCAAATCGCTATGGCGGATGGGCGGTTCAGTATTATGATTTTGATTCCATACTGCCTATGGTGGAATCAAATTTGGCAGCTACAGTGGCGAATGAAAGTTATCAGTTGGCAGGACGGTATGATATTGTCTTTATTCCTATTCGGGACGGATTAAAAGTGCGTAAAAATGTATTTTGGCTGTCGGAGCATACTAATAAAACGATAGTCCGGTTCTTGCAACTGTTGGGAGCATAGGTTTTGAGTGGAATTTTGGGGTATAAAGTAACCGGATGGAGGGATGCAATCTCTTTTGTGAAAAACAGTTCGAGAAGTATATCTAAGCGAGGATGAAAGAACCTGTGAAGTGTGTTTTTTAGATATGCTTACGACAAACAATAATGCGGTAAAGCGTAGCTGAATGATTAGCTGGTATAATGAACATTTAATAACTGACACATTAATTGCCAGCAGGTTTCGCATCATCGGCTTCATCGATTTTGTACGTCCAATGATAAACTACCGCTTCCTGGTTTATCTCATCAAAAATTTGTTTTGTCAGCTTGCTGAAAAAACTTTCTATTCTATTCAACCATGAATCATGTTTGGGAGCGAATATAAATCCATGCTCTGCATCTGGATTTCGATCAGAACAGGTATTACCGATTGTCTGGATGCCGTCCTCTGGAACGATAAGATTTCCGTCCTCGTCAAACTGCATAGATACCTGTTTATATACAACAAGAACATCATGCATTTTCTGATTGAAATCAGGCTCCCTTTTTTCAAGATAATATTTTATCTTAAATTTTATAGTTCCATTATACACGAAAAACATAATGGTGTCAGTTATTTAGCGTTCTCTGTACTAGCTAGCATGAAGAGAAATATAATCCGGAAAAGTATTCGGAAATGGAAATATCTGAAAGAACAGCTTAAAGTAGTTGCCTGACAATAAAGCAGGCCGATAATGATGCGGGCAATATCATTTCAAATATTGGGATAGGAGATGTTAAGTGTGTTGGGGAGAAATCGAAAAGGAGTAGCGGAATATATTGTAGATGGTGATCGGGTGATATTGGGTTTCTCAAGAGTGTATCCTCTGAAAAAGTTTGGAACAGCTAGTTTCATCATAGAAATGGCTGGTCTGCTTGTTGCCGTGTTATTTGGCTCTGGTTTTTTTGTATCAAATGAGCAAGTAATCATTTTAGGGATATTTGCAGGGGCAGCTATCTATATGTTCGGATACAAAAGAAGAAGGATTTATACGGCGATCAGAGATTGGCGGGCAGAAAAGAATTGGGGAGAAATGAGTCAAGGGGGAGATGAGAGAACCATGGAAGGAAAAGCAGAATTTCAAAACAGCAGTGAAAAGGCGAGATGGTCACTGACAAAGGACAACAAAGTGTCCTTCGGCGGTAAGAGAGCATATCCGATTTTTGCACTTTTGGCAGTTTCTGTTTTTTTTAAATTTTTTTGTGTGGTTATTATTATATTAGCAATTTTTATGACTGTGGTGACAGAGAGTTATGTCAGTTTGGTTACGGTGGTAATGGGAGCGGTTTTATTTATGGCTTTCTATCAGCTTGGGAAGGTCGCAAAGGAGGCGAACGGCGCTTACCTTGAAAAAATAGAGCGAGAATTATGGATGAAAAATTAAAGAATAAAGGAGGTGGAATATGATTTTTGATTTGCTAACTAAGGATACTGTTGAAGTTAATGTAGATGTGGACAATTGGGAAGATGCCGTTCGCGCAGTGGGGCGACTTCTGGTAAATGCGGGAGTGGCAGAGGAATGCTATATACAAGGAATGATTGATGTTGTAGAAGAATTTGGCCCTTATATTGTTCTTTTAGATGGAATAGCTGTCGCTCATGCAAGGCCGGATATGGGTAGCAAGAAAATTGGACTAGCCTTGATTACCTTAAGAAAACCAGTTGTCTTTGGTAATCCTGATCATGATCCTGTTTCTGTGGTTTTTGGGTTATGTGCTTTGGATCATTCCTCTCATATCGATTTGATCCAGGAGATGGCAACGCTGTTTGAAAAGGAAGACAAATTCAGAGAAGCGGTAACGTGCGAGACGAAAGAAGAGGTGATAAAAAAGATAAAAGAAATTTTAATCTGAAAGTAGCATAGGGTTGATAATAATTAGCGAGCTTTTGCTTGGGAAAGGAGAGAAAATGCAGACTATTGTAAATTGGCTAAGTACAAATATTTTTACACAGACAGCCTTCTTTATGGGGATTTTGATTGCACTTGGATTAATTTTGATGAAAAAACCTTTAGTGGACATAGCTGAAGGATTTCTGACCGGTTGCTTGGGATATTATGTATTTAATATAGGGACTAGTGCTATGGGTACGACTGTGACTATGTTGGGTGAGCTTCTTGGCCCCACTCTCGGCATTAGCGGAGGAGTGACTCCGGTGGGAAGTTCACCTTTTTTGGCGTTGCCACAGAGCATTGAATATATTGCACCCAGAGCAGTGCCGTGTTTTATTCTTGTTTGGTTTCTTCACATTCTTTTGGTTAAGATTGTACCCTATTTCAAGGTAGTATACCTTACTACACATAATATATTGGCTTTTGTATCTGTGTTCTATTATTTCTTTTATCAGACGATGGAATTGACCGGTATTGTGTTAGATGCAGTGGTGGCCATAGTCTCAGTAATTTACATTACAGTTTCGCCAATGCTAAGTTATAAAGCGGCTATGGACGCTACAGGAGGAACGTATGCTTTAGGATGGACAAACCAGATTACAGCGGCTCTGTGTGCAAAAATTGCACCTTTATTTGGAGATCCGGAGAAGGATGATGCGGAAAAAATTAAACTGCCTGGTTTTTTGAGTGGCATATCTGCCAGCGGGTTGACGATTGCATTATCTATTCCTGTGGCCTGGGTTTGCGTGTGGGCTATCGTTATGATTGTGGGAAATCCGGAAGCGTTAGAGATCTTTGATGGCTATAGAGGGGACGTGAACGGATTTATTTACATCCTTTTAGCTGGAATTCAGTGGGCGGGTGCTACTTATGTATTGCAATATGGATTACGTATGTTTTTAGGAGCGGTACTTCCGGCTTTCCAGGGTATTTCAGATAAGTTTCTTCCGGACGCTGTTCCTGGTATGGATAGCGTTGCCTTTTACGGCGTTGCACCGAATGCAGTTGCTATTGCAATGCTCGCTCATATGGTAGGCGAGGTGGTTGGTTCTTTAAGCCAGCTGGCTTTAAATACCCCTGTTTTTGTAATATTTTCGTTGGTAGTAGGGTTTAACGAAATGGCTGCCGTTGGCCCTATTGTGAATAAAAAAGGTGGTTGGAAAGCGTGTGTGGTATGCGGATTCCTTGTAGGTTTTGGCGCAATGTATGCTTCTATTTTATTTGTAACCGGGTTGAACATTGTGGAGCAGTCTGTGACAATGGGAAGCTTGGATTCTTGCCTCTATATGGGTGCAGTAGGATGGATTGCTAAGCTTTTGTTCTAACATTAGGAAAAGTTGATGCTTATAAAATTATAAAATATAAAGATATAAAGGAGGTATGGGTTTTATGTATACAATTACTGCAGTATGCGGGAGCGGGGTTGGCTCGAGTTTGTTTGCGCGCAAGGCAATCCAGGAAGCTGTTAAGAGTTTGGGATATGACCTGAATGATATTAAAGTGACCTGTGTCGGAGCTGCAGAAGGTAAAGGTGCGGCCAGAGAAACAGACATCTTTATCTGTGCAGGGAAAACGATAGCGGAACGGTTGGTTGATTCAGGAGTTCCAACTTGTGTAGCTACAAATTTTGTGAATGATGTGAAGGGGATTGCGGAGGTATTGAAACCACTTCTTGAAGCTGATGAAATGGCTGGAAAGATTAGCAAGAAAGTATAATTTTAGTTTGAAGTAAGAAAGTATTCAGTTGAAATGAGTTGGAGAAAGCTGGAATCGGGTTGTCGTTATCTATTTGTAGAAGGGCTGGATTAAGATGAGCCGATTTCAGCTGATGAAATATATCAACTGGACAGAGGATATACATCAGATAAAGAAAGGATTACAAAAATTTTTTTGTTAGTAGATGGGAGCAAGAGCGTCTGAAATGCTTCCTTAAAGGATCTCAGGAGTCGTCAGAGCGATTTTCCGGTGGTAAATATACTGTCTGTTAGTTTTGTTTTATATTTCGTTTCTTCATTATTCAAATTATTCAATGGTAACACATGTGTTGTAATGTAATTCTATATATAATTTATGTACTTCTTTTTGACTATATGTTGACAGATTGAGGAAAGTATGTTATATTTGTGCCAATAAATATTTAAAAAAGTAATAATTATATTAAAAAAAAGAATATCAAGGAGGAGTTTTTATGAAAGAAAACATGAAAAAAATTCTTGGAAAAGACGGAAAAGCTCTGATACTCGGCTTGGAGAATGGAATGCAGGGCAGATTTGATATTGATGATCCGGATCGAGTGCTGAAGGAAGCTAGTGATGCAGGGATTGATGCTGCGATTGTGACTTACGGTCTTGTTAAAAATTTCCGCGATTGTTTCGGTGATGCCGGTATTGTTTTAAAAATTGATGCGTTCCCAACGTTATTGGCAGGCAAACAGGACGAGATTCCGGATACTTATTTTGATGCCCAAGTGGCGTATAATATGGGAATCCAAGGCGTTATGACGGATAACTATGTGGGGCGGAAGATCGGGAACCGGGTTATTGATGTGGAATCGCAGAAAGTTCTTACTCGGATTGCTCAACAGGCAGATGAACTTGGTATAGTATATATCTCTTGTATTATGCCTTACAATACCAGTCCGGTTGTGTTGGACAAGAATCTCCAGAAGGAAATCCGTAAGGTAGAGGATATGAAGGTTGCATGCAGAATTGCTGCAGAGATGGGTGCGGATGCGATTAAGGCTCATTGTCCAGGATCAGAGTTTTCGGAGGTAATGAAGAATACTTATATCCCAGTATTCGGCATAGTAAGTCCGGATATCCCAGATGAGAGACGAACTCTTGAGCTTGCTAAAGCTGCCATGGATCTCGGTTGTGCGGGAATCACCGTAGGAAATTATGTATTCCATCATAAGAATATGAAAGGTTTGTTGGTGGCATTAGGAGCGATTGTGCATGGTGGTGCTACTGTAGATGAAGCAATGAAGGAATTATAAATCGAAAACGTAAAAATAAGGAGGAAATAATCATGAAGAAAAGCATGGAAAAAATTTTTGCAAAAGACGGCAAGTCATTGATTTTGGCAATGGATTTTGGCCCGATGGGAAAGACATCAGTCGATAATCCTGCTCCGATCATTGAAGAAGCGTGCGCTTCGGGAGTTGATGCCGTTTTGGCTACCTATGGGCTGGTTAAACACTTCCGCGATTCTTTTAAGGATTCTGCGGTGATTCTACGTGTAGATGCGTTTCCAACTTTGCTGGCAGGCCATCAGGATGAGATTCCGGATACATATTTTGACGCAGGAACGGCCAAGAAATTGGGTATTGACGGGATAATCAATAATGGGTATGTAGGGAGAAAGATAGGTGACCGTGTGATTGATGTTGAATCCCAGAAGGTAATGACGAGATTGGCGAGACAGGCTGACGAACTGGGAATTGCTTACTGCACCGAAATGATGCCTTATAACACGGAGCCCATGGTAAAAGATGAAGAACTGAAAAAAAAGATTAGAAGCGTAGATGCCATGAAGGTAGCTTGTCGCATAGCGGCAGAAATGGGAGCCGATTTTATCAAAGCTCAGTGGACTGGACCAGAATTCTCTGAAGTTCTAAAAAACACATATATTCCTGTGGTAGCACTTGGCGGGCCGTATAATGATGATCCGAGAGTTACTCTTGAATATGTAAAAGGTGCTTTGGATGCTGGGTGTGCCGGTGTCGCTATTGGAAGAAATATTTATGGCAGCAAAAATGTAAAAGGTATTGTGTCTGCACTGGCAGCACTCATTCACGAAAATGCAACCGTAGACGAGGCTTTAAAGGAAATGTAGAAAGGAGAGGCTATGGCAAAAAAATGTATTTTGGTCACGGATGGCACTAGAGATCCTAAAGTCAATGAGATGAGGGAAGATGTGCAGCCCATTTATCGTGTGGTAGAAAAGTATGGATATTCTTTTGAAATTGTAGCTGACGATGGGCTGTTTTGCGAAGGAACTAAAGGCGGTCAGTTGAAGATTGAAACAGAAGGGCCAAATTGGGTACGCCACTCAGCTGAGTTTCTGGATAAAATTAAAGATGCAGAAATTATTATCATTTCCTATTCTGCTGCCGGAAAACAGTTTTTTGAAGCGGCAAAGGAATTGAAGTTCCTGGGTGTTATGAGAGGCGGTACAGAGAATGTAGACTTTGAAGCGGCTAAAGCCCATGGAGTGACAGTGGCGCACTGCCCAACCAGAGCCTGCGAACCTACAGCTGAAATGACAATTGCCCATATTCTCGGCTTGAACCGGGGTATTACTTATGTAAATAATAGATGGCACAACGGAGTGGAATTTGATTTTCGAGTGGCTATGACCTGGATGCCGATGCTTATGCGTGATGCAGTTGTGGGTCTTGCCGGTTTTGGAAATGTTGCTAAATATGTAGCGCAAAAAATTTCTAGCCTCGGGTGCAAGCTGATTGCCTGGGATCCTTATGTATCCCAAGAAGTTGCCGATGAATATAATGTGACAATGGTTTCTTTGGAAAATTTGATGTCTCAGTCAGACTTTGTTTCTATCCATGTAAGATATTCACCAGAGACTCATGGCATTATTGATAGAGAGCATATTAATCTTATGAAACCAACAGCATTTCTGATTAACACGGCTCGCGCAGGTTTAATTGATGAAGAAGCTTTGATTGAAGCTCTCGAGAATAACAAAATCCGTGGCGCGGCACTGGATGTATTCAACGAGGAACCGTTGCCTGATGACTCGATTCTTCATAAGTTAGAAAATGTAGTTTTGACTCCACATTTAGCGGGAGGGGCTGGTGATGGCGTTAGAATTTCCGGTGAATTGATGTTTGCGGAAGTGGAGAGATGGCTGAAGGGTGAAAAACTTCTCGCTCAGAAGTGCTGATAGCGGTCATTGACACAGAGGCCTGATAAAACTTTGCAAGATATATTAAGTTTTATCAGGCTTTGTTTATAGGGGAAAGTCCTGTTTTCACTGTAGAGTTT
Organism: uncultured Mordavella sp.; assembly: GCA_964652805.1. Classification (GTDB taxonomy): domain Bacteria; phylum Bacillota; class Clostridia; order Lachnospirales; family Lachnospiraceae; genus Claveliimonas. The sequence goes on along the minus strand of CAZZBJ010000057.1, from coordinate 5,694 downwards.
TCGTGTTCTTAAAAACGGGGCCTTGAAAACAAATAAATCATTTGTTGCAAAGGTGAGTCGGCATTATAGGGTATGATAAATCAACCGACTTAGCCGATGGTTTTAAATATTATAAAAGAATCAAGTAAAATGGAGGTGTGAAAATGCTTTTGGATTTTACAATTGATCCTAAGACAAAAATCATTTTTGGGAAAGAGACCGAGTATAAGGTGGGTTCGGAAATCCGGAACTTTGCTGATAAATGCATGATTTGTCATGATGGTAGTCCATTTCTGGTGCCTTTGATGGATAGAATCAAAGACAGCCTTACATCGGCAGGAATCAGCTATATTGAGATGGATAAGGTACAGGTGCTTCCAAAGCTCAGTGTGGTGAAAGAGGCGGCGAGAATCTGTAAAGAAGAGGATATTGGTTTTGTTCTTGGTGTTGGTGGTGGAGCGGCAATGGATACTGCCAAAGTAACGGCTCTCGCAGTGAATTATGAGGATGGTGATATCGCAGATTTTGATGCTTCAAAACCTGTTGTTTGGGAGGTTCTTCCCCATGGAGCTGTGCCCACTCTGGCAGGAACGGGCAGCGAGGTGAGTTTTGGGGGAATTATTATTAATGACGAAATTGAGCCGGTAGAAAAGATAGGATTTGGTCATCCGAAGCTTTGCAATGACGTGATTTTTGTTAATCCAGAACTTACTTATTCACTTCCGCCACGACAGACGGCTGCAGGTACGATGGATATGATGTCTCATGCTATGGAGCATTATTTTAATGATACAGAGGATTCCTTTCTGGCCGATGGGTATTGTGAGGCGATAATCAAAACGGCGTTGGTATGCGGGCCGCGTGTTATTGAGAATCCAAGAGACTATAATGCCAGAGCTAACCTAAGTATTGCAGCTATGATGGCAAATAGTGCGCATATGGCACTAAACTATGTGAGTAGCGATTGGTGTGTGCATAACATCGAGGGCGCTTTGGAAGCGAAATATCGCGCCACTCATGGAGTGCTCCTGGGTATTTTGACTCCGCAGTGGGTGCGAGTAGCTTATAAGAACGATGATAGACGGTTTAAACAATGGGCGGTCAACTGTATGGGTGTAAAAGATGAGGGAAACACGGAAGATATGATTTTGAAAGCGGCTGATCTTCTGCAGAAATGGGTGGAAAAGATGGGACTTCCGACACATCTGAGGGATTTAGGAATTGACGGAGCCATGTTTGAAGAGGATGCGCAAGTTGCATTGAACGATATCGTAGCACCGGCAGATTCAGATGAATCTGTTTACGGTTCTAAAAAAGAACCGCGTTTGGGAGGATATTCCAAACTATCTTATGCACAGATTTTGGAAATTTTAAAAAAATCTCTATGATTAAGAGATTGCCTGCATTACAAATATATACTGTATGAAGATGACAGAAACACCAATTCTGTACAGATACTTATATTCTGGCGTTTAAATTTTATGCATAAGAACCAATCACATCTTTGCAGATTTCAAGGAAGTCAAGAGTCATTTTATTCAGTGGCTTTGTTGCTTTGCAATAGCTGATTACATACTGAAGCCGTTGAGGTTCATAACCGTCCACACTGCAGATTACGGGAGGCGGACATTTATGTGGCGTTGCATAAATGAGACTGGAAATGGCAATGCCTAGTCCGGCCAGGACGGAACGATAGACAGAAAAATAGTTATTGGTGGTAATGATTTTGTTCGGTTTGATTTTGGCCTGATTACAGAAATTAATTAGTTCTGTGTAGTCCGGTTCCTCTTCGCGCAGTGAGATGAAGTCTTGGCCATTCAGTTGGCTGAAGGCAAGAGAAACCGGATTATCCAGGCTATTGTTGGAAATATTGATTCCCTCCAAAATCGAATGGTTGTATGGAACCAGAAATACCCGAGGCAGACTGGGAAGTTCTACATGCTCTAAATCGTTGTAGCGTAGGGGAAGCTGTGAGAACGCAAGATCTGCGTCTCTGCTTTTCAATGCAAGTTCTGTAGCTGGACCATGGGTCATTTTGAGAGAGAGTTTTACGTTAGGATATTTTTGGTTAAAAGATTTTTGGATAAACGGCATCCAGAGAGTGGATGCCGTGAAACCGCAAGCCACAGTTAATTGCGTAGTTTGGGTATCCAGATGGGCAGCCATTTCCCTTTTGATTGTATCTTCCATACGGATAATACGGCGCGCTTCTGTTACGAATGTTTTTCCGGCTTGAGTCAATTGAAGCGGTATTGTGCTTCGGTTAAAAAGTTTCACGCCATACTCTTCTTCAATATTACTGATAGTTTTAGTGAGAGCAGGCTGAGACATACCCAAAGCTTTAGCTGCATTGGAGATGCTCTGCATATCTGCCACGGTCACAACACAAACATACTTTGATTTTTTCATTTTGCCACCTGAAACGTAATAATAATTCTGTCATGATTTTAGGATATGTTTTTTGGATATATTTGTCAAGTGTAATTAATGGATTATTTGAAGAAAGGAGGTCGCCCGTTAACACGCTTCTTCAATTTGCGTATTGATAACGGCCGACATGGTATTTCAATATGGGAAAAAATAATAGAAAGGCTATATTGGGAGAATTTATCGGTTCAGCTTTCATTTGTTTTTGGGGCGTTGGGCTTACCGTACCCAATGTTGTGACAAAAAGCATTACTACTCAATTTGAATTTTCAGTATGGTTTGGAATTTTGTTCGCTTTTACAATCGCGATTTTTATACCCATTTCTTATGCTCATTTCAATCCTGCGATTTCCCTTGCATGGGCCGTGTTTCATAAATTGGACTGGAAACTGGTTCCTGCGTATGTTGCTGCACAGGTAGCAGGCTGGGGTATCGGCACAGTTCTGCTCTACTTTCTCTATGGCAGTTTTTTGTCAGAATGGGCAGATTCTACAGGAACTAATCCAGCGCAACTTTTTTATTGTACAGCCCAGGAAGGGGACTTGTTTGGTCAGATTTTAATGGAAATGCTTCTGGCGGCTATGCTTATTTTTGCTATTTTTGTTTTGGCAGACTCTCGAAATCCCAATATACCGTCTAAAGGGATGTATTCTTTTGTTGTGGGTGCAATTATCGCGATTAATATTTCCTGGGGGGCGGATTATTCCGGAGCGTGCTTTAATCCCGCCCGTGATTTTGGACCTCGAGTGGTAAGTTATATTTACGGTTTGGTAAAAGGCTACGATATCTCAGCTGTGTTCAGTGGTCATTTATGGCTTGTATATTTGCTTGCGCCGTGTATCGGTGGTATTTTGGGCGGTGCATTTTATTTCGGTGTTGTGGGAAGGATGCTTTCAAATGAAAAATCTGAATAAAAAAGGATTTACAGAAATCGCAAGAAAGCAGGGCTGTTTCATGAAGTATGCAAGATAGACTCATGATATTTATCCGCCAGTACATTTCAGAACTCATAAAGGTGAAGGGTAGCAGTAATTGAAAACTTATCTAATTTGTTACATGCTGGTGCAAAGTATACAGATCAAAGGAGGAGATATCAATGAAAGAATTTAAGTATGTAATCACGGATGTGGAAGGACTTCACGCAAGACCGGCAGGAATCCTGGTAAAGCAGGCTGGCGGTTATCAGTCGGCCGTTAAGATTGCGAAAGGCGAGAAAGTTGCAGATGCGAAGAGAATTTTTGGAGTTATGGGGCTCGGTGTGAAGAAAGGCGAAGAAATTATAGTTACTGTTGAAGGTTCTGATGAAGACACAGCAGTTGCAGAACTGGAAATGTTCTTCAAAAAGAACTTATGAATCGGACAAGGAGAATTGATAAATCATGATTATTATTAGTGGTAAAAGCGTGTTCGGAGGCGTTGCGATTGGAAAACTTTTGTTTTACGAGAGAAATACCCGAGTGATTAGGCGAACACACGTTGATGATGTGGATGCTGAATGGAAAAGATTTCTTGAAGCAAAAGATATGGCGATTGCTCAGTTAAAGGGGTTGTATGATAAAACAATTGAAAATCTCGGTGAAGCTAACGCCATGATCTTTGAGGTTCATCAGATGATGCTTGAAGATCTCGACTATCTCGAATCAATTGAAAATATCATGCGTACACACAAAGTAAATGCTGAATATGCAGTAGCTACTACTGAAGATAATTTCGCAAAGATGTTTGAAGCTATGGATGACGCCTACATGCAGGGTCGCGCAGCAGATGTAAAGGATGTTTCTGAACGAGTGCTTGACATTCTCTCTGGTGTGGATACTGGTTTCAAGGAGATGACAGAGCCCTGCATTATTGCGGCTGATGACTTGGCTCCGAGTGAGACTGTGCAGTTGGATAAGAGCAAAGTACTTGGTTTTGCCATTCAGTATGGCTCGTCCAACTCTCATACCGCGATTCTTGCGCGTACCATGAATATTCCTGCTGTCATTGGTCTGGGGAAGGAGCTTCGAAAGGAGTACAGCGGAAGAAATGCGGTAATTGACGGATTTACCGGAACGCTCTATATTGATCCTACTGAAGAGACGTTGAAAGAGATGTATGAGAAACGTAAGAAAGACATGGAGCGACAAACTCTTCTGGAACAGCTAAAAGGTAAGGAAAATGTTACAAAGAGCGGACAGAAGATTAATGTCTATGCGAATATCGGGAATGTCTCGGATATTGGCGCTGTTCTCAAGAATGACGCTGATGGAATCGGACTTTTCAGAAGTGAGTTCCTATATCTGGAAAGTCAGGATTTTCCGACAGAAGAACAGCAGTTTACAGTATACAGGCAGGTGGCTGAGAGCATGGCGGGGAAAAAAGTCATCATCCGCACACTTGACATAGGAGCGGACAAACAGGTAGATTATTTTGGACTGGATAAAGAAGAAAACCCGGCGCTTGGATACCGTGCTATTCGTATCTGTCTTACAAGGCCTGAGATTTTTAAGACACAGCTTCGTGCACTTTACCGTGCGGCCATGTTTGGAAATATTTCTATTATGTTTCCGATGATCATTTCCGTGGATGAAGTGCGTAAGATCAAGGAAATTGTTGCGGAAGTGAAAGAAGAGTTGAAAAATGAAGGAATTCCATATAAGGAAGACGTGGAACTCGGAATTATGATTGAGACACCGGCATCTGCAATGATTAGCCGTGATCTTGCTAAGGAAGTGGATTTCTTCAGTATAGGAACCAACGATTTGACGCAGTATACGCTTGCAATCGATCGGCAAAATTCCAAATTAGACGAATTTTATGATTCGCACCATCCTGCCGTTCTTGCCATGATAAAGATGGTAACCGAAAATGCACACGTAGCGGGTGCATGGGTTGGCATTTGCGGAGAACTTGGAGCCGATCTTGAGCTTACAGAAGAGTTCCTTAAGATGGGGCTAGATGAACTCTCTGTATCTCCGTCCATGGTTCTGCCTTTAAGAAAAAAGATTAGAGATTGTGATTGAGACTGTGAAGAGAAGGATATTCACTTTTCAAAATTGTTTCAAACTGAATCTGCTGACAGCCAAAATTTATTTATCATATCGGAAAACCGATGATTTGGGCACTTTTTGAATGGAAAACTTTCAAAGAGTGCTCTTTTTTATTCCTCACGTATAAACAGCAGTAGTGGCGCATTTAAGAAGGGAGACTGTTCCATGAGAACAGAAGAATTCCTTCGATATCAGCAGGGAGAGAGGTAGTGTCAAGAGTTATGCGCAAATATGTTTGCAGACTCTGAGTGAATGAGGT
>CAZZBJ010000056.1:0-15918 GCA_964652805.1 uncultured Mordavella sp. | reverse complement strand
TCAAAGAGTTATCAGTATTAGAATTAAACGAGTTGGTTAAAGCATGCGAAGAAGAGTTCGGCGTATCTGCAGCAGCAGGCGTTGTAGTTGCAGCAGCAGCTGGAGACGGAGCTGCAGCAGTAGAGGAGAAGGACGAGTTTGATGTAGAGCTTGTAGCAGCAGGCGCTTCCAAGGTTAAGGTGATCAAGGTTGTTCGTGAGATCACAGGTCTTGGCCTGAAAGAGGCTAAAGAGCTTGTTGACAGCGCACCGAAGGTTGTTAAAGAGGGCGTTTCCAAGGCTGAGGCTGAGGAGCTCAAGGCTAAGCTCGAGGGTGAGGGCGCAGAGGTTAACCTTAAATAATTTAAGCGTTACAGTACAATGCAAAAAACGAAGACCATCCGGGAAGAGGATTTCCGGATGGTTCTTTTTGATTATGGCCTTAGTCGGTGACTTTGTCCAGGACCGATCTTGTCCTGGCTCTTATAAAATTTCCCCAGAGCATCCGCCCCTTTGATGACATCTGCCACGATCTTGTGATCCGTGTAAAAGGGCTCGCGGGTCCACTCTGTCTCCTGCGGGTTTCCCGCGATCAGAGAGATGTTTTCATCCGAGGCTTCCACCCCCAGATCTTCCAGAGTAACCGGGAGGCCGACGCTCATGTTGAAGCGTATGACCTGATCCAGTTCCCGCTGGGGCGCGTGCTCAGCGATAAGCTGACAGATCACACCAAAAGCGACTTTTTCCCCGTGGAGAGTCTGGCTCCCCTCCGGAAGTCTGGTCAGGCCGTTGCAGACACAGTGGGAAGCAGCGCATCCCACGTTCTCAAAACCAAGCCCGCTCATAAGGGTATTGGCCTCAATGACAGCCTCCAGAGCTTCAGTCACAACATGATTTTCGTTGGAGATCCGGGCCATGAGGCCATTTTCCAAGATGGTGCGGTAACATTCTTCCGCTATGGCCCTCGATGTGAGAGTCTGTCTGTAAATCCCGGTTTCGCCACAGATATAATTGCCGCTGTCTGTCCGAACGCTTGCGCGTCCCTCAAACACTGTCGCCAGCGCATCGCCCATTCCGGATACAAGGAAACGCACAGGGGCATCTGCAATAATCTGGCTGTCCACGAGGACCATGTCTGGATTTTTTGTGAAATAGTAGACGTCATCGTGCTCGTGCTGTTCTGTGTAGACGATGGCCATGGCGCTGGTAGGTGCGTCTGTGGAGGCGCTGGTAGGAATGACGATCAGAGGCGTTTTCAGGCGGGAAGCCAGACATTTTGCCAGGTCAATGGCTTTTCCTCCGCCCATGCCAACGATCACTCCCGCCTGGAAGGCTTCTGCGCTTCCGACAGCCTCCTGGATGCGGGCTTCTGTGATCTCTGTCCTGTAGCAGTAACAGTCGAACATTTTTCCGCTTTTCTTGTACATATCCCTTATTTTCCCGGAATATTCATCGTAAAAGTATTCGTCGATGACAGCGAAGACCCTTTCTCCGTATTTCTCCGTGTGAAGAACCAGTCTTTCCAGCTCCCCGGACCCCTGTATGTACCTGCCGGGAGAACCCCAGGCCCTGGTGGATGTCGCAAGCATTGTGCCATTCCTCCTTTTGTTTGTTGTATTATGTAGTGATTTGAGCGTATCACAGGGTACAATAACTGTCAATAGGTGTGGAAATGGAAAATTTTCCGTAAAAAAATATAAATGGCGAATATAGGGAAAATTTTCTGAAAAACTGTTGAAAGCTAAAATCGAATATGCTATGCTGTGCTTGGTAAAAGTGACATACATTAAATAAAATAAGCGCTTAATTTGGTGAATGTTTACAAAAATGCTGGAGGATAGTAAAGTGATCAAGACAAAGGAAGAACTTATCAAAGATTTACAGAATATGCTGGAAGCCTCCCAGATCGATCTGAATGCGGATGATCTGTATGAGGCGTCAGCAGACAGGTACAAGAAATATGCAAAAGCTAAAAAAGCTTTGAAAGTGCCGGTTCCGGCAGCTATCGTGTATCCGCATGATGCAGAGGAAGTAAAAAAGCTTTTGATGTACTGTAACGAAAACAGGATCAATGTTATTCCCAGGAGCGGAAAGACGGCTACGGAGGGCGGTCTGGAGAACTGGAAAGAGCTTGCCGTTGTTGTAGATGCAAAAAATCTGAATAAAATCATCAAGATCGACACATACAACATGCAGGCGACTGTCCAGGCGGGAGTGCAGCTCCAGACTCTGGAGGATGAGCTCCGCAAGCTGGGCTATACGACAGGGCATTCTCCTCAGTCCAAACCGGTGGCTGAGTACGGCGGGCTTGTGGCAACAAGGAGCATCGGACAGTTTTCCACTCTGTACGGAGCCATTGAGGATATGCTGGTGGGACTGGAGTGTGTGTTTCCAAATGGAAATATCTGCAGGATTAAAAATGTGCCGAGAAGGTCAGGAGGACCGGATATCAGAAATATTCCCATGGGCAGTGAGGGAACCCTCTGCTATATCACGGAGGTGACCGTGAAGATCTTCAGATATTATCCGGAGAACAACAAATTCTACGGCTATCTGGTCGAAGATGTGGATACGGGCATCAAGGTGCTCAGGGAAGTAGTGACAGCAGGGTTCCGCCCGTCGGTTGCCAGAACTTATTCGGAGGAGGACGCAAGACAGCATTTTTATCATTTCTATAAGGGAAAATGTGTGCTCATTTTCCTGGCAGAAGGACCGAAGGGCATAGTGGATGCCACATGCCAGGCTATTGAGGAAGCGGTAGAAAAATACAGAGGTGGCATTGTGGAACAGGTTGACAGCCGGCTCATAGAGGACTGGTTTAATCATCTGAACTGGTCGCAGCAGGATCTGGATGATGAGCGTCAGGGAATGATAGACAATGACAGACACGATGGGTACACAACGGAAATCTCTGCGGACTGGGAGCATATCACGCAGATTTATTACAACGTGATAGACAGAATCCGGAATGAATATGAGATGGCGGACGACCTGACAATGCTGGGCGGACATTCCTCTCACAGCTATATCAACGGCACGAATATGTATTTTGTATATAGCTACAATATCAACTGTGCGCCGGAGGATGAACTTAGGGTGTATCACCATCCGATCCAGAGGATTATAGTGGAAGAGACGCTGAAGCTGGAAGGCTCTATGTGCCACCATCATGGCATAGGGAAATACCGCAGCGAGTGGACAAAGCTGGAGCACGGTTCCGCGTACTATATGCTGGAGACGCTGAAAAAAGCGTTTGATCCGAACGGTATCATGAATTACGGGACCATTTTCCCGGTGGAGGAAAGAGAAAAATTTGAACAATAGTCAGGAGGTGGAAAGGTGAATAAAGAAACTCTGAAACGATACATTCAGCTTGCTCTGGTAGTTGCTTCAGCGGGAGTGATCTATCCCATAGCTTACATTAAAAACAACTATCAGGAGACACTGCTGGAAGTATATAACATCAGCCTGCAGGACCTGAACACGATCTTCCTGTTCCTGGGACTTATCTCGGTCATCAGCTATTTCCCCAGCGGAATGCTCTGTGACAGGTTTTCCTGCAAAAAGCTGCTGGTCATCTCTCTTTGGGGGACGGCGGCAGCGGGAGTCTGGTTTGCCATGGTGCCGGGATTTTCTGGGATCGTTATCATCTATATGCTGTGGGGAGTGTTTTCGATTTTTACATTCTGGGCGGCACATATGAAGCTTATCAAGCTGCTGGCCAGGCCTGAGGAGCAGGGACGCTTCTTCGGTATACTGGACGGAGGACGCGGCCTGATTGAGGCGGTCCTGGGCGTTATCGCAGTTGCCATCTTCGCGGTTCTTATGGGATCTGCCCCGGGGCCGGAGGAGAAGAGGAGTGCCATGGTAGCTCTCGTATGGCTGTATACGATCGCCATAGTCGTAATCGTTGTGCTGGTGATGATCTTTATGGATAATGACAAGGATCCTGACAGCATGTTCCGGAAAGGGTCTGCGGTGAAATCAGAGAAATTCCGTGTCAGTGAAGTGAAGGTGCTCCTGAAAAACAAAGCGGTGTTTGTTATGTCGGGCATCGTGTTCACGGCTTATCTGCTGACCTGGACACTGTATTATTTCAGCGGATTTCTTGAGAGCAATATTGGGATAGACGCGGTAACGGTGGGAGTGGTTATGACAGCTGTGCTCTGGCTGCGTCCCGTAGGCGGGTTCGTCGGCGGATTTATCGGCGATAAGTTTGGAAGGCCGAAGGCGGTCTTTGCGGCGCTGCTCTGCTCGGCGATTTTGTTGATCGTTGTGTCCCTGCTTCCGAAGACATCGGGAAACACGCTGTTCATTGCCATCATCCTGATACTGTCTTTTTTCATCTACGCGGTCCGGGGAACCTACTGGTCTTTGATGGATGACTGCAAGGTAAACCCTTCCATCATAGGAACGGCCATGGGATTTACAGCTCTGCTCGGCTACCTTCCGGATATCGTCACTCCGGTATTTAACACATTCATGTTTGATACCTTCGGACCTGTGGACGGATATAATGCCTACTTTATCGGCAGTGCGGTCATCGGTATCATCGGTGTGATCCTGGTTGGGATTTTTATGGCGCTGATCAAAAAGAGAGATAAAAAGGAACGTGCATAGCTGTGTTTGACAAGATTGCCTGCCTTGTGAAGATTGTTCCGGACGTAGAGAATTTCACATATGACTATGAGAAGAACATCCTTGTCCGGGAAAATAAAAAATCCATCTTAAATCCCGACGATGTCTGTGCCGTGGCCGCGGCGCTGGAGATGAAGAGAGAGACGGGCTGCCATGTGACAGTCCTCACTATGGGTCCGCAGTCCTCGAGGAAATTTCTGGAGGATCTGCTGCGGAGAGGAGTGGACAGCGCGGTATTGATCACTGATCCACTTTACAGGGGAAGTGATACGTATGTAACGGCCAAAATCCTGTCCAGGGCTTTAGAGGGAGACGGCTATAGCCTGGTGCTCACAGGCACTCGCTCTCTGGACGGCGATACAGCCCACATTCCATCCCAGGTGGCGGAATTTCTCTGGATGCCGGTGCTGACCCATGTGACAAAGATCGGAATATCGCTGCGGGATGAGGTGGATGACAGGATAGAGAGCCGGAAATCTGGTGTGAGAGAAGTCCGGGCAAGGGTACAGGAGGAAGAAGAAACGCTGGAATTTTTGATAGACCTGCCGGCAGTGCTGGGGATCTGCCGTGAAAGCGGATATAAGCTTCCTTTTGTAAGGTATGATGACAGGAAGAAGGATGTGTCGAATCGGCTGACCGTCCTGTCTAATGAGGAGCTTGGATTTGAATTCGGCGAGACGGGGCTTGGGGGATCCAGGACAAAGGTGATCCGTACATACCCGAAGAAGCTGGAAAGCAAAGAAAAGAAGATTGTGCGGAACGATGAGCAGGGTATTGCATACGTATACGAATATCTGAAAGAAAAGGGATTTCTGTAGCATGACAAAAGCATTGGTCTATCTTGACAGAGAAGAGATAAAACGATCTGCAGATCTGGCGGAAACAGTGCGCAGACTGTATCCAGATGCCTGGACAGAAGCTGCTGTGTTTGCCGGAGAGGCAGGAGAAGTCGAAGGCTGGTTTGATGTGCTCCACCGGTTTGAGGCACAGGAGGAATGGCTGTACGACGCGGGATGGATGGCCGAGAGGCTGCGGGAGCTGCAGCGGGAGCGCCGGTATGACTGTATCGTCGTCCCGGCGTCACCGGCAGGGCGCAGGATGGCGCCAGTGCTGGCTGTGAAGCTAGGAACCGGGATCGTGGCGGACGTGGTGGATGTCGCCAGGGAAAACGGAGAAGCATGTATGATTCGCCCGGCCTTTGAAGGAAAGCTGATGGCCTGTATCACTAATCAAGGGTCGGGACCGGTGGTCATGACGGTGAGACCGGGAGCTTTCTGCTACCAGGGAGATACAGACAAGGACACTCAAGTGGTGGCGCACAGAGAAAACGGAGCCGGAGCCGGCAGGATCAGACTGGTCAGAAGAGAAAAAGAAAAGAAAGAAGATATCCGGGAGGCTAGGGTGCTTATATCCGGCGGAGCCGGTGTGGGAGAACATTTTCCGGAGCTTAAAAAACTGGCGGAGCCGCTGAAGGGCATGCTGTCCTCCAGCAGAAGCCTTGTAGACGCAGGTATCACACCCAGAAGTATCCAGGTGGGCCAGTCCGGAAAGACTGTCAGCCCCAGATTATATATGGCGCTTGGCATATACGGATCTCTGCAGCACATCGAGGGGCTGGACAAAGTGGGAGATATCATAGCGGTAAATACGAACAGGAACGCCCCCATCTGCAGCCTTGCGTCTGTGGTGGTGGAAGGCGATGCTATGGAATTTGTTGATAAATTATCAAAAAAAATAAAAAAAGAAAGGGAGAAATAAATTATGCAGATCACAGATTTTAACATGAGCTATTTTTCACTGAAAGGAAAGAACGCGATCGTAACAGGAGGAAACACAGGACTTGGTCAGGCTTTCTCTCTGGCTCTTGCAAAGGCTGGCGCCAACATCTTCACGCCGAGTGTTATGCCGGAGGATCCGGAGTTCAACAAACTCATCGAAGCTGAAGGCGTAAAAGTATTGTATAAAGAAGCAGACCTGACAAAAGAGGGTGTTCCGGCAGAGGTTGTAAAGTATGCGGTTGACAACATGGGCTCCATTGACATCCTCGTAAACTGTGCGGGTATCTGCCTATGCGAGGAAGTGACGAAGTTTGGCAGAGAACTCTGGGACAAGATGACGGCTGTCAACCTTACGGCCGCGTTTGAGATGAGCTTTGAGACAGCCAAAATCATGATCCCACAGAACAGCGGTAAGATCATCAACATCTGCTCTCTGTTCTCCTTCCTGGGCGGTCAGCTCTCGCCCGCCTACACAGCCACAAAACACGGCCTTGCGGGACTGACCAAGGCGTACTGCGATGAGCTGGGACAGTACAATATCCAGGTAAATGGCATTGCGCCCGGATATTTCAAGACAAAGGCGGCAGAGTACTCTGTGAACAATCCGGAGAGAAATAAATGGATTGTGGATCACACGGCGGCAAACAGATGGGGAGAGGTGCATGATCTGATGGGAACAACCGTATTCCTTGCGAGCAAGGCCTCAGACTTTGTCAACGGACATATTCTGACAGTAGACGGCGGATTCTTAGTGCGGTAAACAGGAGAAGATGATGAAAGATAAATATATAGTAGGAATCGATGTCGGGTCTCAGAGCGCCAAGGTGCTGATCTATGACCTGGAGGGAAACATAGCGGCGAAGGGAAGGAAAAAGTTGGCGTCCATGCATCTGGCAGAAAATGGGGTGGTGGAGCACCCGGACGACGATCTGTGGGATTCCCTCTGCGAGGCGTGCCATCTGGCTCTGGCGGATTTCAAGGATGATCCGGCGAAGATCACAGGGATTGGACTTGGCGGTATCCGGTGCTGCCGGGTCCTCCTGAAAAAGGACGGGACACTGGCGCAGCCGGTGATCAGCTGGATGGACGCCCGGACGTCTGAGCCCTATGAGCACACAAACCCGGAGGTGGCCTATGTGACATCCACTACTGGGTATCTGTCTTGCAGGATGACAGGAGAATTCAAAGACTGTATAGGAAATGCCTTTGGAGAGTGGCCGGTAGACATGACTACCTGGAACTGGAGCGACGACGAGGAAGTGATCAAGCGGTATCAAATCCCCAGAGAGATGCTTTTTGAGGCGGTAGGGCCCGGTGAGGTTATTGGATATGTCAATGCCTATGCGGCGGAAAGGACAGGACTTGCGGAAGGACTTCCGGTAGTCAGCGTGACCAACGACAAGGCGGTGGAGGGACTGGGCGCGGGTCTGGTCAATGAGGAGACGGCAGTCATTTCACTGGGAACCTACATCACTTTGATGATCCAGGGGAAGAAGCTCCCTGAAGACCCGAAAGCCCTCTGGGCGATTATCTCCTCTGTGCCGGGTATGTACCTCTATGAAAGCTATGGCATACGCCGGGGTATGTGGACGGTGAGCTGGTTCAGGGACCTCTTTGGGGAGGGTCTGGTGCGGGAAGCGGAGAAGGCGGGAGCTCCCCCGGAAGAGATCCTGAACAGGAAGGCGGAGAAAGTGCCGGCCGGCAGCGACGGACTTATGACGATTCTGGACTGGCTGGCCAATGCCTGGAAACCTTACAAGAGAGGGATCATGATCGGCTTCCAGGCTCATATGAACGAGGGGTACATGTATCGCTCCATCCTGGAAGGGATCGCTTACACGATGAAGAATAACTGTGACGCCATGTGCCAGGAGCTTGGTAAGTCCCTGAGGGAGATTGTGATCTCGGGCGGCGGTTCCAACAGCGACCTGTTCATGCAGATCTTTGCTGATATCTTCAATATCCCGGCCAAGAGAAATGTGATCAATGAGTCCGCCAGCCTGGGAGCTGTCATCAATACAGCGGTTGCCCTGGGACTGTTTGAGGACTATGAGTCGGCTGTGGCGCGGATGGTGAAGGTTCGGGACGTGTTTACGCCAAACCCGGAAAACGCAGGGTTGTATGAGAAATTAAACCAGCGGGCCTACAAGAAGATGGGACAGTATACAGACGGCGTGCTGAAAGAAATCTACAATGTTTATAATGAACAAAACTAAAATGTATGTACTCTTGTGGGCAAACCGCGAGAGTACATATATTAAGGGGATGAACGGATGAAATTAACTTATTGTCTGTCGAAAGAGGAGACGGAGGATGGCTTCAGGTGTGTGTCGTGGAGGACGGACAGATGGATGTACCGAGTACATGTCTGGATACTTGCGATATTGGGGCTTGGGATACTGGCGGCATACGCCGCGGACCCGAATAAATTTTATCTTTTTGTTATGCTTGTACTGGACATCCTTCTTATGTTCGGCGTGGTCTATCTGATGCCCCTTTTTCAAAAGAGGAGAGTCGGGGAAATGTTGAAACGAAACGAAAGGTATCAGATCGATATCCTGCCGCGGGCTGTCATACGGGGAAATGATAAGAGCAGAGTGCCGCTGGAGAAAGGAAAAGTTCGGGTCGTGTATACAAAAAAGGTGTGTGTGCTCTGGGTATACAGAGAATGGTATATCATCCCCAGAAGAGTTATGGATCACAGTACGGAAAACAAATTGCGGCAGATGCTGGAGGATAAGTGCTGCAGATTTATCCATCTGGCGGTGGATTGACGAGAGGAGTGAGAAAAAATATGGAAAATGAGAAGGACAGGCGAGCGAAGCTTCCGCTGCGGAAATGGGTGTTTTTCCCACCTTGGCTGCTGCTGGTCTCGCTGGTGGGGGTCAGCCTAGTCAATGAGGAACAGTTCCTTGCCGGCATGCACCTCGCCACCGGATTTGTGGTGGATAATTTTGCGTGGACCTTTAATCTGGTGACGCTGGCCTGCCTCTTTGCGGTGATCGTGGCATTCTTCTCACCTTTTGGAAAGGTGAGGATGGGCGGACGGAAAGCCAGGCCGATTATGGGGTTTTGGGATTTGACGTGGATCACACTGTGTACGACAGTGGCATCCGGAATTCTGTTCTGGGGATGCGCGGAGCCGCTGTATCATCTGTATGAGCCGGCAGCCTCAGAGGGAGTGGAGGCCGGGAGCACCGGCGCGGCCATGTTTGCTATGAAGGCGATGTTCCTGGAGTGGACGTTCTCGCCTTACGCCATTTATACAGTTGCGACACTGGTATTTGCCTTTGTGTTTTATAATATGCTGCAGCCCTACTCTATCGGGTCTGCCTTTGTGCCGATATTCGGCGAAAAGGTAAAGAGATATAAAGGAGTCATCGATGTGGTGTGCCTGATGGCTCTGGTCCTCGGTATGTCGGCCTCCTTTGGGACCGGGACTATGACTATGGGCGGCGGGATCGAGACGGTTTTTGGGATTGAGAGCGGACCGGTATCGTGGGCATTTATCATTGTTGCTATTGGGACGGTGTTTATCATCTCCAGCGTCTCAGGGGTTATGAAGGGAATACGCTTTTTGTCTTCCCTGAACGGATATGTGTATATCTTTCTGCTGTTCTTCGTGCTGATCTTCGGACCGACAGCTTTTATGCTGAACTTTTCCATGGAATCCTTGGGAGCGTTCTTTCAGGATTTCTTCCGCATGAGTCTGATGACCGGAGAAATTGACGGAGACGGATGGGCCAGAAGCTGGCCGGTCTTTTACTGGTGCGTGTGGATGGCCTGGGCGCCTATATCCGGCGTTTTTCTGGGAAAAATCCTGAAGGGATACACGGTGCGGGATGCGATCACGGCCAACTTCCTTATCCCTGCGGCATTCAGCATGATCTGGATGGGGCTTTTTTCGACAGCATCTATTTATTATGAAATGAACGGACAGGGACTGTACGATAGTCTCCTCAACAATGGCACAGAATCGGTAGTGTACCGGGTGCTTGAACAGCTGCCGCTGTCAGTGATCATCATACCGTTCTATCTGTTTATCGTGTTCATCTCCTTTGTGACGGCCGCGGACTCCAATACCAATGCCATGTCGGGACTGTGTGTCAGCGGGATCACGGTGGATAGTCAGGAGTCGCCGGCCTGGCTGAAGGTCTGCTGGGGCGTCACGCTGGGATTGCTCACCTGGGTGGTGATCAGCTTTGCCGGAGTGGACGGGATCAAAGCGGCTTCCGATCTGGGCGGTTTCCCGGCCATGTTCATCATGGGTGTTATGGTAGCGGGGCTCTTGAAGATCAGTGCCAATCCGGCAAAATACGATGTCTATAAAGAGGATTATGATGAAAATGGAAAGCCTGTAGAGTCGGTGCGGCTTCCGGTGGAAGAGGAGGAATAGAGAAAACATGGGGATAGATCTGACCTGGGGCGTCACGCTGGGAGCTGTTTTCGAGGCGGTCACCTACGATATTCCCGGGCGGCAGATATCCTGAATATCAATGTCCTGACAGCGCCGGGAAGAAAAGGAAACTGGGGAAGTCCTTTACCCCGCGGACTAGGAAATGTGTGGATGTGGATAAGCTGGAGAGAGACAGCGATATTTACACCGTATATATAGAAAAGAATATATCGTTCACACCTGTTCGGGTGAACATGTTTGTGCTGTGAACGAAAACGGGAGCCGGCCTTCGGAAAGGAAGGTTCGGCTCCTGTTCAGTTCCTGTTCCGGATAAAATGTGCAATTACTTCTTCTATAAATATGAAGAAAATGATCCGGGACTTTTCGTAGGGGATTGGAGACAGTGTCTGGAAAGTGTCCGTCAGGAAGATGATTTCGCCGTAGTCGGGGATAATGGCGGTGTTGTACTCCTCCACCAGCATGAGGAAGCCGGCGCCCTTCTCCTGTGCCAGATTTTGAAAGCTGCGGAAAGAGTTGTATGCTCCTGTGGCGGAAAACACAATTAGTATAGTATCCGCATCTATAATAGTAGGAGCGGTAAATTCGTCGTCGATAACCACGATATGCTGGCTGCTGAAAAGCTGGAGCTTAAACTGAAAGTACTGGGCGCAGTATTTGGAAGGGCCGTATCCCACCAGAGCAATCTTCTTGTATGGCTTGATCTCCTGGATAAAGCGGTCGATCAGCGATAGATCAAAGGTGTCCAGAAAATGCCTGATCCGCTCGAATTCATCAGAGTAAGTCCTTGCCACAGGTTTTTTCCTGCAGATGAAATCCCGGTACTGCTTATAATTCTGAAAACCAAGCTTTTTTACAAACTTTGAAATTTTAGAAGGAGAACAATGACACAGACCTGCGGCCTCGACAATTGTCAGGGCTTCATTTTTTTTAACCTCCTCTGTGAGGCGGCTGTGGATCTCCGTGTCCAGGGCATTCATGCGATTGTTCATGTTGATCTCGAGCATGGCTAAGACTCCTTTCGTATGTGGATTAAGAATATTTTATCTGATAACAAATATTAAGTAAAGAAATAAGCCACAATTCCCCGGGGGTACGCACACAGCACCCCATCAGTTGACTTAATTTCAGACGTAATACTTTTCAAAAGTATTACGTCCGAAATCAAAAAATCCTTGACACCCCTCCGAGGCTTGTTGTACTATATAAGATGCATCATTATGGAAATGTATGTCATTATTCATGGCACAATGTGCGAGAGTGTAATAAAAACAGGGGGTTTGCTCGATTAAATCTCACAAAAAACAAACGAGGAGTGAAACGTCATATGGAGAAAAACAGAATTCGTCCTATTAAAAGCGGAAAAAATTCCCGCATGAGCTATTCCAGGCAAAAAGAAGTGCTTCAGATGCCTAACCTGATCGAAGTCCAGAAAGACTCCTATCAGTGGTTCCTTGACGAGGGATTAAAAGAAGTATTTGATGACATTTCTCCGATCACAGACTACAGCGGTCATCTCAGCCTGGAGTTTGTGGACTTTACCTTGTGCGAGAAATACGTAAAGTACTCGATCGAGGAGTGTAAGGAGTGCGACGCCACCTATGCGGCCCCGATGAAGGTGCGCGTAAGGCTTCACAATAAGGAGACAGACGAGATCAATGAGCATGAGATCTTCATGGGAGACCTGCCGCTGATGACAGCGACGGGAACTTTTGTGATCAATGGTGCAGAGCGAGTTATCGTAAGCCAGCTCGTGCGTTCGCCCGGTATTTACTACGGCATTGCGCATGACAAGCTGGGTAAAAGACTGTTTTCCTCCACTGTCATTCCAAACCGGGGAGCATGGCTGGAATATGAGACAGATTCAAATGACGTTTTCTATGTGCGTGTAGACCGAACAAGGAAGGTGCCGATCACTGTGCTGATCCGCGCCCTCGGCATTGGGACCAATCCCGAGATCATCGACCTGTTTGGCGAGGAGCCCAAGATCCTGGCCAGCTTTGAGAAGGATGCTGCCACGAATTATCAGGAAGGTCTTCTTGAGCTGTACAAGAAGATCCGTCCCGGCGAGCCGCTTGCAGTGGACAGTGCGGAGAGCCTGATCACCAGCATGTTTTTTGACCCGAGACGCTACGACCTTGCCAAAGTCGGACGCTATAAATTCAACAAAAAGCTGATGCTGAGAAATCGCATCGCAGGTCACGTGCTGGCCGAGGACGCGGTGAGCCCCGTTACCGGAGAGGTGATCGCCGAGGCGGGTACCAGACTGACAAGAGAGATGGCGGACGCTATCCAGAACGCGGCCATTCCCTATGTGTGGATCGACAGACCAGAGGAGGAGAGAAAAGTAAAAGTCCTCTCTAACATGATGGTGGATCTGCAGTCCGTTGTGGACATCGATCCCAAGGAAGTGGGCGTGACAGAACTGGTATACTATCCTGTGCTGTCCGGACTCCTGGAGGAGACGGAAGGGGACATCGAGAGGCTGAAGAGTGTCATCAGGCGGGATATCCATGACCTGATCCCGAAACATATTACAAAGGAAGATATTCTTGCTTCCATTAACTACAACATCCATCTGGAGTACGGCCTTGGAAATGACGATGACATCGACCACCTGGGCAACCGCCGTATCCGCGCCGTGGGCGAGCTGCTCCAGAACCAGTACAGGATCGGTCTCTCCCGTCTGGAGAGAGTGGTCCGCGAGAGGATGACTACACAGGACCTGGAGGGCATTTCACCCCAGTCTCTGATCAATATCAAGCCTGTGACCGCTGCTGTGAAAGAGTTTTTCGGATCCTCCCAGCTGTCCCAGTTCATGGATCAGAACAACCCGCTTGGTGAGCTGACTCACAAGAGACGTCTGTCCGCCCTCGGACCTGGCGGTCTGTCCAGAGATCGTGCCGGATTTGAGGTCCGCGACGTGCATTATTCCCACTACGGAAGAATGTGCCCCATCGAGACGCCTGAGGGACCCAACATCGGTCTGATCAACTCCCTTGCGTGCTACGCAAGGATCAATCAGTACGGATTTGTTGAGGCTCCGTACAGAAAAATAGATAAATCTGACCCGAAAAATCCGAGAGTCACCGACGAAGTTGTCTACATGACAGCAGATGAAGAGGACAACTATCATGTGGCGCAGGCGAACACGCCTCTGGATGAGGAAGGTCATTTCGTACACAAAAATGTGTCCGGTCGTTACCGGGAGGAGACACAGGAGTATGAGCGCTCCATGTTCGACTACATGGACGTATCCCCGAAGATGGTGTTCTCTGTGGCGACAGCCCTGATCCCCTTCCTGCAGAACGACGACGCGAACCGTGCGCTGATGGGTTCCAACATGCAGCGCCAGGCAGTGCCGCTTCTCATGACCGAGGCCCCTGTGGTTGGTACAGGTATGGAGGAGAAGGCAGCTGTTGACTCCGGCGTGTGCGTGCTGGCAGAGGAGGGCGGCGTTGTAGAGCGCTCCACCTCCAATGAGATTACCATCCGTCAGGATGGCGGCATGCTTAAGAAATACAAGATGACCAAGTTCCAGCGAAGCAACCAGAGCAACTGCTACAACCAGAGACCCATCGTCTTCAAGGGCGACCGGGTGGAGAAGGGTGAAGTCATTGCGGACGGACCCTCCACATCAGGCGGTGAGATGGCCCTTGGAAAGAACCCCCTCATCGGCTTCATGACATGGGAGGGCTATAACTACGAGGATGCGGTCCTTCTGAGCGAGAGACTGGTACAGGACGACGTTTACACATCCATTCATATAGAAGAGTACGAGGCGGAGGCCCGCGACACAAAACTGGGACCCGAGGAGATCACAAGGGATATCCCCGGTGTGGGCGATGACGCCCTGAAGAACCTGGATGAGCGAGGCATCATCCGCATCGGCGCTGAGGTCCGGGCAGGCGATATCCTTGTCGGAAAAGTAACGCCCAAGGGAGAGACAGAGCTGACAGCGGAGGAGAGACTTCTGCGCGCCATCTTTGGCGAGAAGGCCAGAGAGGTGAGAGACACCTCCCTGAAGGTGCCCCACGGCGAGTATGGTATCGTGGTGGATGCCAAAGTATTTACAAGGGAGAACGGCGACGAGCTGTCACCCGGCGTGAACCAGGCGGTCCGCATCTACATTGCCCAGAAGAGAAAGATCTCCGTGGGTGACAAGATGGCCGGGCGTCACGGAAATAAGGGTGTCGTTTCCCGCGTGCTTCCTGTGGAGGATATGCCCTTCCTGCCGAACGGACGTCCGCTGGACATCGTGCTGAACCCCCTGGGCGTGCCTTCCCGTATGAACATCGGACAGGTACTGGAGATCCATCTGTCACTGGCCGCCAAGGCCCTGGGCTTCAACATCGCCACACCGGTATTTGACGGAGCCGACGAGAACGACATCATGGATACTTTGGGTCTGGCCAACGACTACGTGAACTTAAGCTGGGAAGAGTTTGAGGCAAAACACAAAGAGGAACTGCTCCCGGAGGTGCTTCAGTATCTCTCTGACCACAGAGACCACAGAGAACTGTGGAAGGGAGTGCCCATCTCCAGAGACGGTAAAGTGCGTCTGAGAGATGGACGTACCGGAGAATTCTTCGACAGCCCGGTCACCATCGGACACATGCATTATCTGAAACTGCACCATCTTGTCGATGACAAGATCCATGCACGTTCTACCGGTCCGTACTCCCTTGTTACGCAGCAGCCGTTGGGCGGCAAGGCGCAGTTCGGCGGACAGCGTTTCGGAGAGATGGAGGTGTGGGCTCTTGAGGCCTACGGCGCGTCTTATACACTTCAGGAGATCCTGACAGTGAAGTCCGATGATGTTGTCGGACGTGTGAAGACTTACGAGGCGATCATCAAGGGCGAGAATATCCCTGAGCCCGGGGTTCCGGAATCCTTTAAGGTGCTCTTAAAAGAGCTGCAGTCACTGGCGCTCGATGTCCGTGTTCTGCGCGACGACAATACAGAAGTCGAGATCATGGAGAATGTCGATTACGGCGAGACAGATCTGCGACATATCATCGAGGGAAACAGAAAGTACCGCGATGAAAATGAATCTTTCGGCGACCACGGCTTCACGGAGCAGGAGTTTGTGGGAGAAGAACTGGAGGAT
>CAZZBJ010000055.1:6100-16084 GCA_964652805.1 uncultured Mordavella sp. | reverse complement strand
AACTGACGACCCCTTCATTACGAGTGAAGTGCTCTACCGACTGAGCTATTCCGGCTTGACAGCTTTTTTGCAAAAGCCACAATTAATATTATATCGTATTTCTTTTAAAATGCAAGAAGTTTTTTGCTGTTTTGAAATGCACGAAAAATGAAAAAGTCAATGAAATTAATGAAAAAATAAGGAAGAATATGTTAGAATAGTAGGGTAGGATTTCAGGAAGGAGAAAAGGAATATGAAACTTACGATACTTGGAACCGGAAATGCGGCAGTTACGGAAGTCTACAACACATGCTTTGCATTTTCAGACGGAGACAGACATTTCCTGGTGGATGCAGGCGGCGGAAACCAGATTTTAAAGAGACTGAAGGATGCGAAAATCCCGCTGAAGGACATTCACGATATCTTTATTACACACGAGCATATTGACCATCTTCTTGGGCTGATCTGGCTTGTGCGCATGATCGGACAGAATATGAACAAGGGAAAATACGAGGGGGAGCTGCGGATTTACTGTCATGCTGATCTGATCCCGATGATCAAGACCATCACAGACCTTACCATCCAGAAAAAGGTGACAAAGCACATCGGAGAACTCATCCGGCTCATCCCGGTGGAGCACGGTGAGACGAAGGAGATCATAGGCTGTCCGGTGACATTTTTCGATATCTACTCCACAAAGGCGAAGCAGTACGGCTTTGCGATTATGCTGCCGGGCGGCGTGAAGTTTGCTTGCGCGGGAGATGAACCCTACAATGAGAAGGATTACGAGTTTGTGAAGGGCAGCGACTGGCTCATGCACGAGGCCTTCTGCCTGTACGGTGAGGCGGATGAGTTCGGCCCCTATGAAAAGCATCACAGCACAGTGAAGGAAGCTTGTCAGACAGTTGAGGAGCTTCAGATCCCGAACCTGATCCTCTACCACACAGAGGACAAGAATATTGCCAGGAGAAAAGAGCTCTACACAAACGAGGGAAAAGAATTCTACCACGGCAACCTGTATGTGCCGGACGATATGGAGACCTTTGAGATATAGAGAGATATAAGGAAAGGAAGGGACGGCTATGCCGGTTACGAGACAGATGATCTTTCCTCTTGCCTTTTACAAAAAGTCCAAATTCAACGGCAGCAAGGGAAAGTTGAACTATCGGATCGAGAAGGTGTCCGGATATGAGAAGGATGAATTCCTCCTGACAGTCTGGAAGGGACCCTTCTGCTATGACGCCACGAAGGAGGAGAAGACCACCTACAGATATCCCTTCAGCGACGAGGGGCTGGATGCCATTGTAGAGCAGCTGAACAAGCTGCCGGCAGCAGAATAGCGATCAGGAGAAATAACGGATATGTAAAGCGGCCTGCGTTTTCGGACGCGGCTGCTTTTTTGCTGCCTATTTTTGCCGGGAACCGTCCCTGAAGATTCGCGACCGGCGTATATATTAGTTTATGCCTCGAGCCGTAAAGAGCGCTTGCATATGACGTGAAAATGCCATATACTAGTTACCGTCAACAAGCGGCAGGACGGACCGGGAAAGTGAGGTAGCAGGATGGCTGTCAATTATCAAAGAGAGCTGGACCAGCTTCTTGGAAGGCTTCAGGAGGAGGGAAGGGTGCCAACCCTTCTTCTCCACAGCTGCTGCGCCCCCTGCAGCAGCTATGTGCTGGAGTATCTGAGCAGATATTTTGAGATTACCGTATTCTATTATAATCCCAATATTTTCCCCGAGAGCGAATACACGAAGCGGATACTGGAGCAGCAGACGCTGATCAGCGAGATGGAGACAGAGCATCCGGTGGCCTTCCTGGCGGGATGCTACGATAAAGAAAAGTTTTACGAAATGGCCAGAGGACTGGAGCATGTCAAAGAGGGCGGCGAACGGTGCGCGCGGTGCTATGAGCTGCGGCTTCGGGAGTCGGCCCGGCTGGCCCGGGAGGGAGATTTCGACTATTTCACCACCACCCTCAGCATCAGCCCCATGAAAAATGCGGCAAAGCTGAATGGGATCGGAGAGCGACTGGGGGAGGAGTACGGAGTGAAATACCTTCTCTCGGACTTCAAGAAAAAGAACGGGTACAAGCGCTCCACAGAGCTCTCAAAGGAGTACGGGCTGTACAGACAGGACTACTGCGGGTGTGAATTTTCGTTAAGAGAGGCCGAAAAACGCAGAAACCGACAGATTTAGTTGTGTTTTCCGGCAGAAGTATGCTAAACTGTAACGTATATATGATATTTTATAAATATTTATACAAATCCATACGAAAGAAAGGGGATTGAAAATGGCACAGTTATGGGGCGGACGCTTCACCAAGGAGACGGATCAGCTCGTATATAATTTCAATGCCTCCATTTCCTTTGACAAGAGGCTGTATGCCCAGGACATAAGAGGAAGCATTGCGCATGTGATGATGCTTGCAAAGCAGGGAATACTGACAGATGCGGACAAGGAGAAGATCGTGGAAGGTCTGGAGGGAATCTTGGATGACATAGAAAAAGGAAGACTGGAAATCTCGGATGAATATGAGGACATCCACAGCTTTGTGGAGGCAGTGCTCACAGAGAGGATCGGGGAGCCGGGCAAGAAGCTGCACACCGGCAGGAGCAGGAACGACCAGGTGGCGCTGGACATGAAGCTCTACACGAGAGATGAGGTGCACCTCATCGACAATCTCTTAAAGGAGCTGCTGTTTGCCATCCTGAACATCATGGAGGAGCACACGGAGACCATCATGCCCGGGTTCACCCATTTGCAGAAGGCCCAGCCTATCACTCTGGCCCACCACATGGGAGCCTACTTTGAGATGTTCAAGAGAGATCACGAGAGGATGCAGGACATTTACCGCAGGATGAACACCTGTCCGCTAGGATCAGGCGCCCTGGCCGGGACCACCTATCCCCTGGACCGGGACTACACGGCAAAGCTCCTCGGGTTTGACGGCCCCACGCTGAACAGCATGGACGGCGTGTCAGACCGGGATTACCTTATTGAGCTGCTGGCGGCCCTGTCCACAGTGATGATGCATCTGAGCCGCTTCTCTGAGGAATGTATTATCTGGAACTCTAATGAATACCAGTTTGTGGAGCTGGACGATGCCTACAGCACAGGCAGCAGCATCATGCCTCAGAAGAAAAATCCGGACATCGCGGAGCTTGTCCGGGGCAAGACGGGACGGGTTTATGGCGCCCTTATGTCCCTTCTTACGTCCATGAAGGGGATTCCGCTGGCCTACAATAAAGACATGCAGGAGGACAAGGAGCCGGCCTTTGACGCCATCGACACGGCCAAGGGATGTATCTCACTTTTCACAGGCATGCTCCGAACCACCCGGTTCAATAAGGACCGCATGGGGGCCAGCGCCAGACACGGGTTCACCAACGCCACGGATGCGGCCGACTATCTGGTGGGCAGGGGAGTGTCCTTCCGGGATGCCCACGGCATTGTGGGACAGCTGGTGCTCCACTGTATCGACAAGGGCATTGCTCTGGACGACATGACGCTGGAGGAGTACAGGGAGATCTCCCCTGTGTTCCGGGAGGATATCTACGACGCCATCAGCATTGACACCTGTGTCAACAAACGGGTGACCACGGGAGCTCCGGGAAAGAAGGCTACGGAAGAAGTGATCGGCATATATAAGAAATATATGCGGGAGTACTCATAATCATAAAAGGAAAAATAAAAGGAAAAGGAGAACAAAAAAATGGAAAAAAAACTGAGAGTTGGTATTTTAGGTGCAACAGGCATGGTGGGACAGCGTTTTATCGCTCTCCTGGAGAACCATCCCTGGTTTGAGGTCGTGACAGTGGCGGCAAGCCCCAGGTCAGCAGGCAAGACCTACGAGGAGGCGGTGGGAGGCCGCTGGAAGATGGACACTCCCATGCCGGAGACAGTGAAAAAGCTGGTAGTTCTCAACGTAAACGAGGTGGAGAAGGTGGCCACCACAGTGGATTTCGTGTTCAGCGCAGTGGACATGACAAAGGAGGAGATCAAGGCCATCGAGGAGGCCTACGCAAAGACAGAGACCCCGGTTGTCTCCAACAACAGCGCCCACCGCTGGACGCCGGACGTGCCCATGGTCGTGCCGGAGATCAATGCGGAGCATTTTGAGGTCATCAAGGACCAGAAGAAGCGTCTCGGAACGCAGAGGGGCTTCATCGCCGTGAAGCCAAACTGCTCCATCCAGAGCTACGCCCCCTGTCTGGCTGCCTGGAAGGAATTTGGCCCCAGGGAGCTGGTGGTGACTACATATCAGGCCATTTCCGGGGCCGGAAAGATCTTTAAGGACTGGCCGGAGATGGAGGGCAATATCATCCCCTACATCGGCGGCGAGGAGGAGAAGAGCGAGAAGGAGCCTCTGCGTGTTCTCGGCAAGGTGGAGAACGGCCGGATCGTCATGGCAGATTCCCCGAAGATCACCTGCCAGTGTGTACGCGTGCCGGTTCTCAACGGTCACACAGCGGCTGTGTTCATCAATTTTGAGAAAAAGCCCTCCAAGGAGGAGCTGATCGAGAAGCTGGTGACATTTAAGGGCTTCCCACAGGAGGCGGAGCTGCCCAGCGCGCCGAAGCAGTTTATCCAGTATCTGGAGGAGGACAACCGTCCCCAGGTGACTCTGGATGTAAATTACGAGAATGGTATGGGTGTCTCCATTGGCCGCCTGAGAGAGGACAGCATCTACGACTACAAATTCATCGGCCTGTCTCACAACACAGTCCGGGGAGCGGCGGGAGGAGCTGTGCTCTGCGCCGAGGCCCTGACGGCTAAGGGATATATCCAGGCAAAATAACGGGAAATAAAAAGAAAAAACCGGAGAAAAATAAAAGCATTTTTCTGTGAAAGTGTTCGCAGAAGGATGCTTTTTTTTGAAAAGAGTGTGTTAGCGCTTTTCCAAAGAGCGAATTAAGCAGGAAAATATCATGGTCAAAATATACAAAAATTAAAATAAAACTTTGTTGAAACAGGCGAAAAACCGGGAATTAAATAAAAAATATTGACTTTTACTGCGAGGAAACTATAATCAGAAACATGAAAGCGCTTGCAGATAAAAAAGAAACGTTTCGATGAGAATGAACAGAAAAGGAAAAGAAGAAACAGGAGGTCTATTATGGAGTATGTAATAGGAATTTTATTGTTGATTTCCTTCTTTGGCCTTGCGGTGTATGCGGTGAGGGGCGGAAATCTGATGCTTGGTATTTTTGTGATGGGAATTATATGGACAGTGCTTCCCATGATAGGAAATATGCTGGTCACTAATCCGGATTTTATCGCTGCCAATAAAGAGGGTATCAATATCTCATGGACGGAGGCATTGACCAATGTCTTTCAGAGCGGACCGGAGGGATGGGGCGCCACCCTTGTCAATGTAGTGTTTGGTGCCTGGTTCGGCCGGGTATTGATGAACACGGGCATTGCCTCCACGCTGATTCGCACAACTACGGAGCTGGGCGGTGACAGGCCGGCGATCACCTGTATCCTGCTGTGCGTGGTAACGACCGCATGCTTCTCCTCCATCTTTGGTGCGGGAGCAGTAGTAGCCATTGGCGTGATCGTGCTCCCTATTTTCATGTCACTGGGTATTCCGAAGGTGCTTGCCACCTGCTCCTTCATGCTGAGCGTGGGTGCGGGCATGTTTGTAAACCCGGTTCTCTACGGACAGTACGCTGCCTTCTTCCTCGACGATGAGGGCAAGACAATGTATCCCTACGAGCAGCATGTATCCTGGGGGATTTACGCACTGCTTATCCAGGCGGCTGTTGTGATCATCATGGTGATCCTTCTGTCAAGAAAGAAGAAAGTACATACATGGGCAGCGACAGCGCCGGCAGCCAAAAAGAACCGGCGGGGTGATAACGCTCCGGGGATTTCTCTGATCGCACCAATTGTGCCGGTGGTCCTCCTGATCGTATTTGATGTGCCCATTATCCTCGGGTTTATTATCGGCAGCTTCTACGCACTGTTCGCCTGCGGCAAGATTAAAGGATGGTCCCAGACGTGCCGGATGGTCAACAAAGATTTCTTTGACGGAGTCGTGGATACAGCCCCGCTGGTAGGCTTCCTTTTGATGCTGCCAATGTTCAACAAGGCTGCTGAGCTGTGCGTGCCCTATTTTAATGCGCTCCTGGGAGGGATTATTCCCAATAATACGCTTGTCATCAGCATCGTGTTTATGGCACTTTCACTGATGGGAATGTTCCGGGGACCGCTGACATTGTTTGGATGCGGTGCGGCAACGCTGGGAATCCTGAAGGGAATAGGATTTGCAACCTCTTATCTTGCGCCTCTGATCATCATCCCCAGTACGGTCATGAATGTTTCCTGCTGTATTACGCAGTCCTGGATCGTTTGGGGCGTAAATTACACAAAAGTTTCCACAAAGGAATTTCTGAAACTGAGCGCTGTCGTTGGATGGATCATCTGTATCATTCTTCAGACAATGGTGTATGTAATGTTTGGCTAATCGCCCGGTGAGAAATGGAGGAAAAAGATATGAGTGACAGAAAAGTAAGAATGGGAATAGATGTAGGTGGTACACACACAAAGGCGGTTGCCATTGACAACGCCACCCAGCGGATCATCGGAAAATCATCCGTAAAGACGACACACGATGATAAGGCAGGAGTGGCTGCCGGGGTAGTTCAGGCCTTCCAGAACTGCCTAAAGGAAAATAATATCGATCCGGCGGACGTGATCTTTGTGGCCCACAGCACAACCCAGGCCACGAACGCTCTCATAGAGGGAGATGTGGCCAAGGTCGGCATTATCGGAAGCTCAAGAGGAGGACTGGAAGGGCTCCTGGCCAAAGTCCAGACTCACCTGAAGGATATTGACCTGGGGTCCGGGAGAAGGATAAGGATATGTAATGCATTTATCAAAGAAAAGGATCTGGATCATGACTCTATCAAGAAAGCGGCAGAGCAGCTGAAGCAGGAGGGGGCGCAGGTCTTTGTGGCATCGGAGGCCTTTGGCGTGGACGATATGTCCAGCGAGCAGGTGATCTACGATGTGACAAAGAAAGAGATGGGAATGGAGACGAGCATTGCCTCGGATATCACAAAGCTGTACGGGTTGACGAGGCGCACAAGGACCGCTGCCATCAACGCAAGCATCCTGCCCAAAATGCTGAACACGGCTAACTCCACAGAACAGAGTGTCCGGGGAGCGGGCGTGAAGGTTCCCCTGATGATCATGAGAGGGGACGGCGGTGTCATGGAGATCAATGAGATGAAGAAGAGGCCTGTGCTGACCATGCTTTCCGGGCCTGCAGCCTCGGTCATGGGTTCTCTCATGTACCTGCGGGCGTCAAACGGTGTGTACTTTGAAGTGGGAGGAACCACTACCAATATCGGTGTCATCAAGAACGGACGTCCCGCGATCGACTATTCTGTTGTCGGAGGACACAGGACTTATATCACGTCCCTGGATGTGCGGGTTTTGGGAGTGGCAGGCGGAAGCATGATCCGCCTTGGCAAAAACGGCGTCACAGATGTGGGCCCCAGGTCAGCTCATATTGCCGGGCTTGACTATGCGGTGTTCACGCGGGAGGAGGAGATTGTGGAGCCAAAACTGGAGCTCTTCTCGCCAAAGGAGGGAGATCCGGCAGACTATGTGGCCATCAAACTGAAAAGCGGAAAGAGAATTACCATCACAAATTCCTGTGCAGCCAATGTGCTGGGGCTGGTAAAGCCGGAGCATTTCTCATACGGCAATGCGGCTGCGGCCAGAAAGGCCATGCAGCCGGTAGCAGATCACCTGGGCGTGACGGTGGAAGAGGTGGCCACCCAGATCCTGACGAGAGCCTATGAAAAGATTAGCCCGGTCATCCTGGAGCTGGCGGAGAAATACAAGCTGGAGCACGACCAGATTTCCCTGGTAGGCGTGGGAGGCGGAGCTACCTCTCTCATCGGCTTCTGTGCCCAGAAGATGAATATCAACTACAGCGTGCCGGAAAACGCAGAGGTTATCTCCTCCATAGGCGTGGCCCTCGCTATGGTCAGGGACGTGGTGGAGAGAGTAGTGCCCAATCCTACACCGGAAGACATCCGCAGCATCAAAAGAGAAGCTGTCGACAAGGCGGTGGAGAGCGGTGCATCACCGGATACAGTGGAAGTGCATATTGAGATCGATCCCCAGACCTCCAAGCTCACTGCCATTGCCCTTGGCTCTACAGAGGTGAAAACGGCGGATCTTATGAAGGAATGTACGCAGGAGGAGGCCCGGGCTCTGGCGGCCGTGAATCTGAGAAGAGAAGAAAAGGACATCCATTTGGTGTGCCAGATTCCCAATTTCTATGTGTATCAGGCGGAGGAAAAGGACAGAAAACCACTCCGCATCCTGGATAAAAAGGGATTTATCAAGGTGCAGAGAACGGACGGCGTAGCCGTGTCTGCCAAGGCGGCATCCTTCAGAAGCGTAGTGTCACGGCTGTGGGAAGATCTGGCCATCTACAAGGCGGACGCAATTCTCAGACCGGATTACTATATCTGCGCAGGGGCCAGGGTCATGGATTTCAATGGATCCGGTGAGCTGGAGCAGGTGCTGATGCTGATGGACGTGGAAATGCAGTCCATTGATCCCAATGAGGAGATTGTCATTGTAGGTGCCAAAAGTCAGGTATAGCATAAAAATGGGACAGACAACGCGAGGGAAAGGAGGCCTGGAATGTTTGGAAACAAACAGAAGACAGAGACAGAACAGAAGATGTATTCTCTGAAGAGGATGGTGACGGAGCTTGCAGGTCTGAATGAGGACCAGTGGGGAGGATACGCCTTTTACCACGAACCTCTGGAGAGAAAATTTTCAGAGGAGCAGAAAAAGGAGTATACGAAAAAAGCCTGCCTCTGCGGACGGCAGGAGGCAGACGAGCTCAGAAGTAAATATCCGGGCCTGTCTCTGAGAGAGATAGTGAGTACCTGCGGGTTCCGGCTGGAGACACCGGATGTGCCCGCGGGAGGCGGCCATGTAATTTTTGCTCAGTACACAGAGCCCGATGAGATAAAGATTTATATGGACTGTGTAAAAAGGGCAGAGGAGCTGATCGGGCAGCAGGGACTGGAGCGCTTTTTCTCCCGGAAACAGGTGGAGAATCTGCTTCTGGCACATGAGCTGTTTCACGGGATTGAGTACAGAAAGAGAGAGCAGATCTACACCCGGACAGAGAAGATCGAACTTTGGAGAAAGCCGTTTTCCAATAAATCCCGAATCCTTTGTCTGAGTGAGATGGCAGCCATATCCTTTGCGGCCCGGATGGTGCAGACTTCCTTTTCACCCTATGTGCTGGACGTTTTTCTTATGTACAGCTATAACAGAGAGGCAGCCTGCGCTCTGTATGAGGAGATCATGGAGGCGGCAGGCGTCAGAGAAAGAGAGGAGATATCATGCTGACAACAGAGATAGAACTGGTAGAAAAATACGATTACCTTGCGGATAAATTTAAAAGGGCGTTCCGGTTCCTAAAAGAGACCGATTTTACCGGGGTCCGGCCGGGAAGGATTGAGATTGACGGTGAGGATATTTTTGCTGAGGTGCAGGAATACGAGACAAAGCCGGAGGCAGACTGCAGGTTTGAGTCCCACAGGAAATATTTTGATATACAGTATATGGCTGAGGGGGAGGAGTATTTCGGCTATATTCCACTGAAAGAGCTGGAGAAAGATACCGGGTATGACGAGGAGCGGGATCTGGAATTTTATCTTCCTCCGAGGACGTATGGAAGAGTCCATCTGAAGAAAGGGGATTTTGCCGTGGTCTCCCCGGAGGACGGTCATCAGCCCAGATGCATCGGGGAGGCGCCCTGCCAGGTGAAAAAGATCGTTGTCAAGGTAAAGGTGGAACTGTAACATTGAAAATTCTCCTCCATCTGTTGTAATATAAGGATACCAGAGTATAGATGGAGGATGAACTATGAACATATATGATATAGCCAGGGAAGCAGGGGTGTCCATCACCACTGTGTCCAGGGTCATCAATAATAAAGGATATGTGAGTGAGAAGA
>CAZZBJ010000055.1:0-6090 GCA_964652805.1 uncultured Mordavella sp. | reverse complement strand
TATGCTGCCAAAAGGAGAAAGAGGGAGGGAAATGAGAAAGATACAGGCAGTGCTTGACAAGAATGAATATCAGCCAAGCGAGATAGCCAGAGGACTTGTGTCGGGTTCCATGAAGACGGTGGCCATCGTGGTCGTGGATGTGCGTGTTCCCCACTATGCCATGACTTCCTATATTATGGAACAGAAGCTGTCCAAGCTTGGCTATATGGTCCTTGTGTGCAACACGGGAGAAGATGAGAAGGACTGCCAGAAATATCTGGAAATGCTGTCCAAGCGGAAACTGGACGGGATTATTCTCGTGGGGTCCATTTTCAACAGACTCTGCGATGAACATTCCCTGGGACTTCTGAGCGGTATCCCTATTGTGATGGCCAACGGAAAGATTGACAGGGAGAACATTTACTCTGTGCTGGTGGATGAGGCGTACGGGATGGAACTGGCAACAAGACATTTGTACGGGAAAGGCCGCAGAAAGATCGCTTTTGTGATCGACAAGTATACGGATGCGGCAGAACGAAAAAAAGAAGGATATTTAAAAGAGATGAAAAGGCTGGGCTTCGGGCATCCGGAGGAGAATGTGTACCGGACTCCCTATGGACTGGAGGGCGGAGCGAAGGTTGCTGAGCTCCTTTTGCAGAAGGGCTATGACGGCGCTGTGTTCGGAGAAGATCTGACTGCAGTGGGGGCCATGAACGCATGGAAGAAAATGGGTGTCCGTATTCCGGAGGAGATGTCGCTGACAGGATGCAACAACTCGGAGTATTCCTATGTGTGCAGTCCCGGGTTGACCACTGTGAACAACAAGGGAGAGGTGTTGAGCGAACTGACGGTGCAGCTTCTCCTGGATGTGCTCTCCCGGAAAAAAGAGCTTGCAACGCTGGTGGTGCTGCCGGAGCTAGTAATCAGGGAGACCTCATAGACGGGTCAGAAGTCCTGACGGAAAGGATGGAGAATGTCAGAAGTAATTTTATTTGGTGAACCTATGGTCATGTTTGTGGCAAAGACGACCGGAGCTCTCCATGAGGTGGAGGAGTTTACAAGGATGCTTGCAGGGGCGGAGGTCAACGTTGCCATTGGCCTGAAGAGACTGGAGCACACGGTCTCCTATGTGACAAAGCTGGGGACAGATCCTTTTGGAACCTATATCGAGAAGAAATTGAAGGAGGAGGGCCTGGATACGCAGATCACCAAGGATTCGGATCATTTTACAGGCTACCAGCTGAAAGGAAAAGTGGAAAAGGGAGACCCGGAGGTTTTCTACTACCGCAGGAACAGTGCGGCTTCCCATCTGTCTGTGGAGGATGTGGAGAAGGTGAACCTGGATGGAGCCAGAGTGCTCCATATTACAGGTATCCCGCCTGCCCTGTCTGACAGCTGCAGACAGGCCACGTACCGCCTCATCGAGAGGGCCAGGGAGAAAGGGATGCTGGTAAGCTTTGATCCAAATCTTCGTCCCACACTCTGGAGAAGCATAGAAGAGATGATCAAAACCATCAATGATATAGCTTCCAGAGCGGATATCGTCCTTCCAGGAACCGGCGAGGGAAAAATTCTGATGGGAAGTGAAAACCCCGAGGAAATAGGAGTATTTTACAGAGAAAGAGGCGCCAGGACTGTCATTGTAAAGGCGGGCGCCAGAGGCGCCTACGTGGACGCAGAGGAGAAAAAAGGATTTTTCCAGGGGTATAAAGTAGAGCATGTGGTAGACACCGTAGGTGCGGGAGACGGATTTGCAGTGGGTGTGCTCAGCGCTTATCTGGAAGGAAAATCGCTGGAGGAGATGGTGGACCGGGGCAATGCCATCGGCGCTATTCAGGTCTCGGTTCCCAGCGACAACGAGGGACTCCCCACAAAAGAGGAGCTGGATGCTTATATGAAGGAGGGGAGATAATGCGTCTTCAGGTAGCAGTTGACCGCGTATCACTGGAGCGGGCTGACGAGATCATCGGGCTCACGGCCGGATATGCGGATATTATAGAAGTAGGTACATCCCTCATCAAGGACTTCGGGCTTGAGGGAAGTGTAAAGATCCTGAAAGAGAGATACCCGGATCAGTGCATCCTGGCGGACCTCAAGACCTGCGATGAGGGGGCCTATGAATTCAGGAAAGCATACGAGTGCGGCAGTGACATTCCGACAGTGATGGGATTTTCATCACTTCCTACTCTGCGGGCATGCCGGGAGGTGGCCGGAGAATACGGAAAGGAGTACATGATCGATCTTCTGGAAGTGTCTGATGAGAAGCTGCAGATTTTGAAGAAGGAATTTCCTGAGGCCATCTTTGGCGTTCACCTTCCGTCTGACAATAAAGGGGAGGGACTGGAAGAGCTGGTCCACCACATGTGCAGCCAGATGGAGGGAATTGAAAAGATTTCTGTGGCAGGTGGTGTGACGCTGAACAGTATTGATGTGATGAAGAAGGCCGGCGTGGATGTTGTGATCGTGGGAGGAGCCATCAGCAGGGCAGAGAACATTACGGAAGCCACAAAGGCATTTTCCGAAGCTATAAGGAGGGAACAGAAATGATGGATGTACTGCGCACCATTGCAGATGAGATAGAGGATGTGCTTGACAAGGTGAAGGAGGAGGAGATGCAGGACGTCATGTCCAGGCTGGATAGATCCAGACGCGTGTTTGTGGCGGGCGAGGGGCGTTCCGGCTTCTCTGCGAGAGGGTTTGCTATGAGACTTATGCATCTTGGATATACGGTATATTTTGTCGGCGAGACGATTACGCCGGCCATGGAGGCGGGAGATGTCTTTATTGGAGTGTCCGGCTCCGGTAAAAGCGCAGGGGTAGTCAGCGACGCGGTAAAAGCGGCCGGGACAGGCTGCACAGTGATTGCAGTCACAAGCAAACCAGAGTCACCGCTGGCGGAGACAGCTCAGAGTATCCTTGTTATTCCGGGCACTGTCAAGGGGGACGCAGGCAGCAGCAGAGGGTCGGTCCAGCTGTTGAGTTCTCTGTTTGACCAGTGCCTCCATATTACGCTGGATGCTCTTTGTCTGCTCATAAGCTACAGAGATCACACGGAGAACGAAACTGCTACAAGGGCGCACTGGTAAAAGAGGAAGGAGCAAAATATATGAAAAAGGACATTGAAGCTGTGTTTAGGCAGCTGGGCATCGTACCTGTCGTAAAGATAGAAAATGAGAAGGACGCAGTACCTCTGGCGGAAGCACTCACAAAAGGGGGATTGCCCTGTGCGGAGGTGACCTTCCGGACAGGAGCGGCCGCTGCCTCAATCCGAAGGATGAAGGAGGCGTTTCCTGAGATGACCGTGGGAGCAGGCACTGTGCTGACTGCCGCCCAGGTGGATGAGGCATTGGAAGCAGGAGCGGAGTTTATCGTGAGCCCTGGATTGAATCCCAGGACAGTGACCTGCTGTCAGGAGAAGGGAATTCCGGTATTTCCCGGCGTGGCTACAGCCAGCGAGATTGAAAAAGCGCTGGAGCTTGGGCTGCGGGTGGTGAAATTTTTCCCCGCAGAGGCGAACGGAGGACTGAAAGCCATTAAAGCACTGGCTGCCCCCTATTCTATGATGGAGTTCATGCCCACAGGCGGGATAGGGACCGACAATGTGGGAGAATATCTCCGGTTTGAAAAGGTGATCGCCTGCGGCGGAACCTGGATGGTCAAAGAAAAAATGATCGCCGAAGGACAGTTTGACAGGATACAGCAGCTGACAAGAGAGGCCAGAGAGCTGGCCGAGAAGGCAGCTGCCGGGAAATAGGGAAATGCCCTCCCTGCGGCAGGTGTTGAGCCTTGCCGCAGGGAGGGCGTTTTATCTTACTCCAGTATCCGGCTGTCTGTGGAGATGGTCACTACCTGCCAGGGGATGAATTTTCCGCTGGCCTTCAGCGCTTCTGTTGCCGCATGCTGGATGCCGCCGCAGCCGTTGCATTTCTCTTCGTCAATGTGAAAGATCCTTCGTATCATATATAGTCCTCCTTGAATAAAAAGTATATACCCTTGCTTTACACCAGCAGTATAGTATAATAGAACAAAATAGTCAGTTGCAAATGCAACAGAAAAGAGGCGAAATGAAGAAATATTACGATATGCTCGCCACCATCCCCTTTTTTGACGGCATCGGCCCGGAGGATCTGGAAGCGATCCTTCCCTGTCTGTCGGCGAGAGAGGAGAGCGTCGAAAAAGGGGAAATCCTCTTCAGACAGGGGGAAAAGATGGAGTATATAGGGATTGTCCTGGAGGGCAGCCTCTCTCTGGAGAGGGAGGACTTCTGGGGCAACAGGAGCATCCTGGCCGTGGTGGAGAGGGGAAGAGAATGAAGAAGGATATTTTAAAATATACCCAGAACAGGGAGCTGTCCTGGCTGAAGTTCAACCAGCGGGTGCTGGAGGAGGCCCAGGATCCGTCCGTGCCGCTGATGGAGAGGATGAAGTTCGTGGCCATCTTTACCAGCAACCTGGATGAATTTTTCATGATCCGGGTGGGAAGCCTTTTTGACATGGCAGCCACAGACCCGAAGACAGTGGATGCCAGGTCCGGCATGACGCCGGCTCAGCAGCTGGATAAGATTTACGAGGCAGTGGCTCCCCATCCTCTCACCCCAGATCGTGGATGCGGGCCATCCCTTTCCCCACCTTCTCAACAAGGAGCTCTATGTGACGGCCATGCTGAAGAAGGGCGGCCGCGGCATGATGGGGATCGTGCCGGTGCCCAACTTTGTGTCTGACATCCTCTATCTGCCGGGACATGACATCCGCTATATCCGGATGGAGAAGGTCATCATGGAGCACCTGGAGCTGGTGTTTGGCCGCTATGAAGTGTCCGAGAGAAACTATATCTGCGTCACAAGAAACGCGGATATCGCGCCGGATGACGAGTCCCTGGAGGTAACGGACGACCTTCGCTATCTGATGAAGCAGACTCTCCACAAGCGCCGCCGTATGGCTGTAGTCCGTCTGGAGATTGCGGAAAAGCTGCAGCCTGATATGGAGAAATATTTCTGCGAGAAATTCAATATCACTAGAAAACAGATTTTTCGCACAAAGATGCCCATGAAGCTGGACTACATGTTTGCCATCAGCGGCAACCTGCCGGACTCCATGAAGCGGTCCCTCATCTACCATCCCTTCTCCCCGCAGCCTGGGCGCCAGGTGGAGGAGGGGAGCATGATGCGGCAGATACGGAAGCAGGACATCCTGCTTTTCTACCTCTACGAGAGCATGGAGCCCTTCCTTCAGCTCATCAAGGAGGTGACGGTGCTCATCGAGCTGCGGGCCCGGTTTGACGAGCAGAACAACATCGACTGGTCCGAGCGGCTTGAGGAGGCGGGATGCCGCGTCCTCTACGGGTTTGAGGGCTACAAGGTACACTCCAAGGTCTGCCTGATCACCTACCGCCAGAGAAACGAGATACAGTATATCACCCAGATCGGAACGGGAAATTACAATGAGAAGACAGCGGTTCAGTACACGGACCTGTCGCTGATGACAGCCAACCGGGAGATCGGCGAGGATGCGGCCCTCTTCTTCCAGAATATGTCCATCGGCAATCTGGACGGCATCTACCGGCACCTGATCGTGTCGCCAACCTCCCTCAAGCCAAAGGTGCTGCAGCTCATGGACGAGGAGATAAGGAAAGGGTCCAGGGGACGCATCATCATGAAGATGAATTCTCTGACAGATGTGGATTTCATCGCCAAGGTGGCGGAGGCGTCCCAGGCCGGCGTGAAGATCGACCTCATCGTCCGGGGCATCTGCTGCATCCTCCCGGGCGTTCCGGGCTACACGGACAATCTGACTGTAACAAGCATTGTGGGAAGATATCTGGAGCATCCCAGGATCTTCTGCTTTGGCACAGGGGCGGACCAGAAGATATACATAGGCTCTGCCGACATGATGACCCGCAACACGGAGAAGCGAGTGGAGGTGGCCTGCCCGGTGCTGGACGACACCGTGCGGCGCCAGATCAGCTACTATGTGGACGTGATGCTGGAGGACCATGTAAAGGCCCGGGTGCTGCAGAGCGACGGCACCTACAAGAAAAAGCCCATCACAGAGCACAGAGTGAACTCTCAAGAGCGCTTTATGAAGGAGGCCGTACACGCCGCAAGAAGCGCGG
>CAZZBJ010000054.1:0-16116 GCA_964652805.1 uncultured Mordavella sp. | reverse complement strand
TTCACTTTTTTTATTATAGCTCAATCACATAAAAATGACAATCTTTTTTCACACAGCCTTCCCGGTACGCAAAGAGTCCCGGGGCGCCAAGGACCCCGGGATCAATATGTCATATGTGATGTATGTTGTTGTCTGATAAACAGCAGCTTTAGCTGTTATATACGTCCAGATCGAGCTCCTTCTCCTTGGCGTTTACGATGACGTTTGTGGCAGCGTCGCCGATCACGTTCAGAGGCAGAAGAGCCATCTCAACAGGACGGTTGATCGCTACGACAAGGGCGTAAGCAATCATGCACAGATCGGAGGTCCAGCCCATACCGGAAAGGATGGTCACGATCAGTGTGGTTCCTGCGATCGGGATAGCCGGGCAGCCCATAGCCGCGCAGATGGAGAGGAAGGCCACAACAACCAAGTTGGACGGTGTCACGTCAATGCCCGAACTTGTGGCGATAAAGGTCACTGCGAACATGTGCATAACTGTCGTACCGTTCATGTTGATGGTCATACCTGTCGGCAGAACGAAGCTGGTGATCTCGTGGCTGCATCCCAGCTCATCCAGGTTTGTCCTTGTGTTCAGAGGCAGAGTCGCCGCGGAGGAGTTTACGGAAAAGCCGAACACGCCTACCTTGGCGATCTTCTTGATGAACTTGAAGGGGTTCAGTCTTGTAGTAAGCCAGATACCGATGGGGTAGATGGTCACAACCAGGATGAACAGGGTGAGCATAGCGCCCACGATGTAGGCCGCCGCCGGTGCCAGGTACTCAGCGCCGTAGATAGCGAAGGTGCGGGACACCAGACAGAAGATGGCCACAGGGCCCACCTTGTCAATAAGGAAGGTCAGGTAGAAGTTGATGACCTCGCTTCCCGCCTCCAGTACATGCTTCAGGGGATCTGTCTTCTCACCCAGCACGTTCATGCAAAGGCCGATGACGAGGGCCACTACTACGACTGCCAGGATGCTGTTATTGCTGCTCATGGACTCGATGATGTTGGACGGAACGGCTGTCACGATGGTCGCCAGCGGGTTAAACTGGTCGATGGTAGCCGCGTCTGTGACTGCCTCGGCAGGCAGCGTTACATCGAAAAGTCCCGCTGTCTTCATAGCGTAAGCCACAATGCCTCCGAAGAAGGCGCCCACAACGTAGAAGCAAACAAAGCCAAGGACGGTGCGTCCTGCGATCCTTCCCAGCTTGGAGGAGCTGGAGATGCTGCACATGGCAAGACTCAGGGAGCAGAGTACCAGAGGTACAATCGCTGCCTGCAGGCCTCTCATAAAGAGCTGTCCGATGATGTAGAACAGACCAAGCGCCCCGGTTCCGTCATCTGCCGTGATATCCTGGAAGAGGATCTTGTTGATGATGTCCCATGTACCCTCATTTCCGGAGTCCAGCATGGAGCTGCGGATAAACATAAAGATCAGTCCGACTACAAGTCCCCCGATCAAAGCGATGATCATCTTTTTAACAACGGTCATTTTTTCCTTTTTCTGTGTATTGCTCATTTGTTCTTCACTCCTTTATAATACTTTTATTACAGATGTTTGATCTCAATCCCCTCTTGTGCAAATCTTTCACGGATCTTCTGAACAAAGGCCAGAGCCTTGGGCCCGTCGCCGTGTACGCAGAGCGTGTCCCCCTTAATGTCCAGCTCTTTTCCGTTAATAGATGTAACCTTGCCTTCCTTGATCATGCGCACGCATCTGTCGATGGCGATGTTCTCGTCTGTGATCATGGAACCCTCCATCTTTCTCGGAACAAGGGAGAGGTCATCCATGTAAGCCCTGTCTGCGAAGATCTCGGAGGCTGTGCGAAGCCCTCTGCTCTCAGCGATCTGTCCTAAGATGGCGCCTGCGCAGTAGTAAACGATGAGATCCTTGTCCACTTCGCAGATGGCGTCCACGATCGCTGTGGAGACTTCCTCATCATACTGGCACTGATTTCCCATGGCGCCGTGGGGAGCCACATGCTGCAGCTTCATGCCGTAGCTCTGTGTGAAAGCAAAGAGAGCGCCGATCTGGTATTTCACATAGTTCTTGATCTCGGCGGGAGCCAGGACCATTTTCCGGCGTCCGAAGCCCATCAGATCGGGATAGCCTGGATGAGCGCCTACCATAACGCCCTGCTCTTTTGCCATGCGGACTGTCTTGTCCATTACCATAGGGTCTCCCGCATGCCATCCGCAGGCTACGTTTGCTGTTGTCACATACTTGATGATCTCTTCATCGCCGCCTAATTTATAAGCGCCGAAGCTCTCACCCATGTCGCTGTTCAAGTCCACCTGATACATAGTCTTATCCATCCTTTCTTGTTTTTTTGCTGTGTTATGCATCTTTCTTGAAGCTATTTATGCATTTACGACATTCTGCGGTTTACCATCCACGTAACATTTCAGGTTGTCAACCGCGATGTCCATCAGCCTTTGTCTTGACTCCCTGGGAGCCCAGGAAATATGGGGGGTGATGATCACGTTCTTTGCTCCGATCAGCGGGTTGTCCATCTGGATGGGCTCTGTGGACACAACGTCCACGGCAGCTCCTGCCACCTTTCCGCTGTCAAGGGCGTCCCGTAAATCCTGCTCCACAACAAGCGGACCTCTGGAGTTGTTGATGATCATAACGCCGTCCTTCATCTTTGCGATAGTGTCTTTATTGATAATGCCTTCTGTGTCCGGGAAGAGCGGGCAGTGAAGCGCGATCACGTCGGACTCTTTAAGCAGTGTGTCCAGATCCGTATAGTGGCAGGTATCACTCTCCAGCTCTTTTTTGGGGAAGGAGTCATATGCCAGCACCTTCATGCCGAGAGCCTGGGCGATCTTTCCTGTGTCCTGCCCGATACGGCCAAATCCGATGATCCCCATTGTCTTGCCGTCCAGCTCCACGAGGGGATATTTCCAGAAGCACCAGTCCGGATTGCTTGTCCACTCGCCATCCTTTACCGCGTCAGAGTGCTCTCCGATGTGGTGGCAAAGCTCCAGGAGAAGTCCGATGGCGAACTGAGATACAGCCGCTGTCCCGTATGTAGGGATATTGGATACCGGAATTCCCTTTTCCTTGGCTGCAGCTGTGTCCACAATGTTGTAGCCGGTAGCCAGCACGCCGATAAATTTCACACCGGGGCAGGCGTCCAGGGTCTCCTTTGTGATGGGAGTCTTGTTTGTGTAGACAACCTCCGCGTCGCCGATGCGCTCTGCCACGTCCTCAGCCTTTGTCCTGTCATAGACTGTCAGCTCACCTAACGCTTCCATCCCCTCCCAGGAAATGTCTCCCGGATTTAATGTGTAGCCGTCTAATACTACGATCTTCATACTCATTCCTTCCTTTCTTGTCTTGATACTCTGCCGGCCCGATATTCGGCCTCTTGTTGATAGTGACTCTATATCCTACAGCTCATAGTGTCTTTCTATGAAGTCTGTACTGAACATACTGCTCTGGAAATCCGGATGGTTGAGGACATCGTAGAGGAAATCCAGATTGGTGGTCACGCCTTTTATCCTTAACTCTCCCAGAACACTGATCATCTTCCGGATGGCGCTCATCCTGTCCCTGTCGCAGGCGATGATCTTGACGATCATGGAATCATAGTAGGGCGGTATGGTGTAGCCGGGGTAAATGGCCGTATCCATCCGCACCCCGTTTCCTCCCGGCAGGTAGAGCTCCTCTACCGTCCCCGGGCAGGGCATGAAATTATGCATGGGGTCCTCCGCGTTGATGCGGCACTCCAGGGCGTGTCCCCGAAACAGGATATCCTCCTGCTTTACGCTCAGCGGAAAGCCTGCTGCCACATGGATCTGCTCCCTTATCAGGTCCACGCCGGATACCAGCTCACTGACCGGGTGCTCCACCTGGATCCTTGTGTTCATCTCCATGAAGAAGAACTCCCCGGACTGATCCAGAAGAAACTCGATGGTCCCCGCATTCTCATAACCCACAGCCTTTGCCGCCTGCACGGCTGCGGCACAGATTCTCTCCCTCGTCTCCGGGGAGATGGATACGCAAGGTGACTCCTCTATCATCTTCTGGTGCCTTCTCTGCACCGAGCAGTCCCTCTCTCCCAGGTGGACCACATTGCCGAATTTGTCGGCCATGATCTGGACTTCAATGTGGCGGGGAGACTGTACGTACCGCTCCAGGTACATGCTGCCGTCCCCGAAGGCGTTTACCGCCTCCTGCTTTGCCGCACGGAAGAGTCCCGGGAATTCCTGGCTG
Source organism: uncultured Mordavella sp. (assembly GCA_964652805.1). GTDB lineage: Bacteria > Bacillota > Clostridia > Lachnospirales > Lachnospiraceae > Claveliimonas. The sequence goes on along the minus strand of CAZZBJ010000054.1, from coordinate 11,912 downwards.
TTCCAGGCAAGGCGCATGCCCTTGCCGCCGCCCCCCGCAGAGGCTTTTATCATGACCGGAAAGCCAATGATCTTTGCCGCCTCCAGGGCCTCTGCCTCTTCGTACACCGGACTGTCGGTACCCGGCACCACCGGGATGCCCGCCTCCTTCATGGTGTGCTTGGCCTCGGATTTATTTCCCATCTTGTCGATCAGTTCACCGGAGGGTCCGATAAACGCAATGCCGTATTCCTGACATTTGTCCGCAAAAGCCGCGTTCTCAGAGAGAAAGCCAAATCCCGGATGGATGGCCTCCGCCTTTGCGGCCAGAGCCGTGCTGATGAGCCGGTCCATGTCCAGATAGCTGGCCGAGGGCGCCGCCGGTCCGATACAAACCGCCTCGTCCGCCAGTCTCACGTGCATGGCGTCCTCGTCTGCCTCAGAGTACACCGCCACGGTGCGGATGCCCATCTCCCGGCAGGCCCGGATGACGCGCACGGCGATCTCACCCCTGTTTGCAATCAGTATTTTTCGAAACATCTTTCTCCTGCTCCCTATCCTTCAATGATGAAGAGCGGCTGCGCATACTCCACCAAGTCTCCGTCCTTCACAAGGATCTCGGACACGATCCCGTCGCATCCTGCCACCACTTCATTCATCATCTTCATTGCCTCGATGGCTCCCATAACCTGTCCCTGCTCGACTCTGCTGCCCACTGTCACAAGGGGCTCTGTGCTCTGGCTGTCGGAGGAGTGGAAGATGCCTACGAGAGGAGAGCGGATAATGGTTCCTTCCCGGATGGACACCTCCTCCTGCTCCCCAGGCAACCCCTGCGCACTCACAGCCGCAGGGGCTGCCTGGCAGGTCTTCTCACCATCTCCAGCCACCGCCGTCTTCCTGATGGAGAGACGGAAGTCTCCGTCCTGTATCTCAAATTCTGTCACGCCTGTCCTGTCCACCTCGTGGAGCAGAGTCATGATCTTTTCAAACTTCATTTCTCATTTCCTCTTTTGTGTGTCCGCCGCCTGGCAGCGGCAGGGTCCGTCAGCTCCTCTGTCCCAGATATCTCTCCAGGTTCTTCAGCTCCTTTAACTGACGCAGGTACAGTTCCTGAGCCAGCTGGATGCCTACTCGCACAAAATGTACCCTGTATCCCGGCATGCTCTGGGCCAGCCCGGGAAGATCCACGGAGATGACGGTTCCGATCTTTGTGTATCCTCCGGTCGTCTGCCGGTCCGCCAGCATGATGATAGGCTGCCCGTTGGTGGGCACCTGGATGGAACCGAAGGCAATACCGTCCGTGATGGTGTTTCCGTCCGTGATGTGGTGAAGCGGCTCTTCCCGCTCCAGCCTGCATCCCATCCTGTCAAATTCGTTGGTGATGGTGGCGCTGTACCAGAAGAACTTGCGCACCTCCTCCTCTGAGAAGGCGGTGTCCTGGGGACCTGTCACCACCCGCAAAGTGACATCCTTCTGGGGGAATTTCTCCGGCTCCAGCTTTCGCAGCTCCATCTTCGGCAGGCTTATCTTCGGGTTCACAAAGCCGATGGCATCGCCCTTTTCCAGCTTGCGTCCCTCCACGCCTCCGATCTTGTTTCTCATCAGGGTGGCCTTGCTTCCCATCACCACCGGGACGTCCAGTCCCCCCGCAAAGGCTATGTAGGCTCTCGCCCCGCCGGCAGCCACGCCGAAAGCGACGGTGTCTCCCCTGTGGACCGGCACTGCCTGGTACATGGGGATGGGCTCACCATTCACCGTAGGGGACACGTTGGCGCCCGTCACCGCTATGATATTGTCTTTCTCAAACGTTAACGCAGGCCCCATAAAGGTCATCTCAAGGGCGCTCTCCCCTCTCTTGTTTCCCACTAAGATATTGGCAAGAAAAAAGGACTTTGTATCCATAGGCCCTGCCGGCGACACGCCGTACTGCTGATATCCGAAACGGCCCTCGTCCTGTACGGTCGTCTGTATTCCTGGATTTTCAACAACAATTCCCATTTTCTATTTCACCGCCTTTTTCGCATATGTTTCCACTTTATAGGTTCCTCTTTCCACATCCGCCTTGATCTGGTCGTACTCCTTCCTGCTGACAGGCTGGTATTTCACCCAGTCTCCCGCACGGGCCAGGAAGGGGTCCTCCTTTGTGTAGTCACAGATCTTCAGGGGTGTGGCTGCCACCACGTTCCAACCGCAGGGCTGGTCAAAGGGGATCAGGTTGGACAGATTTTCACCCGCCACAATAGAACCGCCGCTGATCTTCACACGCGGCGATTCTCTTCTCATAAAGTGGAAGGGCTCCTCGAACCTGGCCATGTAGGCATGTCCCGGCGCAAATCCCAGCATGTACACGTAATACTCGTGCTCTGCGTGCATCCGGATAAATTCCTCCACAGAAACATGCTCAAATTTGGCGCAGTCCTCCAGATCCAGCGCAAACTCCTTGTCGTAGCAGACAGGCAGCACCTTTACGATCTGGGACGCCTCGTCCGCCTTCCCTGTGTCTTCCATGCGCTTCTTTACCTCCTCCACAAGCTGGCCGCAGAGGATCTTCTCGGGTCTGTAGTGAATGAGCAGCGCCGCATAGGTAGGCACCATCTCAACAACTCCCTCAATGGGGTTCGCCTCCAGATTATGCATCAGGCCGCGCACCTTCTGATTAACATCCAGACTGATCTCATCGCCGAGCTGAACGTACACGGATCTGTCGCCGCCCATCAGAAATTTAGCCTCCATCTCCTTCACTCCTTTCGTTTGTTTTCGAATCACTTTCTTTCGGTAAATTATCTTAATTTTTCGTTCAATTTTCGTCTTTCTTTATTAATTATTTACAGTATAGCACACGGGTTTTCTTTCATAAAATAAATTATTTTTGTGGAATATATTAACTTTTTCTATATTTAACTCTCTATTCCCCCACGTAACCCCAGTCCTTTGTCCGCAGATAGGCATTGATCTTCTCCTCAAAGACCTGCACAGCCTTCAGTGTGGCCTCGTTCGGATACTTGTGCTTGATCTTGTAGGTGATCCTCTCCGGGGGCTGAAGGCTGTTGGCGATCTCGCTGATGCAGACCGGCCGCAGGCTGGTGATCCTCTCCGCCACGGAGATGGGCACAATGGCCCACAGCGTCTCGTCTGCCAGCAGGTGGAACAGAAGTTCAAAGGTGTCCACCTGGATCCTGGGCCACGCCCCCTTGCTGATGGTCTGATCGTGCCAGATCTGATAGTTGGCCTCCCAGCTCACAAAAATCTCCTTCTGGGGATCCAGGTCGTCCGTATGGATGGCGTTCCCGCTTTGCCGGGCCGCCGTCTTCTCTGACTGGAGAATGTACATCTTCTCCTGCATGACGGGCTCTGTCACGATATTTTTAAAATGGAGATGATGGTACACAAAGCCGATGTCGATCTCGTGGTTCTCCAGCAGCCCGTAGAGCTCGTAGGAGTAGTGCGTTTTAATATGAAGGTTCATCACGTGGTCCCTCTCTTTTAAGATCTGCCTGTACAGATCAAAGAGAATGGCGCTGTTCATGGTGTCCGTACACCCCACTGTCAGGTACAGCCTGTCCTGGCTGTGCTTCAGAAGCTGCATCTCCTGCCAGATGGAGACCCACCTCTCCGCAATAGGAATGAACTCCTCCCCCTGGGTGGTCAGCTCAATCTGCTTGTATCCCTTCTTTCTTGTAATGAGCTTTACATTCAGCTCCTCCTCCAGGGCTTTCAGCCTGTGGCTCACGGTAGGCTGCGACAGGAAAAGGTTTTCCGCCGTCTTTGTGATATTTTTTGTCTTGACGATCATCAGGAACGTCTCAATCTCAGCCAGGTTCATGTTCTTCCCCTCCTTTTGCCCGATAAATATAAAATTTTTCAATATTATACAGCAAAATTATTCATTTCACAATTTTTTTTGTGCATGTTATGATAATGGCAGCAAATAAAGGGGACCAAATCCTGATGAAAAGGAGGAGATACTATGAACGCAAAACATGGAATTTTATTCCCGGAAGACTATCAGAAGCACCTGAAAGCTCAGTTCTGTTACGCTGATGCGGATCCGCTCTACGGACCTCGTCTTTTCTTCGAGAATTCCGGCGGATCACTCCGCCTGCAGGCAGCCATTGAGGCCAAAATGGCTGCAGAGCAGCTTCCGGACTGCCCGGAGAGGAACTATGCCAGAGGTCAGAAGCTGGCTCACTATGTATCCGAAGGAACAAAGGAGATACTGGAGGTTGTCTTCGGTGCCAGGAGCGGCGCACTCGTGACAGAACTGTCCGCTTCCCAGGTCATGTTCCAGACCGTGGATGTCATCTTAAGTAATATAAAATGGGGAACAAACGCTGTCACATCCTGCCTGGAGCACCCGTCAGCACACGACGCCGTGGAGTACGCCTGCATGAAGACAGGAAGAGAATTTCGGGAGGTTCCGGCCAACAAGACTACCGGCGGGATCGACGTAGATGAAGTAATGAAATATGTGGACAAGAATACCTGTCTCGTCAGCATCATGGCCGCGTCCAACATCTCCGGAAACATCATGGACATCAAGGAGATTGCGCGCAGAGTAAAAGAAGTCAGCCCGGAGTGCTATGTGATCACTGACACGGTGCAGCACGCGCCTCACGCTGTCATCGACGTGGAGGACTGGGGCGTTGACGCCGCCAACATCGCACCCTACAAGTTCTTTGGCGTGAGGGGCTGCGGATTTGGCTACGTGTCAGACCGGGTAGCTACCATGATGCACCACAAGCTGACCTTCAAAGACGCCAACGTGTGGTCGCTGGGTACGCCCACTCCCGGCAACTTCGCCGCAATGATGGCTGTCATCGATTATGTGTGCGCCATCGGCGAACGCTTTATCCACAGCCAGAACAGGCGAGAGCTCTTTGTGGAGGGCATGGACCGCATCCACATGCAGGAGAGGGCGCTTCTGTACCGGATGCTGGAGGGAACTCCGGAGGTTCCCGGACTGCGCCACATCCCGCATGTGGAAGTTTACGTAGATATGGAAGACCTTACATACAAAGATCTGATCATCGCCATGGGCATCAGGGGCATGGACTGCAACGACTGTGTGATCGAGTACATGAAGCGGGGCGTCACCGTATTCGAGCGCGTAAGAAGCAGCATGTACTCCAAAAGGATCGTGGACACACTGGGTATTCCCGGAGCGATCCGCGTATCGCCGCTCCACTGCCATGGCACAGAGGACGTCGACAAGTTCCTGAAGATCACAAAGGAGATTGCTAAGTCCGTATAAAAAAGCTCCATTCTTTACTCATTTTATGATATACAATGAGAGGCCCGCAGACACTGTGAACGTCTGCGGGCCTCTCCCATTACTGCCTGGTCCGTATCTCTATTTTTCAATATAGTGGCAGGCCGCCCGATGGCCCGGCTCCACTTCTCTGAATTCCGGTTTTTCCTTTTCACACGTCTCCGTGGCGTAAGGGCATCGGCTGCGGAACGCACACCCCGGAAAATCTTCCGTACGCACCGGCTGTTCCCCCTCCAGGCCCCGAAATTCTCCGCCTTTGATATAAGGATCCGGCACGGCTGCAAAAAGCGTTTTCGTATAGGGATGGAGCGGCTTGGCAAAGAGCGTTTCTGTATCCGTCTCTTCTACCAGGCTTCCCAGATACATCACGCCTATCCGGTCCGAGATAAAACGGATCACCCCGATATCGTGGGAAATAAAAAGCAGACTCAGGTCAAGTTCTCTTTGGAGTTTCACCAGCATATTCAATATCTGTGCCTGAATGGAGACATCCAGAGCGGAAACCGGCTCATCACAGACGATCAGCTTTGGCCTGATGATAAGCGCACTGGCAATGCCCAGCCTCTGCACCTGTCCCCCGGACAGCTCGTGCGGGAAACGGAAATAGTGTTCCTCCGACAGTCCTACCTTTCTCAGCGTATCCAGCACCCGTTCCCGTCTGACAGCACCGTCTGTCACCTGGTGCACAGCAAGGATCTCATCCAAAATATCACCAACGCGCCTCCTGGGATTCAGCGCAGACAGCGAATTCTGGAATACCATCTGCAGTTCATTTCTCAGAGGCCGGAACTCCTTTTCGCTCATGCCTCCGATGTCTTTCCCCTCATATGTGACAGTTCCACTGTCTGCCCTGGTCAGTCCCACAATGACCCTTCCTGTAGTGGACTTCCCGCACCCGGATTCTCCTACCAGACCATAGGTCTCACCCTCATTAATATAGAAGGAGATGCCGTCTACCGCACACATATGCCTCTTCGGCCCAAAAAATCCGCTTCTTCCGCCGCGCAGAGGATATGTTTTTTTTAAGTCTCTGATCTCCAGCAGATGTCCGCTCATACGCTCACCTCCCCTTCCGCTTTCTCCGAACCGCATTTCCAACATTTTACAAAATGTTCTTCTCCCATCTTCACAAGCGGCGGCGGCATTTCTCTGCATCTGTCGTCAGCCTGACCGCATCTGGTACAGAAATGACAGCCTCTTGGTATAGCTGACAGCGATGGAACGAAACCCCGGATCGTCGGCAATTCTCTTCCTTTGTCTACCCGAAGGTGGGGAATACAGGCCAGCAGCCCTTTTGTATAAGGATGAAGGGGATTGGCAAAAAGCTCTTCCGTCCTGGCGTCCTCCACCACCTGTCCCAGATACATGACCTTGATACTGTGACAGAGACGGGACACCGCTCCCATATCATGTGTGATAAAGAGCACGGACATTCCAAGCTTTTCATTAAGCTGTCGTATCAGATGCAGGATCTGTTCCTGGATCGTCACATCCAGGGCAGTGGTCGGCTCATCTGCGATCAGCAGCCTGGGTTCACAGGACAATGCCATAGCGATCATCACCCTCTGCTGCATGCCTCCGGAAAGTTCAAATGGATATTTTTTCATACAGACTTCGGGATCGGAAATGCCGGTCATTTTTAGCATCTGGATACTTTTATCTATAGCCTCGGATTTACTCATATTTTTGTGCAGGATCAAAACCTCTGACAGCTGTCCTTCCACTGTATGGACAGGACTCAGGGAATTCAGCGGATCCTGGAAAATAATGGATATCCTGTTTCCTCTGACGTTCCGCATCTCACCAAGAGGTTTCTTCAGCAGATCTTCTCCTTCAAAGAGTATCTCTCCTTCGTATTTCACAGCCGAATCATGGTCCCGCAGCCTGAGTATGGACTGCGACATCACACTTTTTCCGGAGCCGGACTCACCCACCACGCCAATGATCTCTCCCGGCATAGCTTTCAGGGATACACCATCCACCGCCGGCAGCCAGTCCTTATGGACCGGAAACAGGACTCTCAGATCTTTTATCTCCAGCATAGGCTGTTCTTGATCAACCATCGTACGATTCGTCATTTTTTTCTGCCTCCCTTTACTTTCGGATCAAGGAAATCCCTGAGCCCGTCGCCCAGAAGATTCAGGCTCAGAACGCAGAGGATGACCGCTGCTCCCGGACAGATCATCGTCCATGGAGCCCGTGAAAATACCATCTTGCTGGCCTCAAGCATATTTCCCCAGCTGGCCGCGGGAGCCGGGATACCCGCCCCCAGAAAGCTCAGGGAAGCCTCGGAGATGATCGCTTGTGCAAAGATAAACGATGCCTGTACTGTCAAAGGCGAGATCACTCCGGGCAGGATCATCCGCCAGAGGATACGGAAATTGCTGAACCCCTGCATTTTCGCAGCCTCTACATAAGCCTGCTCCCTGATGACCATAGCGCTGGCCCGGACTGTCCTGGCCACACTGGGCGTGTACACTACGGTAAGCGCCACGATCACATTCCAGCTGGATGTACCAAGTGCCGCAATGAGGGCAATTGCCAGCAAAATGCCGGGAATGGCGATCAGGCCGTCACAGATCCGCATGAGGATCTGGTCCAGCACCTTAAAATAGCTCGCATAAATCCCAATGATGATTCCCAGCACACAGGAAAACACCGCAACACAGCCTCCCACCCACAGGGAAACTCTCGCGCCGTGCATGACACGTATAAACAGATCCCTGCCAAACTCGTCTGTTCCAAACCAGTGCTCGCTGCTCGGCGCCTGCAGCCTGCTTGACACCTCCATGGCATCCGGATCAACGGGATTAAGGATGGGGACAAAAATGGCAAGGAGCAGGATAATGGTAAATCCGGCCAGACCGATGAGCAGTGCCGGGCTGGCCAGGAGTCTCTCTTTTCTCAGTTCTCTCTGCTCCCGGAAGATAGACTCGCTGACTTCAGAAATATCTTTTCGTAAAAAAACCATTTTCAACCTCCTATCTCCGTCCCGGCTGCAGCCGCGGGTCTACAAATCCATAAAGTATATCTACGACAAGATTAACAAGGACATACAGGAGCGTTACAAAAAGTACCACTCCCTGGATAACAAACACATCTCTTCTGTTAATGGAAGTAAGCGTCAGCATACCAAGTCCCGGAATGTTAAACAGTGTCTCCGTCACAATAGTTCCCGTGATCAGACTTCCAAAAGACTGCCCCACCGCAGTGAGTATCACAGGCGCACCGTTTTTGAGGCCGTACTTTAAGACCACCTTGCGCTCCCCAAGCCCCTTGGCCCTTGCCGTCTGTATATGATTTTTATACAGAACTTCCAGGAGTGACGATCTTGTCATTCTTGTGATGTAGGCCGCCTGCACGATTCCCAGGGAAAGGGCAGGCAAAAAGAGATACCGCAGATGTTCTCCGAGTCCCTCCGCCAATGACGCATATCCTGCCACCGGGAACCAGTGCAGATAGACGCCAAAAAAGAGCATAAGGAACATACTCAGGAGAAATCCCGGAAGAGCCGCTCCCAAAAGAGACGCTGTCACACAGGTGACATCCAGAGCCGTGCCTCTTCGGTAAGCCGCAAAAATGCCAAGAGGAATAGACAGAACTAGCGCAATGATCTGAGCCAAAACAGCAAGGCTCAATGTGGGCGGAAAATATTCTGCTATTGCCTCTGTGACTGACTGGTGAAGGAAATAGGACGTCCCCCAATCCCCCCGGAGCACACCGGTCAACCAGTCCGCATACTGCACAAGAAACGGCCTGTCAAATCCCAGCTCCGCATTCAGGGCATCAATCTGAGCCGACGTTGCCTCCATTCCAAGAAGGGCCGTGGCCGGTCCCCCGGGTATCATATAAACCACCAGAAAGATCACGCAGGAGACCACAAACAGCACTGGTATGAGTGATAAAATCCGTTTCAAAACATAAGATACCATGTCAGTTAACTCCTCTCACAAAAGGATCGCATATTACAACAGCGGACTGCTCATGCACTCCGCTGCTTTCTTATCTCATCTGTTCGCTCATCAATTATTCAGACGCAGTAACGCTCCAGTAGATCGGGAAACGAAGGTAATCGTAGCCCTGGACGCCGGAGTCCATAGCGATCACACCTGTATAATGTCCAAGCACTGTAGCAGCGCCGTACTCATACAGGAATGTCTGCAGGTCCGCCCATGCATCAGCCGCTTCTTCATCAGATGCAGCTGAACGGATCGCCTGGATGCCTTCCGTCACTTCCGAAGCATCCAGACCGGCCCATCCGCTGTCCAGTACAGACAACTGGATCGGCAGCATATTATAAGTATTGCTTGTAATAAACATATCAAACTGGTTCGGGTCAGCGCGGTGCTCCATAAATGTACTGAAGTCATAGGTCTCCACTTCCGCATTGATGCCAACCTGTTTTAATTGCTCCTGCACAACAAGAGTTGCGTTGTACATCTCCGGATAGTCTTGAGTCGTCACAAGAACGACTGTTTCACCATCATATCCGGCCTCATCCAGAAGTTCTTCTGCCTTATCCGCATCCTGCTGGTTATAATACTCACTTCCTGCGTCTGTTCCCCACTGCGCATCTGTCGGGTCGCTCCAGCCCGCATTGATCTCATACAGATCCGCGTTTCCGTAAGCCGCCAGCATAATATCATCACAGTTCAACGCTGCCAGTACAGCCTGGCGGAATGTCTGGTTTGCCATAATGCCTTCGGTTGTATTCAGGAAAAGGTTCAGCGTTCCTCCTCTGTCTACATTCAATGTCAGATTCGTATCTTCGGACAGCTCCTCATAATTATCCAGCGGGATTTCCTCTGCAATGTCATACTCACCGCTCTGCACGCCTGCAATACGTGTGGACGCATCTGTCACAACATCAAAGTAAAGAGTGGGAGTCGCTGCCTCTTTTTCGCCGGCAAGTCCGCTGGACTCACCCTCAGAAGGCTGGTAATCCTCATATGCCTCCAGCTTAACATACTGATCCTGCTTCCACTCTGATACCTGGTAAGGGCCTGTACCGATATACTCGCTGATTCCTTCCTCTGTAGCACTCTCTACCACCTCAGCCGGATAGATCGCCGCTGCCTGGATAGGGCTTGCCAGGATCATGATGATATCAGATGACGCCTGATTTACATTCAGATCTACTGTATAGTCATCTACCTTTTCAAAAGTCGAACCGCCGATCAGCGTGTTCGCCTTGGCAGACACTTCCAGCCAACGGTTCATAGAAGCGACAACATCATCCGCTGTCATCTCCTCGCCGTTATGGAACTTCACTCCCTGACGAAGCTTGATGGTATAGACCATCCCGTCATCGCTCACTTCATAGGACTCTGCCAGAACAGGCGTAGGCTCATACTCTTCATTCATAGCGAATAAAGATTCATACACGTGAATCCCGATCCCCCCAACAATATTGGAATTGATAGACTGCGGGTCCAGTGACGGCGGATTTGCGGAAATGGCAATGTGGAGTTCATCTTTTACCGCTTCCGCATCCTCGCCTGATGTATCATCGCCAGAAGAACCCGAACTGCCGCATCCGGTCAGCAGAAGTGCCATACTCAGCGTCAGAGCCGCGGCACATGACAATGCTTTACTTTTTCTTTTCATATTCATCCTCCTTTGACAAACATTTGTCTTTTGCATTATATAATGTTATCCGACAAACGGAGGAAAAGCAAATTGATATTCTCAATGTATTTATATATATTTCCTATAATAATGTCCGCTCAACCAGGGACATTCTGCAAGCCGCAAGGTACAGTGAAAGCAGACAGGCAAAGCGGAAAAACCTACACAAAAAAAAGATCTTCGATACTGCATATCAAAGATCTTCAGTGACTCCGAGGGGAATCGAACCCCTGATTCCAGCGTGAGAGGCTAGCGTCTTGACCTCTTGACCACGGAGCCTTGTTGCTTGCTGCCTGACTATAATATCAAACTTCCCTACAGATTGCAAGCATTTTTTTATTTTTTTCAAAAAAATTTTTCAGCCGTAAAAGAGACCGGAAGAAAGGGGGGTGAACCTCTACAGTTCCTCCCCTTTCTCTTCCGCCTGCTTCTCCGCCGTCCGACCGACCTGTGACAGCTCGGCTATATACTTGGCCGGCACCATGATCTGGAGCTGCTTCCGGAGATTGTGAATCTCCACCACATCGTGGTCCCCGCCGCACTCCCCGTCCAGCGTCCAGGGGATTTCCTCCAGGGACTCAAAGGTCAGGTGGCCGCTCTTGAAGGAGTACATGTGCCTGCCGTTGGTCTGCTCCATCAGAAGCGCTGTGATGATCTCCTGCAGCTCAATGGGATTTTTCGGCATCTTGATCAGCGTCACCTCAAAGACGCCGTCGTCAAAGGACACGTTCTTTCCCACCATGTGCCGGAAGCCTCCCACAGAGCGGGAGTTGGTCACCATGCCGTAGATGAACTCATCCTCGATCACCTCTCCGTCGTGGGTCACCTTGATCCGGTAGGAGGGTATGTTGAAGAGCCGCTTCGTCCCCTCCAGCACATAGGCCAGATGCCCCAGTACGTTCTTGGCTGTCTGATTGGTCTGGTAGGAGACGTCTGTAAACAGTCCAAAGGCCGCAATATACACGAAAATGCCGTCGTTGAACTGTCCCACGTCGCAGGGAAACGCCTGCCCGTTCACAGCGTTGTCCGCAGCCGCC
>CAZZBJ010000053.1:0-16574 GCA_964652805.1 uncultured Mordavella sp. | reverse complement strand
TTATGTGTAAATTTATTTCTATACATTATTTTTTTTAAAAGCTTTATAAATACCAACTGTCACTAACGGAGCAATAAATGAGACAATCATTCCAACGGCCATTGCAGAATATCCCTTATCAACCAGAGCAATAATTCCAAACCTTGACATCAATACAGCTCCCACTAAATATGCCAGAGTTATTAAAGTTCTTGTTCTGGCTTTGAGTGGAGATTTATTATTCTCCGACAACTGTTTGTCAATGCGAGAAGTCAGTGCGTTCATAACACCGACCGTCGTTGCTACCAAAGTCCATCCGGCAATAATTCCAAATACAATTACTATAACGGGATGAACATTCTGCATCATAATTAGCCAAGGGACTCCGGCACCAAAAACATTCTCATCTGGATAATATGCCATAAGCGCCAGGTATGTCAACGCCCAGGGAATAATTATAATAAATCCCGCAATAAATCCGGAAATCATGGCTTCTTTACGATTTTTGAACCTGTCACACATGAAAAATACTGTGGTGAGAGGCTGAACATTAAATCCTACATATAGAAGTCCTACCCATATCAAAGATAATACACCAACGGATCCGGAAATATAACTGGTATCTCCCTCTGCAAATACCCGTCCAATATTATCGGTTCTGTTATATATTGCTAAAATTGCAAAAATAATATATCCTACATATAATGCTACAGCACCGCCCACCGAGAACTTCTCTACCAATGCTTGACCAAAGAAACTTACTAAAGCAGAAATAACAATAATAATTATTACTCCTACATAATATGGAAGATTTAATGTCTCTTGAAGAATATCTCCCGTTGCTGATGCCATAACTGACATAACCAGAAGAGAAAACACGAAAAAAATCACATCAAAAACCCATGTAAACGGGCCAGCATATATCTTCAAATGACTTCTATAATCATAAACTTTATATTTCCGTGCGATTTCAAATGAAACCACATTGATTACCGCAAAGGTAAGAGCGATTGTTAAGCCTACAATCCAACCTTTTGCTCCATATTGTCCCCCATACTGAACGATCTCTCTTCCTGTGGCAAATCCGCCGCCAATCATAACAGACATAAGAACAAATCCTGGTGACAAATAGATATTAATACCACGTTTTATATTCATATTCTTTCTCCTTGTGTAATAAGTTTACAATAAATCTTTTTCCGCATGCATTTACAGGAACAAAAATATCTGAGAAAAGGCCCCTGTCTCATTATTCCACCAACAACTCATACATTTTATCCGATGGATCTAAAATGGGAATGGTTACCTTGTTCTCCAAAGCATTCCGAATATAAGGAAAATGTGTACATCCAAGGATAAAAGCCTGTGCTCCGGCATGTTTGAAAAATTGGAATAAATTCAAAAGCCCAAATTTTTCTATGATTTGTTGTGGCGGCGTCTGCGCCTCAACTTCTATCACCATTGGCAATAGACTTGCACCAATTACCGTGCATGAAGGATTGGAACCCAGTATCGCCCTTTCGATTCCGGCTAATCCTTGATTATTTCCTGCCAAAACAGAAATGATCTGATACTCCTTTGCATAATAGGTATAAGCCATAAGAGGCGTTACAATCTTTACACCCAATTCTCCTGATAAACCTTCCATATCTACCGTAGAGCTAAGAGAATTGCAATAAATCAAGATTTCTTCCATTCCGTCTGCGCAAGCTTGTAAAATCAGTGAACGCACCTTTTCGGTTCTGACTTCCTGTGACTGCATCTGGAACTCTGTTTGCTCCCTTGCCGCTTTTGCAGCAGGATATGCGCTTGCCTTTAGCCCTTTTTTGATCAGTACATCCACGCCCATCTGTGTATCTACCGGAGATCCTGCAATGACTCCAACTTTTCTTAGCATATTGACCTCGCCTCCATTTTTACATTGATAAATAAACCGCAAGTGCTATAGATAATAATTTGTTTCTCACGGAATCTGTTCTTGATGTCATAATTATCGGAGCACTGGCCCCCATCATGGCTGATGCCATCTCTTTTTTAGCATAATAGGTGAGCGCTTTGATCAGGACATTCCCTGTTTGAATATTAGGAACCAGTAAAATGTCTGCCGCTCCAGCCACTTGGCTTTTAATCCCCTTATGCTTTGCCGCTTCCAGTGACAGTGCATTATCCATAGCAAGAGGACCATCAAGGATACAGCCTTTAATCTGCCCCCTATCATTCATTTTACATAAAATTGCCGCATCCACAGTGTCTTGCATAGCCGGGTTGATCACTTCCACTGCCGATAAAAGGGCTACTTTGGGACATTCATATCCCAATTTATGAGCCAGCTCCACTGCGTTTTCCAGAATCTTTTTCTTAATTTCCAAATCCGGTTCAATGGAAATCACACCATCTGTGATCAGTTGAAGACCTGTATTTTGCGGATTATCAATAACAGAAACCTGACTGATCAATTTCCCTGTGTTTAGCCCATATACTTTGTCCAAAACCGCTCTCATAAAAACATTCGTATGTAAAAACCCTTTCATCACTGCCTGCGCAGAACCCTCTCTCACCAAGCCAACCGCCAGATTCGCCCCTTTCTGATTATCCGGTTCATCGATAATTTCTGCGCTTGTAGTTACATTTTTTGTTCGCAGCAGATTATTTATTTCAGATGCATTTCCAATAAGAATAAACTCTGCCAGATTCATTGCTTCTGCTTCTTTCAGGACTTTGATGATTTCTTCATCCGCTGCAGCGGCTACGGCTATTTTCTTCTTATTCTCTCTTTGGACACTGGTAATAATCTCATCCAAACTTTTTAGCACACACTCACCTCCTCGTATTTTTTTGCTTCTTCTTCCCCGGTTAGATATCGAAGAGAACTCTCTGCCAAGGCAATCATCTCGTTCTCTCCGGGAACCAGATAGACCTTCGCCAGATAACCCACTCTCTTTTTGATTTCATCTGTGAGAAATTTTGAATAGGCGAGTCCGCCTGTTAAAGCAATGGCATCTACTTGACCTTCCAGCACGGTATACACCCCCCCCACTTCCTTGGAAATCTGATAGGCCATTGCCTGGAAAACAAAAGATGCATATTCATCTCCCTGGGAAATTCTTCGTTCCACTTCTGCGCCATCGTTTGTCCCAAGATAGGAAACAAGTCCTCCCTGTCCCTTGAAATACCGCAAAGCTTCTTTCTTGGTATATTTTCCGCTGAAGCAGAGATTTATCACCTCCTCTACAGGGATTGTTCCGGTACGTTCTGGAGAAAAGGGGCCTTCCCCGTCCAGAGCATTATTCATATCGATCAGCTTTCCCTTTCGATGCGCTCCCACAGAAATTCCTCCGCCCAAATGAACTACAATTATATTGATGTTTTCATAAATGGTGTGCATTTGTTCTGCTACAATCCGTGCCGTTCGTTTCTGATTCAACATATGGCCACTGGAAAATCTGGGCAATTCTTTCTTCCCGGAGAATCTTGCCAGAGCACAAAATTCATCTGCTACAGGGGGATCGGCGGTCAAAGCCGGAATACTATATTGTCTTCCGATCTCATAGGCAACCTCACATCCAATTCCTGTGGCATGTGTCCCATATTTTCCGCTTTTAATATCAAAAAGCATTGATTGACTGATTTCATATATTCCACTTGGGATTGGTCTGCAGTTGCCGCCTCTGGAAGCAATCGCATGAAAGGAATTCATCTCATATCCCTGATCTTTAACTGTTCTCAAGACGACTTGTCGGCGAAAGTCGAACTGATCTTTAAGACTATGAAATTGTTCTATTTCTTTCGGAGAATGGCTAACGGAAACTTTAAACAGCTCCTGCGTATTTTTGTATACTGCTATTTTTGTCGACGTTGAGCCAAAATTAATAACCAGTATGTAATAGGACACCTTTCTTCCTCCTATAAATCCTATCCGTATATTTTTTGAAACTACTGACTCATAAGTTCCAATCTTTTCATAGTTATCTGATAGCTCTTTTCAGTATATCTTTGCAATTCTTCCAGGTGTTCTGCATCCAAATGCCGAAAACGTCCCTGAAGTTCCAGATATTTTTCTACAGGCTTCAATTGCTTGATCTGGCTGTTAACAGTCACCTTGCCGCAGATATATTCATATAAAATCCAACACCCCGTTTGTTCAGCCAACCTGGAAATTTCTACCGTTTTCCCAGGCGCGCTTCTCCATCCGGTAGGACAGGGTGCAAATATATGCAGGAACGCTGGGCCCTGTGCTTTTCTTGCTTTTTGCACCTTCCGTTTTAAGTCCGCCAGATTATGTACCGCCGCTGTAGCGACATAGGGAATATTATGGGCAATGGCAATCTGAGCCAAATCTTTTCTTCCGGTCTTTTTCCCTCCAGGAGTTGTCGTTGTGCTAGCCATGTAGGGAGTAGAGCCGCTGCCCTGTATTCCTGTATTCATATAGGCCTCATTGTCATAGCATATATAGAGGATCCGATCCTGTCTTTCGAAAGCGCCTGAAAGCGCCTGAAGGCCTATATCTGCTGTCGCACCGTCTCCGGCAAAGCAAAGCACCGTTGTGTGAGTATTTCCCTTTGCATCCAACGCCGTTCGGATTCCAGAGGCACTTGCGGCAGTGTTTTCCAGATTTCCCTGATATCCAGGAATTTTCAGATTTGTCTTCGGCCCAAATCCTGAAAACAAGGCAGAACATCCCGGTGGGATTACTATAATCACATCATGATCCAGCGCTTCCATCACATTGCGCAAAACGATTTCCATGCCACACCCCGCACAAGCACTGACTCCATGTGAGACCAGTCCTTCTGATTTGTGTCTAATCTCTAGCATACTTCATCACCTGCCTTATATTCATTGCGTCTTTTTTTACGTCAATCCATTCCGTGTTGCTGTCTGACATTCCCCGCCGGATTGCAAGAAGTTCTCGAAACATTTTTTCGACGATAACAGCAGGAACATCTCTTCCGCCCAGACCGCCAACATAATGTCTTACATCAACCTCTGTCCTGGTGAGGGCTGCTGCCACTTCGCTCCAGAGAGGACCATGCTGATTTCCCAGACAGGAGCTGCGATCAAAAACCCCGACCACTGGTACATGAGCCAGAGCTTTCCTGATCAGTTCTCCGGGGAAAGGCCGAAACATTGTAATTTTCAGCAAACCTACTTTTTCTCCAGCAGCTCTTAATTGATTCACTACATATTTTACGGTTCCACACATAGATCCCAAAGCGACCAAAATCACTTCAGCATCTTTTGTATAATATTCCTCTATCTCGCTAAGGTGGTGCCCAAATCTTTCTTCGTATTCCTCCATCGCCTCATGGACAACTTGAATTGCCTGATCCATACCTGCCTTCTGTTGATATCTCATCTCTGTAAACTCCTCCGGACCGGTCAGGTCACAGCAAAACATAGGATCCTCCGTATCCAGACACATATTCTTCGGAATATAAGGTCCTAGGAAATCATCAATCTCTTCCTGGGAAGGGACTTCCAATTTCTGCATAGAATGGGAGAGGAAAAAACCATCCAGACATACCATAGCGGGAGTCAGCACCCGTTTATCTTCTGCAGTCTTATAGGCGATCATCATCAAGTCGAAAATCTCCTGGACATTCTGGCAGTAGAACTGCATCCATCCCAGATCCCGTACTGTCATTGCATCCCCATGTTCACACTGTAAAGTCCACGGAGCCGCCAATCCCCGGTTAACCACTGGCATGACAACCGGCAGTCTTAACCCGGAAGTCATAGACAAAACTTCTGTCATAAGGGCAAGTCCCTGAGAAGCCGTAGCTGTACCTGCCCTGACACCTGTGAGCGCCGCCGCTGTCACTGCAGACATCGCTGAATGTTCTGATTCCACCCGGATATATTTCGCATCCATCTGTCCAAAGTCCACATACTCAGCCAACTTTTCAGAGATAGAAGACTGGGGTGTAATAGGATACAGGGCAATGACGCTTGTTCTTGCCATCCGCATAGCTTCCGCTGCAGCTTCGTTTCCATCTAACATTACTTTTTTCATGCGTCCTGCCCTCCTTCCTCAACCATTGTGATACACTGTTTTGGACATTCATTGGCACAAATGCCGCAGCCTTTACAGTAATACCAATCAAATTGAATACATTCTCTCCTGCTCTTATCCAGAGTGACGATACCGACAGGGCAATACCGGACACAGGTTCCACATTGGATACACACCTCGAAGTCCACCAAAGGTCTTTCTAATCTCCAGGAACCTGTGTTTTCACTGGAGTAAACGAATGCCACTGGCCCTTGCAGACTATATTTCCCGAGTTTTCTCATAAGTTTCTCTTGCTGATTCTGCATTCCTCACACCTGCCTTTTCTCCAAATGTCTCTGTAATTGCTTTTTCGATGGAAACTATCCCGGCTACCCCTGCTGCAGCCGCCGCTCCTAACATGGAACAATTTGGGATCACTTGCCGAATATGCTTGAAGGCAATTGCTGTGCCGTCTGCATAATAGATTTTTCCAAAACCAAGACTCCGATATCTGGACACTACACCTTCTTTCCCGCTATTAAGAATCAGAATACTTTCCTTATGGATTCCCTGGGCTACATCCACTTTCTTATCAATAATTCCAGGGTCAAAAACGATCACGATATCCGGTTCATAGACAAAAGAATTCAAAAGCACGGGCTGTGTATCCACAATAATACTTGTATTCACTGGAGCCCCTCTTCTCTCATGTCCATATGACGGCACGGTAATCGCATATTCATCTTCATAAAGAGAAACTGCTTTTGACAATATTTTTGCTGCCGTGACTACCCCCTGACCGCCAATACCATAAAATTTTAATTGAATCATGCCACACCTCTTCTCCTACTTTGAAACCTTTCAATAATACTTTCGTAAGACCTCTCCCAATCGGCGGATCCCCTCATCGATCTGCTGTTCGTTTACAAAAGAATAGCTGAGACGAACATAATTTTCATGCCCAGGGTCTGTGAAGAAGCCGCCGCCCTGTACAAAACCAACCTTGGCTTCCTTCGCTGCCTCGATCAATAATTTGGATCCGTCAATATCTTCTCTTAATTCCAGCCAGATGAAAAATCCTCCTTGAGGCCTTGTATACTTCACATCTTTTGGGAAATATTTTACGATGCTTGCCAACATCTGGTCGCGCCTTCCACGGTATATGTTCCGTATTTCTTCAATATGTACATTCAAATCATGTTCCCGAAGATATGCAGCTGTGATCTCCTCGTCGAAGGTGCTGCATTGCAGACTGGAAGATTGTTTACACAATACATACTTCTCCAGTATTTCCGGTTCTGCACACACCCATCCGATTCGGAAGCCTGGACAAAAGATTTTTGAAAAGGATCCCAGCATGACTACCCAGCCTTCCTTGTCAAAACTTTTCACAGCCGGATGCCTGTGTCCATCATAATAGAGGTCGCCATAGGGGCAGTCCTCAATCACAGGCACTTGATAGGCCGCCGCAAGTTCTGCAAGTCGTTTTCTTCTGTCATCGCTCATGACAATTCCTGTTGGATTTTGGAAATCAGGAATTGTATAGATCATTTTTGCATTGGGGTGTGTCTTCAACACTTCTTCCAGTTCATCCATCCGCATTCCGTCTTCGTCCATTCCGACCCCCACATATTCAGGATGATACGTCTGAAACGCTGAATATGCGCCCACATAGCTGGGATTTTCACAGATTATCACATCACCGGGGTTCACGAAAACTTTAGCAGATATCTCGATTCCTTCCTGGGAGCCTGATGTCAAAGCGATTCTGTCCAGAGTGGTTTTCACTCCTGCCTCTTTCATCCTCTGGTGGGCAATAATCTCCCGTAAACTCCTGATCCCTTCCGTATCACTGTACTGCAAGGCCTCCTCATAATCTACAGAAAGAATCTGTTCCACTGCCGGA
This sequence comes from uncultured Mordavella sp., assembly GCA_964652805.1. Taxonomy (GTDB): domain Bacteria; phylum Bacillota; class Clostridia; order Lachnospirales; family Lachnospiraceae; genus Claveliimonas. The sequence goes on along the minus strand of CAZZBJ010000053.1, from coordinate 8,697 downwards.
ATCAGTTCCTGCGCCGGAAATAATGCCCCTTCTGGTTTACCGGCAGCAAAAGATATCAATTCCGGATTATCAAACAGCTTATTTCTCACCGCAGATCCCGACAATCCTTTTACACGATCAGCAAATGAAATATTCATATCCTCACTCCTTTCACCATGTAGAAATACGGTTTTATATAAAGAAATTATATATATGATTATAGAAAAAATATTTTTATAAATCAATATATTTCCGCAAAAAAATTCGATATTTTAAACCAAGTATCACATATCGAAACAATATCGAGGTGGTTAGTCTGTTCCCACATCCGACTTCCTTCAGATTCCATCTCACGATGGTCCCCCTTGCTTTCGGTTATATCCTTCCCGCTGCCGGGCGGATTCGGGCCATTTATCTTGTGCGTCGGAGGGAAAGAAGCTATAATGCAGATAAAGAGAAATCCGACCCCTGCGGAGAAGGAGAAGAGTGAAAATGGAATACACATGCGGATACAGCTCCCCCATCGGAGAGATGACCATGGCCTCCGATGGCAGACAGTTGACAGGCCTTTGGTTTAACGGGCAGAAATATTTTGGCAGCACACTGGAAAGAGAGTACAGGGCTTTGCCGGGAGATGGCGGGGAAAGCGAGCTTCCTGTGTTCGCCCGGACAAAGAAGTGGCTGGACGTCTATTTCGCAGGGGAGCGCCCTGCGTCCCGCCCTCCGCTTGCACCCAAGGGCTCTGCCTTCCGGCAGAAGGTCTGGAAGATTCTGATGGAAATCCCCTATGGGGAGACGATAACCTACAAGGAGATAGCCGGGAGGCTGTTCGAGGAAAGGGCAGAAGAAAAGGGGGTTGAAAAGAGGGGTGAAAAGAGAAGGAGAGGCATGTCCGCTCAGGCCGTGGGCGGAGCTGTGGGACACAATCCCATTTCCATCATCATTCCCTGCCACCGTGTCCTGGGATGCGGTGGACAGCTTACCGGTTATGCGGGGGGACTGGACAAAAAGGAGTATCTGCTGAAGCTGGAGGAAAAGGAGAGACGCTGAGCCAATGACTATCAAGGAAATCGCACAGCTGGCCGGCGTGTCCAGCGTTAGGATGGAATAGAATATATACTGAACCGCTCCAGAATACGGGGGGGCTGGATTTAGAGACAACCAGTTTCTGAAGGCCGTAACAGGGGGAATCCCCGGGACGTAATCGAGAAGGGGAGCATATTCCCGTGGAGATGAAGCTGGGGTTCCGTCTGGTCAACGGGCAGGAGTGCGAAAAAATCAAATACATACAAAAATCTCGTCTTTCAGACGGCAGGTAAAGTTCCGGGATTATACCGGGACTTTTTTTGCGCAATATTTCAATTGTCTTTGCTCTTTTTGCGAAAAGAATGGTATGCGAGTTTGGTTTCAATGTCAACTTCGCCTATAGTCTGAAAAAAATTGTGAAATATTCACAATATCAGTTTTTATCAATAATAAGTATTGACATTAGTATTGAACGATATTATCATGAAAAATACAAAAGAAATCAAAATAATCCATAATAGCTCAAAATAAATCGTGAAAGGAGGAAGAAAATGGAGTATGCACTTGGGATTGATGTGGGAACTACATCGGTAAAAGTGATTATGATTTCAAAAAACGGAGAGATTTTTGACGAGACGAGTGTCTCACATGATTTGATTTCTTTACATCCGAATTGGGCGGAGGAAGATGCGAATATTTGGTGGGATAACACAAAAACAGCATTGATGCAGATGAAAAACAGACATCCTTACGAGATGGGCGAAATAAGGATTGTCGGCTGCAGCGGAATGGTTCCTGCAATTGTACTTTTAGACAAGAATGGGAATCCACTCAGAAATACGATTCAGCAAAACGATGCCCGTGCAGTAGAAGAAATCCGGAGAGTATCGGAGGTGATCGACCAGGATAAATTATATCAAAGAACAGGCGGAAGGACAAATCAGCAACATATTTTACCAAGGCTTCTATGGGTAAAAGAACACGAGCCGGATGTCTGGAGTCAAACAGCTACTGTTATGGGATCTTACGATTGGATCGTTTACAAATTAACCGGCGAAAAAAGTCTGGAGATTAACTGGGCAGTAGAAAGTGGAGCTATGGACATTCAGACACGGCAATGGTTAACGGATGATCTGAATCAATTTGGGATATCGAAAAAAATATTTCCGAAAGTCAATTTGTCTATGGAAATCGTAGGAAAAACAAAAGGTGTCTGGGAAGAACTCTTGGGGATTCCTGCGGGAACTCCAGTGATAGCGGGAAGCGCAGATCATGTGGCTTCGACTCTGGCAGCAGGTATTATTAATCAGGATGATCTATTGATCAAATTTGGTGGGGCAGGAGATATCCTGTATTGTGTTGATGAAATTGTGACCAATGAGAACCTGTTTTTTGATTACCATATTGTACCTGAGAAGTATCTGTTGAATGGATGTATGGCGGCAAGCGGCTCTCTGGTAAAATGGTTTACAAAAAACATTATTCATCAGGATTCGCCGGATATTTTTGCAAGACTGGATGAACAAGCTGTGAATGTGGCCCCGGCATCAGAGGGTTTAATTATTCTTCCTTATTTTTTGGGAGAGAAAACTCCGCTTTTTGATCCAACGGCAAGAGGAGTTCTGTTTGGATTAACTCTTTCCCACACGAATGGACATATTTTCAGAGCAATCCTGGAATCTGTTATTTATGGTTTTCGCCATCATGTGGAAGTTCTTGATGATATGGGGTATAAGCCGAAACGGATTATGGCTACTAATGGAGGTGCCAAAAGTAAATTCTGGTGTCAGATCGCGGCGGATGTATTAGGACAGGAAGTGCGTTCTTATCCTTCTCATCCAGGTTCTGCGCTGGGTGTCGCTTTCCTTGCAGGTATGAGTGTGGGAATGTTTCAGAAATGGGAAGAGATCCAGAAATTCCTGACAATTCACAGGACGTTTCAGCCTGATCAAGACGCAGTAAAAATTTATGACAGAGCATATCAGATTTATAGGAAGTTATACCAGCAATTAAAACCTTCCTTTGCGGAGGTTCAGAAACTATATGACTAGATATATGGATCAACCTTATATTAGAGTGCAGGGAGGACTGAGGGTATGAAATTACCAAATGAAGGACAAGTTGCATTTGTTACTGGAGCAGGAAGCGGTATCGGACGTGCGATTGCTAAACGTTTTGCAGAGTTAGGAATCACAGTGATCGTTACAGATCTTAATCTGGATGCCGCAAAGGAAACAGTCGCTATGCTTGAGAATCCAACGGGCAGACAAGCGCATGAGGCGATGGCTTTAGATGTCACCAAAAAAGCAGACGTGTGCCAGGCGGCTGATAAAGTAAAAGAAAAACAAGGAACCATTGATATTCTGATAAACAATGCAGGAGTATCTTCAATGAAGAGAATTGAGGATATTACAGAAGAAGAATGGGACTTTAATTTTAACGTGAATATCAAAGGGATTTTTTTAGTGACTCAGGCATTGGTTCCTCTTATGAAAGAAAAAGGCGGAAGAATTGTAAACACAGCATCCATGGCGGCGAAGAAGGCAGATCCTCTTCTTGCGCACTATACGGCTTCTAAATTTGCTGTGGTTGGGTTTACCCAGGCTTCGGCGATTGAGTTCGCTCAGCATAAAATCACAGTGAACTGTGTGTGTCCTGGATTTGTGAAGACAAGCATGCAGGACCGGGAGGTTGTCTGGGAAGGGAACTTAAGAGGAATGACGACTGATGAAGTGAGACAGGACTACATCAATCGCACGCCGCTGGGCCGTATGTGCTTCCCTGAAGATGTGGCGAATGTTGTTGGTTTTCTTGTATCACCGCAGGCAAGTTTCGTGACTGGTGAGGCAGTGAATGTTGCGGGCGGGGCTAATATTATATGAGACGTGTGATTTTAAATGGAAAATCCTATGATATTCGATTGTTTGTCTTTGATAAGGATGGATTAATGTTTCAGAGTAAACCTTTCTGGATTGCTCTGGCGCAGTCTCGGATCAATGCAATGAAAAAATTTTATCCCGATGTTTCGAAAGTGTTTGCAGAGAAATGGATGAAACTTCTGGGAGTGGAATGCGAATGGAAGGAAGGTATCCTAAAAGTAAAAGATATGGATCCTATGGGAATTTTTGCGATTGCTTCCGTACCGGAAGAAATGACAGTAACGGCAGCCTTTCTCGCAGAACATTTAGATCTGAGTTGGATAGAAGCCAGAAAAGTGACAGAAAAGATTTTTGATTCTGGCGAAGAATTTTTTGATCTGAGAAATGCGCTGATTCCAAGAAAAGGATTTCCGTGTATTCTGCGAAGACTTCGGAAGGCATCGCTCCCCTATGGAATTGCCACATCGGATACCAAAGAACGGGCGAAGCAGTCTATAGAGATGTTTGACGATTACTCAAAGGTTCGTTTCGTTGTTACGATAGAAGATGTTGAGAGAGGAAAACCAAATCCAGAGATGCTAGAGAGGATACAGGCTATGACTCAAATTCCTATGGAGAATATTGCTATGGTTGGAGATTCTCTGGTAGATGTTCAGATGGCCAAATACGCTGGAGCGATAGGAATCGGGATTCCTGAACATGAGGACATGAAAGAAAAGATGATAGGAGTTGCGGATGAGATTATAAGTGATCTGGATTGCATCGCAATCAGAGAGAGTTGGTGATTCAATGCGTAAGAAAAAAATTATTGGGAAAATTTTCATACATACAGGCCTGATTATTACATCTTTGTTGTTTCTTCTTCCGCTGTTGTGGATTCTGCGTACATCTCTGATTTCAAAAGTAGAAGCTTATCAGATACCGCCGAATTGGAAAGCTTCGTTTACATTAGAAAATTATGCGAATGTTTTAAATGGGAATAGTTATCTGCAGTATTTCTTCAATAGTTTTGGAATATCAATTATTACGACAGTAATTGCAGTCATATTTGGGGCGATGGCATCCTATTGGATTGCCAGATTTGCAGTAAAAGGAAATGCAATTAGAATTTCTATATTATTAATACAGATGATTCCGCCGGTCGTATTGATCATTCCTTTTTCTATGATCATCAGCCAGATGAAATTAAGCGATACGTGGATTTCTTTGATCATTACATATCTGTCGTTTACGCTTCCCTATGTGATGTGGATGCTGGTCGGTTTTTTTGAAGGAGTTCCCAAAGATCTGGATGAAGCAGCGAAAATTGACGGCTGCAATAGTCTGCAGACATATTTTCAAATTGTACTGCCTCTCGCTATGCCAGGAATCATGGCGACGGCTGTCTATAGTTTTATTGTATCCTGGAATGAATTTATGTATGCTTTGAACCTGACAGGTTTAAGTGCAAGGACAGTTCCTGTTGCGATTGCAAATATGGACACTTCTCAGGGAGTGCAGATTGCAGAACTATGTGCCAGTGTATTGATTGGAATTATTCCAATTATTATCTTGTCATTATTTATTAAAAAGTATCTGGTCAGTGGATTGACTTTTGGATCTGTCAAATAGTGCAAATAGGAAGAGATTGATATTGGAGGTATTACTATGAAAAAGAGAGTAATTGTGATGATTTTAGTTGGAACTATGACAATGGGGCTCTTTGTCGGTTGCGGGAACAGTGACAGTCAGCAACAGGAAGGTGAAGATGGCGATACTACGATCAATATATTGATGGAAGATGTGTCGGACACAGAGATTGTCCAGGATCATATTGATGAGTTTGAAGAAGAGACAGGTATACACGTCAACATTGAAACAATTGGGTATTCATCCATGCATGAGAAACTTCTGACTCAAATGATCAGCAGCACAAATGCTTACGATATTGTGGTTGTGGACTGTTATTGGGTAGGCGAGTTTACAGAAGCTGGATGGCTGGAAGATCTGGGACCTTATATTGAGGAGAGCGGATTTGACACAAGTCCGTATTTAGAATCTATGATGAATATGGTAGGAGAAGTTGATGGGACAACCTACATGATTCCCTTTTACAACTATATGATGTCTTTGGTTTACCGCACGGATGTCTTTGAAGATGAGGAAATGCAGATAGCATATGAAAATGATTTTGGAACTTCGTTTGAGATGCCTGAGGATTTAGAAGAATATGTGGAGCTTTGTAAGTGGATCACTGCTCAGCAGACAGGGATTTCCGGTGTGGTCATGCAGGGAGCAAGACCAGATCCTACTGTAGTGGAATGGTGTAACTACCTTTTCTCATGCGGAGGGGATTTTTATGATGAAAATGGCGAGATCATAATCAACAACGAAGACGCAGTAAAAGCTTTGGATCTCTATGTGGACAATATGCTCAATGCTGCTCCTGAAGGGGCGAAAAGCTTTGGGTTTGATGAGGCCTTTAATGTATTTGCGCAGGGAAGTGCCTTTTCTTATATCACTTATAATTGGATGATACCCAAATTAAATAATGCAGATGAATCTTCCGTATCGGGCTTAGTAGATATTGCGCCCATACCAAGTGGGATTTCATTAAACGCCGGATGGGGATGGGGAATTCCCGCAAATGCAGCCAATAAAGATGCGGCCTGGCAATTCATTTCCTGGATAGAATCAGATGAAATGACAAAGACGAGAGCTTTAGAGGGTGGTTCTCCCACAAGAGAGGATGTCATGCTGGATGAAGAAGTATTGGAGGCATATCCATACTTGGAAACCGTGTATGAGATTATGAAGGACGCCAAAATAATTCCGATCATGGAGGACGCAACACAGTTGGTGGAAGTACTGGGAAGAGAGATATCTCTGACAGTTACAGGAGATAAATCCAGCCAGGATGCCTTGGATACTGTGGCAGAAGAAATGAAAGATATGAGCTGATCTGTATTCAGACTAGGAGGAGAAAAAATGCTAAAAAAAGGCAAACGTGATTTTGCAATCTTTATGCTTCCTTCCGTATTGATTTTGGTTGTCGTGCTTGCGGTTCCTTTGATTTATTCACTGGTTGTCAGCTTTTTTGATACAAATTTAAAATCATCAGGGTTAGGACACTTTGTGGGAATAGAAAATTATATTTCAGCGCTCACAGACAGCTACTTTCTTGGTTCTATGGGGACAACATTTATTTTTGCAGTAGGTGTCATTTGTGTGGAATTTGTTGTCGGCTTAGGAATTGCGCTGCTTTTAAACAGCAACGTAGCCGGGAAAAATATTTATTTTTCCATTATTCTTGTTCCAATGATGATTACTCCGGTAGCAGTAGGTCTGATCTGGAGACTTTTGCTACATTCAGAACTGGGAATTGTAAACTATTTACTTGGACAGATCGGAATTTCAGGACAAGCCTGGCTGGCAGATTCTTCTCTTGCGCTGAAAACAGTTATGTTCATTGATGTGTGGCAGAATGTTCCTTACATGGTACTGGTAATTTTAGCAGGTCTGGTATCTTTGCCGGAAGAACCTTATGAGGCTGCCAGAGTGGATGGAGCATCAAAGCTGCAAAGATTTCGCTATTTAACGCTGCCCATGATGGTTCCAACATTTATGGTCGTGCTACTGATGAGAGCTATTACTGCTTTGAAAACCTATGACCTGATCTATGTTCTCACCAAAGGAGGGCCGGGGGTCAAGACAGAAGTGATCAGCTATCATATTTACCAGGAAGCATTTCGGAATCTGGAGATTGGCAGTGCATCTGCGATGTCATACTTATTGGTATTAGTCATTGCGCCGATTGCTTTTGTTTTCATTAAAATATCAAAAAATAATACACAGTAACAGGAGGAAAAAAGATGAGTTGGTTAAAAGAGGTAATAGGAACGGAAAAGGCTATCATTGCTATGTGTCATTTAATGCCGCTTCCTGGAGATCCATACTTTAAAAAAGGGGAAGATAGTATGGAGCAGGTAATTGAGTGGGCAAGAAAAGATTTGAGAGCTTTACAGGATGGGGGAGTTGATGCGGTGATGTTCTCGAATGAATTCAGTCTTCCCTATCTGACGAATGTAGAGCCTGTCACAGTTGCTTGTATGGCAAGGATTATTGGAGAATTAAAGGATGATATTCAAGTGCCCTTTGGCGTCAATGTCCTTTGGGATGCCAATCGTTCTCTGGATCTGGCAGTTGCAACAGGTGCAAAATTTGTCCGTGAGATATTTACTGGAGTTTACGCAAGTGATTTTGGTATGTGGAATACAAATGTGGGAAAGACTATCAGGCACCAGTATGAAATAGGAGCCCAGAATGTAAAATTGTTATTTAATATTCTTCCGGAAGCAGCTCATTATTTGGCAGATCGGGAAATTGAGGAAATTGCAAAATCTACAGTGTTTAACAACAGACCGGATGCTTTGTGTGTATCAGGATTGACTGCCGGAACAATTACAGATGTTCAGATCCTTAAGAGAGTAAAAGATGTGATCCCGAATACGGTTGTCCTGGCAAATACCGGCGTTTGCTATGAAAATGTAGAGCAGCAGCTGTTGGTTGCAGATGGAGCAGTGGTTGGGACAACATTTAAGTATGATGGTATCTTTGAGAATCATGTAGATCAAAGCAGAGTAAAACAGGTTATGGATAAAGTTAAGAGTATCAGAAGTTAAAAATGTATTTTGAGAAATGAGTTTCCAAAGAAATATCCTCACACAGGGTAAATCTGACGTATCTTGTTATCCATAACTTTACTAAATAAAAGAAAAAAAAAAAAAAAAGTAAGAGAGTTGTTTGTTTGCAGATTCCTTACAATAATAGTATA
>CAZZBJ010000052.1:0-16893 GCA_964652805.1 uncultured Mordavella sp. | reverse complement strand
TGGAGCTCCTGGCAGACTACATGGTGGAGGGCAAGGACATCCGCTCCAACGAGAAGATCGCAGGGCACGCCCACTGGGTGGACTCCTTCCTGCCAAAATACGACAGCATCACGGGGGACAATGTCATGGATATCCTGAAGGAGGAGACAGGCATCGTCTTTACCCATGTGCTGGAGGATGCGGGCGTCTACAAGTGCACCGAGGAGGGCCGGAAGGCATTCCTGCGGTTTGTGGAGACGCTGTAACAGCTTGACGGCGCCCGGCTGAAGATCATTCGGCGTACGATATAGGATAGGAAAGAAAATCTGGAGGAAAACATGGAAATATGAGGGCGGGAACATACAGTGTCGGGGCAAGGATACGTCTGTTCCGGACAGAAAAGAATATGACACAGCGGCAGCTTGCGGCAAAGATAGGGATGGACAGGACATCCCTTTCTTCGTATGAGCACAGCAAGCGGATGCCGGATATATTTACACTCTGCAAAATGGCAGATATTTTCGAGATCAGCCTGGATGACCTGGTGGGCAGAAAATTTTAACCGGTCAAGGGTGCAAAAAATGGCTCCGGTATGGTATACTCCTTAGTAAGGTACAGTTTTGTCAGATGGAGACGGCAAGGAGGGCGGAAATATGTTTTTTGGAGAGCGGTGCAGCCTGTGCGGAGGGAAGCTGGACAGCAATCATATCTGTTCAGAGTGCGGGCTGGACAACAATAAATCAGAGAGACACTATCATGTCAATCAGAGCAGCTGCGACGGACAGCCGCTGACCCATGTGCACAGTAAGTCGGAGTACGACAGCGGCCGTGCGAACCGGAGCGCCCGGAGACAGTCCGGGACCGGAGCGGGAAGCGCCGGCAGGGCCGCGTCAGGGGCAAAGCGGACACAGAGCGAGACGGGACGCTCTCAGACCGGCCGGACACAGTCCCCTGGCGGCGTGCGGAGAACCTGGGGAACCGGGGAGAGGAGCGGATACTACAATGCCAACACCGCCCGGGAAGGGCGGACAAGGAGAGCCAGAGGAAAGAAAATAGCCATCGTCATTATCATCCTTGTAGTGCTGTGCGTTGTGGCGCCCTCTCTTCTGGGAAATCTTCTGGGAGAGTATATAAGTCGGAGAGAAGATGAAAGCAATTCCTATTCGTCCTACGAGTATGATCCCTACGCCTATGTGACCAGGGAGATTCCGGCGGAGGGGGAGAGCTATTCCCGGCAATTCTCCCAGGGTGACTACGTGGTGGGCGTACACATACCAGAGGGAACCTATGTGGCGGAGGGCTCCGGTGAGGATTACATCTCTCTGTCTGTCGATGACAGCGAGAACGGGATCTATCTCTATGAATCCCTGGATGAGGAGACAACGCAGGTTGACGACGTCCGCCTCTATACAGGTGCGGTGGTCGCTGTATCGGGAAGCGGCTATCTGACTCTGTCGGCGGACAATGCCCAGACAGACCAGATGGGCGGTCAGGCCAATCCGCTGACGGAGAGCGTCTCTGTCAGAGGCGGGCAGACGATGACAGCGGGAGAGGATTTCCCGGCAGGTGTGTACGACATCAGTGCGGTCTCCGGCTATGGATATCCGGAGATCACGATCTACGATGAGGATGGAAATGAGCTCAAGACGCGGTACATCTGGTTCTCAGACTCCTCTGTGACAGAGAGATCTTACCTGAACATGGTGCTGCCGGAGGGGACCGTGATCGTCAATGAGGACGAGGATCTGGACCTGGAGCTGACGCCCAGCCAGACCATTGAGTCAGAGGATTATATGAGTTACTATCTGTATTACTGATGAACCTTATGTCAGAGAAAAACAGCAGACAGCCAGAACATACAGCAATGCTTTTACAGAAGGCACTGCGCCAGTGGCATACCACAGGGCGCGGCGGCCTTCTTTGCCTTTTGGCGATCTAATCTAAAATTCTTATAAACTTCCTTTTTCAGATAGTACAATCCTTCCCTTCGGTGTTATAATAGCACCATATAAGCAAAGGCATACCGGCTTGTATTAGGAGGATACATATATGGCAGAATTCGTGTCCCTGAGGGATGTAAAGAAAATCTATCACATGGGCGAGGTGGATATTGCGGCGGCGAACGGCATCACATTTGACATCAAAAAAGGAGAGTTCGCCGTGGTGGTAGGGCCCAGCGGCGCCGGCAAGACGACGGTCCTGAATATCCTGGGCGGCATGGACACGGCCACCAGCGGGGAAGTGCGGATCGACGGGCAGGATATCACAACGTACCGGGGAAAGGAACTGACTGCATACCGCAGGGACGACATAGGCTTTGTCTTCCAGTTCTATAATCTGATCCCGAACCTGACGGCCCTTGAGAACGTGGAGCTGGCTCTTCAGATCTGTAAGGATCCGCTGGACGCCAGGAAGGTCATGGAGCACGTGGGACTGAGAGAGAGGCTGGACAACTTCCCGGCCCAGCTCTCCGGCGGTGAGCAGCAGAGAGTCTCCATTGCCCGGGCGCTGGCCAAAAATCCCAAGCTCCTCCTCTGCGATGAGCCGACGGGAGCCCTTGACTACAATACGGGGAAAGCAATCCTGAAGCTTTTGCAGGATACCTGTCGTCAGAGGGGGATGACAGTGATCCTGATCACTCACAATTCCGCCATCGCGCCGATGGCGGACCGGATCATACGGATCAAGAACGGCAGGGCGGAGCGCATAGAGATCAATCCGCATCCGGTGCCGGTTGAGACGATAGAATGGTAGGGGTTATATGAAGAAAAACATGTTGCGCAAGGATTTCTTTATGGAAATCCGAAAATCCTGGGGACGATTTATCTCCATTTTTCTCATAGTGGCGCTGGGAGTTGCCTTCTATGCGGGCATCCGCTCCTCGGAGCCCTCCATGCGCATCTCCGGCGACGCCTATTTTGACAAGGCGCATCTTATGGACATCAAGGTCATGGGAACGCTGGGTCTGACAGAGGAGGACGTGGAGGCCATCGAGGATGTGGACGGCATTGAGCTGGCAGAGGGGAGCTACAGCATGGATGCCCTGTGCGATACGGGGGACGCGGAGCAGGTGGTCCATGTCATGGCCATGCAGGAGCATTTTAATGATATCCAGGTGAGCGAGGGCCGTCTTCCGGAGAAGGAGGGGGAGTGCCTCCTGGACGAGGAGTTTGCCCTCTCATCGGGCTACGGGGTGGGAGATGTCATTACCCTTTCCTCCGGAAATGAAGAGCCCCTGGAGGACAGCCTGACAACAGACACCTTTGAGATCGTGGGGATAGGGAGCAGTCCCCTCTATATTTCCTTTGGAAGGGGCAGCAGCACCATTGGGAACGGTGAAGTCAGCGGCTTTATTGCTGTGGATCCCGACTCTTTCTGCATGGATGTCTTTTCTGAAATCTACGTGCGGGTGGCAGACGCGGCCGAAGAGATCGCCTTTACAGACGGCTACACCTCTCTGACGGACGCGGCCGTGGACGCCCTGGAAAAGATCGAGGACGAGAGGTGCCAGGCCCGCCGCCAGGAGATCGTGGACGAGGCGGAAGGGGAGCTTGCAGACGCCCAGGCCACAGTGGACGAGGAGAGTCAGACGCTGGCAGATGCCCGAACTGAGCTGGAGGAAGGGCGCAGCCAGGCAGCTCAGGAGCTTGCGGACGCCCGCCAGGCTCTGGAGGATGCCCAGGCCCAGCTGGACGCGGCCAGGCAGCAGATCGCCGAGGGGGAGGCTCAGCTTGCCGCAGGCAAGGAGGAGCTGAATACCCAGCAGGCAGCGCTGGACAGTGGCAGAGCGCAGTACGACAGCGGTATGGCCCAGCTGGAACAGCAGCAGGCCCAGCTGGACGCGTCGGAGGCGCAGTACCTGGCCCAGTATGCCCGGCAGATGCCCCTCATAGAGCAGGGAAAACAGGAGATCGCGTCGGGGAAGGAGGCGCTGACAACGTCCATCTCTGAGCTGGAGACGCTGGCAGGGAATCTTTCCTCTCTGAGAGAGACGCTCAAAGAGATAGAAGACGAATTGGAATCCGGACAGGAAAAATATGATGAGATCCTTGCTATTCTACCAGAGAACAGGACGCAGGAACAGGCGGAATATTTACAGGGCTGGGAGCAGACTAAGAAGGAATTGACAGAGCAGCAGACGGATGTGAACACAAGTCTTTCTTATGCGGAGAACATGGAAAAGCAGGCTCTCGCCGCCCTTGCGGAACTGGGCGAGGATTATTCCTACGAGAGCGCGGAGGAGGCAGTGGCAGGCCTGCAGGAGAAAATGCAGGAGCTCCTCGCCCGGGAGCAGACCCTCCTTGCCGGAGAACAGGCTCTGATCGATGCCGGACAGCAGATTGCTGACGGGAAGGCCCAGATTGCGGCCAGCCGGCAGGCACTGGAGAACTTCAAACAGCAGATCGACGCCGGGCAGGCCCAGATTGACGCGGCATGGGCGCTCATAGGCAGCCAGGAAAGCGAGCTTGCCAGCAGTAAGGCAGAGCTGGCCGCAGGTGAGCAGGAGATCAGGGACGGCTGGTCCGAGTATGAAAAGGGAGCTGCCCAGGCGGCCCAGGAGATTGCGGACGGGGAGGCCCGGATTGCCGACGGAGAGCGGCAGCTCGATGAGGCGAAGCAGGAGATCGCAGACGCCCGGGCTGAGATCGACAAGATTGAAAATCCCCAGTGGTACATACAGGACCGCAGCAGCGCGCTCTCCGAGTACGACGGGTATGGGGATAACGCAGACCGGATGCGGGCCATCGGCCAGGTGTTCCCGGCTGTGTTCTTCCTTGTGGCGGCCCTCATCAGCCTGACAGCCATGACCAGGATGGTGGAGGAGCAGCGGATACAGATTGGCACTTTAAAGGCCCTCGGGTACAGCAAGTTTTCCATTGTCGGGAAATACATAGCCTACGCTCTGACAGCCACCCTGGGCGGAAGCGTCCTGGGCGTCCTGTTCGGGGAGAAGGTGTTCCCCTGGGTCATCATCTACGCCTATAAGATCATGTACCAGCACATACCGGACATCCTTGTGCCCTACCATTTAAGTTACGCCGTGCAGGCCACGCTGATCGCTGTGCTGTGCACCCTGGCGGCAACCGTCTTCTCGTGCTATCGGGAGCTGGCATCCGTGCCGGCGCAGCTCATGAGGCCGCCTGCGCCGAAGCAGGGGCAGCGTATCCTTCTGGAGCGGGTGAAGATCATCTGGGAGCATCTGAACTTCTCCTGGAAATCTTCCATCCGCAACCTGGTGCGATACAAGAAGCGCTTCTTTATGACCGTGTTCGGCATCGGGGGCTGCATGACCCTGATGGTGGTGGGCTTCGGGCTGAAGGACTGTATCTTTGTCATTCCGGAGCTTCAGTACAGCAGCATCCAGACCTACGATGCGGCAGTGTACTTTGATGCGGACCTTTCCTCTGAAGACAAGGAGGAAATTGCGGACAACATTCGGGATGAGTCGGCTGTTGGCGGCGAGCTGATCGTGCGCATGCAGAATCTGGAGGTGACGGCAGGGGACGAGACGGTGGAAGTGTATCTGACCGTGCCCGAGAGCCTGGACGATGTGGGCGGCTTCCTGGATTTCCACAGCAGGACGGAGCCGGACGTCTACTCCCTTCAGGAGAACGGGGCCATCCTGACAGAGAAGGCGGCGGAGGTGCTTGGCGTGGAGCCGGGCGACACGGTGACACTGGAAGACGACAACATGGGCGAGAAGGAAGTGACCATTGGAGCCGTCTGCGAGAACTATATGGGGCACTACCTCTACCTCTCCCCGGACTACTATGAAGAGCTGTTCGGTAAACAGGCCCGGTACAATGGCGTCCTGTTTAAAGTAAAAGAGGGGCAGGAGGACCAGATCGAGAAGGTGGGAAGCAGCCTTCTGGAAAACAACAATGTGCTGAATGTCAGCTACACCTCCAGCATAGAAGACCAGATTGACGACATGCTGCGAAGCCTGAACCTGATCGTCGTGGTGCTGATCATCTCGGCAGGTATGCTGGCTTTCATTGTCCTCTACAACCTGAACACCATCAACATCACAGAGAGAAAGAGGGAGCTGGCCACCATCAAGGTGCTTGGCTTTTACGACACAGAGGTGGCGGCCTATGTGTACAGGGAAAATGTACTGCTCACCCTTATTGGAGCGGCGGCGGGCATGATCCTTGGCTGGGTGCTGCTCCAGTTTGTCGTTGTCACTGTGGAGGTGGATGATGTCATGTTCGGCAGAGTGATCGATTTTACCAGCTATCTGTACAGCTTCCTGTTCACGCTTGGGTTCTCCATGTTCGTCAACTGGGTGATGTACTTCAAGCTGAAGAAGATCGACATGGTGGAGTCTTTAAAGAGCGTGGAATAGTGAAAAGGACAGGATTTACAGAAAATTTATAAATTTAATAAAGTTATTAGCACTCATTTTGAATGAGTGCTAATTTTTTTATTGACATTTGCGGTCTCGGGTATTATCATAACATGCAGAGGGTGCGGATTTTCTTCCGCACAAAACAGATTGGAATTTAAGGAGTGATATAAATGGAAGCAAAAAAAGGCAGTCTGTCTATCAGCAGTGAAAACATATTTCCTATTATCAAGAAATGGGTCTACTCAGACCACGATATCTTTGTCCGTGAGATGATCTCCAACGGATGCGATGCCATCACCAAGCTGAAAAAGCTGGACATGATGGGAGAGTATCAGCTTCCGGACGACTATAAGCCCCAGATCCATGTGGTCGTCAATCCGGAGGAGAAGACGCTGAAATTTATCGACAACGGCGTAGGCATGACAGCCGGCGAGGTGGAGGAGTACATCACCCAGATCGCTTTCTCCGGCGCCACAGAGTTCCTGGAAAAATATAAGGACAAAACAACAGAGGACGATATGATCGGCCACTTCGGACTTGGATTTTACTCCGCCTTCATGGTGGCTGATGAGGTTCACATCGATACACTCTCCTACCAGGAGGGGGCCGCTCCGGTGCACTGGACAAGCGACGGCGGCACAGAGTACGAGATGTCTGACGGAGACCGCCAGCAGGTGGGAACAGAGATCACGCTCTTCTTAAATGAGGACAGCCTGCAGTTTGCCAACGAGTACAAGGTGCGTGAGGTGCTGGAGAAATACTGCTCCTTCATGCCGGTTGAGATCTTCCTGGAGAAGGCAAACGCAGAGCAGGAGTATGAGACCATCGATGAGGCGGACCTTAAGGATGACGATGTGGTCGTGGAGCACATCCATGAGGACGCCAAGATGGAGGAGAAGGAGAACGAGAATGGTGAGAAAGAGATGGTGGAGGTCTCCCCTGCCAAAGAGAAGGTAAAGATCAACAAGCGTCCCGTTCCCGTCAACGACACCCAGCCGCTGTGGACAAAGCATCCAAACGAGTGCACGAAGGAAGACTATATGGAGTTTTACCGGAAGGTATTTCTGGACTACAAGGAGCCTCTGTTCTGGATCCACCTGAACATGGACTATCCATTCAACCTGAAGGGAATCCTGTACTTCCCGAAGATCAACACAGAGTACGACTCCATCGAGGGAACCATCAAGCTGTACAACAACCAGGTGTTCATTGCGGACAATATTAAGGAGGTCATTCCGGAGTTCCTGATGGTATTGAAGGGCGTCATCGACTGTCCGGACCTGCCGCTGAACGTATCAAGAAGCTCGCTCCAGAACGATGGATTTGTTAATAAGATTGCGGACTACATTTCCAAGAAGGTGGCCGACAAGTTAAGCGGCATGTGCAAGACCGATAAGGAGAACTATGAGAAATACTGGGATGACATCAGCCCCTTCATCAAGTTCGGCTGCCTGAAGGATGAGAAATTCTGCGACAAGATGATGGACTACATCCTCTTTAAGAACCTGGATCACAAGTACCTGACGCTGAAAGAGTGCGTGGAGGAGAACGGTGGAAAGCTGATCGATCCCAAGGAAGAGAAAGAGGAGCCAAAGGAGGGCGAGGAGAAGAAGGAGGAGCCTAAGACTACCATTTACTACGTGTCCGACGAGCAGCAGCAGAGCCAGTACATCAACATGTTCAGGAACCAGGGTCAGGACGCGGTGATCTTAAACCACAACATTGACTCACCCTTCATCTCACAGCTTGAGCAGAGAAATCCGAACCTTCAGTTCCAGCGCATTGACGCGGACATCATGGACAGCGCCAGGGAGGAAGTGAAGGAGGAGGAGAAAGAGGCCTTCCAGAAGACCACAGACTCCCTTGTGGAGACCTTCCGCAAAGTCATGGAAAACGACAAGCTGAATGTGAAGGTGGAGAAGCTCAAAGACGACAAGGTAGCCGCCATGATTACCCTGTCCGAGCAGAGCCGCCGCATGCAGGAGATGATGAAGATGTATGGCATGGCGGGTATGGATCCGTCCATGTTTGGCAGCGAGGTTACACTGACTTTGAACGCCAACCATCCCCTTGTACAGTTTGTGGCAGAGCACGGGGACAATGAGAACACGCCTGTCATCTGCAAGCAGCTCTACGACATGGCCATGCTGGCCCACAAGCCGCTGACACCGGAGGAGATGACCGCCTTTGTGCAGAGGAGCAGCGACATCCTGATGCTGCTGACAAAGTAGACCAAAAAGGCATATGAAAAGGTATAGAAAATAAGTATAATAAGCTATTGCATTTAAGTATTTGCGGTTTTTGTATCGGGGAATTATAATAAAATATAGTTCCCTGATACTTTTATGCAGGATGACTGAAATGAAGTAAAGGAGAGTGAGATAAGGATGATCTGCAGAGATTACAAAGACTTAAAGCTGCCCGCCTTAGGGCTGGGCTGTATGAGACTGCCTGTCATTGACGGCGATGAGGCGAAGATGGATGAGGCGGCCACAGCGGAGATCGTGCAGTATGCGATGGACCACGGCGTGAACTACTACGACACCGCCTGGGGCTATCATGGCGGCACATCCGAGCTGGTGATGGGACGCGTTCTCTCGAAATACCCGAGAGAGAGCTTTTACCTGGCAGATAAATTCCCTGGCTACGACCTTTCCAACATGGACAAAGTGGAGGAGATCTTTGAGGAGCAGCTGAAAAAGTGCCGGACAGAGTATTTTGATTTCTATCTCTTCCACAATGTATGTGAGATGAATATTGACGCCTACCTGGAGGAGTCCCACGGCATCCACAAATATCTCATGGAGCAGAAAAAAAACGGGCGCATCCGCCATCTGGGATTTTCCACTCACGGAAACTACGACGTGATGAAGCGGTTCCTGGAAAAATACGGCAAGGATATGGAGTTCTGCCAGATTCAGCTCAACTACCTGGACTGGACCTTCCAGGATGCAAAAGGAAAGATGGAGCTGCTGAAGGAGTATGACATCCCTGTGTGGGTGATGGAGCCGCTGCGGGGCGGCTCTCTGGCAAAGCTGGACGATGAAGCCGCGAAGAAGCTGAAGGCGCTCCGTCCGGAGGAGGGCATCCCGGCATGGGCGTTCCGCTTCCTGCAGACTATGCCTGAGGTGAAGGTGACCCTCTCCGGCATGTCAAACGCACAGCAGATGGCAGAAAATATCGCTACCTTTGAGGAGGATAAGCCTCTGAACAAGGAGGAGATGGACACCCTTTTGGGCATTGCGAACGACATGGTGAAAAAGATGGTTCTCCCCTGTACAGCCTGTCACTACTGCGTGAGCCACTGCCCGCAGGGCCTTGACATTCCCAGGATTCTGGAGCTTTACAACGAGCACCGCTTCACAGGCGGCGGATTTATCGCACCTATGGTGGTGTCCACACTTCCGGAGGACAAGAGACCTTCCGCCTGCATCGGCTGCAGGAGCTGCGAGGCAGTCTGTCCCCAGCAGATCAGGATCTCGGAGGCTATGTCTGATTTCACGGAGAGGCTGAAGGACTAGGAAAGCAGGATTGGAAAATGATACATAAGGGCTGTGCGGATGAGAGCGCAGTCCTTTTTTAGAGCCCCTTTCAGAGCTCAGACTCAAAGGGAATGTGAAGGTCTGCAAAGAAGGTCCGCGCCCATTTGTCCCAGGCCTGCTCCAGAGATCTGTCCGGCGTGAACCTGGAGACAGACACCCCCGTGGTACAGGAAAGGCGCGTGCCGTCAAAGCGAAAGTTCAGGAAAAGCCCCTGTATCTCCCGAGGCGTGAAGTCCAGACCGCGCTCCGCAAGGAATGAGGGAATGTCCTCGCCGGACAGGGAGAAGATGAACCGAAAGCCAAGAGGCGCGCGCTTTCCCTTTATGAGGGAGAAGCAGTAGGACCGGAGGTCTCTCCAGAAGGCGTAGGCCTGCCGCGGCGGCTCCTCGAAGAAACCCTTCTGCAGGTAGCCGTCCATGGTGAATTTTCCAAAGGTCGTGATCTCGCCCTCGATGAAGGAGAAATGGTCGAAGGCTTCTGAAAGAAGCAGGGAGGACATACATTTTTTCGTGTCCAGAGTTAAGATGATCATAGAAAAATCCTTTCTGAGTGTGCATTGCATTATAGACATTTTAGTATATTTTTCCCTGTTTGACAAACACGGATTTTGATCTCCGGGTGTTCCAAGGGGCGGGGAAGCATGGTATAATGATCGTGCAAAAGTGACAGGAAGGCAGGAGGACCCATGAAAGAGATCCGTCTGAATAAATATATAAGCGAGGCAGGCGTCTGCTCCCGCCGGGAGGCAGATCGCCTCATCGAGAAGGGCCAGGTGATGGTGGACGGCGTCCCGGCCCTGTGCGGCATGAAGGTGAGGGAGGGCCAGAAGGTGCAGGTGGGGGGCCGGGTCATCGGCGGGAAGGATGAGAAGATCGTCCTGGCCGTCTACAAGCCGGTGGGCATTGTCTGTACCGAGGACAGAAGGACGAAGAACAACATTGTCCGCTTTCTTAAGTATCCCCTCCGGGTCACCTATGCGGGGCGGTTGGACAAAGATTCGGAAGGTCTCCTTCTTATGACCAACGACGGGGATCTCATCAACCGGATCATGCGGGGCAGAAACCTCCACGAGAAAGAGTACAGAGTCACCGTGGACCGGGAGGTTACGGAGGATTTCATAGAGAGGATGAGCGCCGGCGTCCGCATCGTGGATGGGGAGAAGGGGCTGGATGCGGTGACAAGGCCCTGCACGGTCCGCCGGGAGGGGACATACACCTTCAGCATTATCCTCACCCAGGGATTGAACCGGCAGATCCGGAGGATGTGCCAGGCCTGCGGCTGCCGCGTGCGGACGCTGAAACGGGTGCGGATCATGAATATCAGGCTGGGAACTCTAAGGCCCGGCGAGTACCGGAAGGTGACAGGGGAGGAGCTGGAGACGCTGCGGGCTCTGGCCGGAGAACCTACAAAAAAGCAGACAGGAGAAGCAAAGCATGCGGGAGATGGGAAATAAAAAAATGGACACAGCGAAGAAGAGGCAGAGGATGGAGGAGCTGGTGGAGCTTCTGAACCGGGCCGGGAGGGCCTACTACCAGGAGTCCCGGGAGATTATGAGCAACTACGAGTACGACGCTCTCTACGATGAGCTGACGCAGCTGGAGGAGGAGCTTCAGGTCACTTTGGCCGGCAGCCCCACCATCCACGTGGGCTACGAGGTAGTCAGCGAGCTGCCAAAGGAGCGGCACGAAAGTCCCATGCTCTCTCTGGACAAGACAAAGGATGTGGAGGAGCTGCGGGCCTTTGCAGGAGATCAGAACGTGGTCATGTCCTGGAAGATGGACGGCCTTACCATTGTCCTCACCTACCAGGGCGGAGAGCTCACAAAAGCTGTCACCCGGGGAAACGGGGAGGTGGGGGAAGTGATCACCGGAAATGCCCGGGTGTTCAAAAATATTCCTCTTCGGATTCCCTACCAGGGAGAGCTCATCCTGCGGGGGGAGGCAGTCATCGGCTATAAGGATTTTGAGCGGATTAACGAGGAAATCCCGGACGCCAGGTACAAAAATCCCCGTAACTTGTGCAGCGGCTCTGTGCGCCAGCTCAACAGCGAGATCACGGCGAAGAGGAACGTGCGATTCTACGCCTTTTCTCTCGTCCGGGCAGAAGGCATGGACTTCCGCAACTCAAGAGCCTGTCAGCTGGACTGGCTGAAGGACCAGGGTTTTGAGGTGGTGGAGCACTATGTGGTGGCTCCGGCAGATATTGAGGCCGAAGTTATTAAATTTTCAGAAAAAATAGCGCAAAACGATTTTCCCTCCGATGGTCTTGTGCTAATATATGATGATATAAGGTACGGTCAGTCCCTGGGGAGAACGGCAAAATTCCCGAGGGACTCCTACGCCTTCAAGTGGGCGGACGAGACCCGGGAGACGACTCTTCAAAAGATCGAGTGGAGCCCTTCAAGGACCGGCCTTATCAATCCGGTGGCCATTTTCGATCCTGTGGAGCTGGAGGGAACGACAGTGAGCCGCGCCAGCGTCCACAATATCAGCATCATGGAGGAGTTAAAGCTGGGAGTCGGCGACAGGATCGAAGTGTACAAGGCAAATATGATTATTCCCCAGATTGCCAGGAACCTTACCTGCAGTGGTGCAAGAGACATCCCCAGTGTCTGTCCGGTGTGCGCGGGCAGGACCGAGATCCGGCAGGAGGGCAGCGCGAAGATGCTCTACTGTACCAACCCCCGCTGCCAGGCAAAGCAGATCAAGGCCTACGCCCTGTTCGTAAGCCGGGACGCCATGAATATAGAAGGACTCTCTGAGGCAACGCTTGAAAAATTTATTGCCAGAGGATTGATCCAGACCTACGGCGATCTCTTTCATCTGGACCGCCACCGGGAGGAAATCCAGGAGATGGAGGGCTTTGGGGAGAAATCCTTCCAGAACCTGATGGAGAGCGTGGAGAGGGCCAGAGAGACCACTCTTCCCCGGCTGCTCTACAGCCTGGGCATTCCGGGCGTCGGGGCGGCGAACGCCCGGGTGATCTGCCAGGAGACAAAGGTTTCCCCGGAGGCTCTTCCGAACCTCACTGAGGAAGCGCTTGCCGCGGTGCCCGGCGTGGGCGGCGTCATCGCAAAGGCCTGCGTGGAGTACTTTGAGGACGAGACCCACCGGCAGGTGTACGAGGAGCTCTTAGGAGAGGTACACATCGAGCAGGAGACGGCGGACGAGGGAGGAAGGATTCTGGAGGGGACTGCCTTTGTCATCACCGGGAGCGTGGAGCGCTTTGCGAACCGAAGCGAGCTGAAGAGCCTCATCGAGAGCAAAGGCGGCAAGGTGACAGGCTCTGTCACCTCAAAGACCAGCTATCTCATCAACAACGACGCTGCCTCCACATCCTCCAAGAACAGAAAGGCAAAGGAGCTGGGCGTACCCATCCTGACGGAGGAGGAGTTCCTGCAGATGCTGGAATAGGGAATGGCCGGACATTGTATCCGGGCACTGCATATAGAAAGGATGTAACATGTCAGAGAACGAGAACAACAGAAATGAAAACGAAATAGAGAAGGCAGAAGACAGGGACGTGCATGTGGAGGACAAAAAGGACGACGGGCACGAGAAGTTCTGCTTTATCTGCCACAGGCCCGAGAACGTGACAGGAAAACTCATCGACCTGCCTAACAACATCTCTGTCTGCCAGGACTGCATGCAGAAGAGCTTTGACGCCATGACAAGCGGGCAGATTGATTACAGCAAGCTGATGAACATTCCGGGCGTCCAGATCTTCAATATGTCAGACCTGGAGAAGGTGGCTCCGCGCCAGCAGAAGGTGAAGAAGAAAAAGGAGGGGGAGGAGAAGAAGCCCCTCATAGACATTAACCACATTCCCGCGCCTCACAAGATCAAGGCCAGACTGGACGAGTACGTGGTGGGACAGGAGTATGCGAAAAAGGTGGTCTCCGTGGCTGTCTACAACCACTATAAGCGGGTGGCCACAGACACCATGGACGACATAGAGATCGAGAAGTCCAACATTCTCATGATCGGGCCCACAGGCTCAGGAAAGACCTACCTGGTAAAGACGCTGGCCCGCCTCCTGGATGTGCCTCTGGCCATCACGGATGCCACCTCCCTTACCGAGGCCGGCTACATCGGGGACGACATCGAGAGCGTTGTATCCAAGCTCCTGGCGGCCGCTGAAAACGATGTAGAGAAGGCGGAGCAGGGCATCATCTTCATCGACGAGATCGACAAGATCGCCAAGAAGAAGAACACCAACCAGAGAGATGTGAGCGGCGAGTCCGTGCAGCAGGGGATGCTCAAGCTCCTGGAGGGCAGCGAGGTGGAGGTGCCGGTGGGCGCCAACAGCAAGAACGCCATGGTGCCCCTGACCACGGTCAACACGAGGAACATCCTTTTTATCTGCGGCGGCGCCTTCCCGGAACTGGACAACATCATCAAGGAGAGGCTGACCAGGCAGTCCTCTATCGGATTTAACGCGGACCTGAAAGACAAATATAACAACGACAAAGATCTTCTGTCAAAAGTGTCCACCGAAGATCTGCGGACCTTCGGAATGATACCCGAGTTCCTGGGACGTCTCCCCATCATCTGTACCCTCAGGGGATTGGATGAGGATATGCTGGTCAGGATACTGAAGGAGCCAAAGAACGCAATCCTCAAGCAGTACCAGAAGCTGCTGGCCCTGGACGAAGTGAAGCTGGACTTTGACGAGGATGCGCTCCACGCCATCGCGAGGAAAGCCATGAAGAAGGACACGGGAGCCAGAGCTCTGCGGGCCATCATCGAGGACTTTATGCTGGATATTATGTACGAGATCCCCAAGGATGACAGCATCGGGCAGGTGACCATCACCGAAGGCTACATAGAGGGGACCGGAGGGCCCGTCATCACCTTGCGGGGCCAGGCGCCCTTGCGGCTGGAAGGATAAAACTGTTATAGAGTGATCTTCCCCTCATATACTGGATACAAAAAGTATATGAGGTGTATTTTCTCCGGTTCAACCCGGACGTCACCCGGACGTCGCCGCCGGCGGTGCGCTTTGCCATCACGGCGGCTTTCTACAGTGGAAGGGAGAATGGTGTTGCGATTCATCCCGGTAGAGGATATACTGGAACTGTACAGGAGGCTGGATCGCCTGAGACAGATCTGAGACAAAGGAGAGATGAGACATGGCAGATTTTTTTGATGACTTTGGGAAAAAGGTGGCGGATGCGGCGAGCGATCTGAGCCAAAAGGCGAGCGATACGCTGGAGGTTCAGAAGCTGAAAAGCGAGATCCGCTTTTTGAAGAGAGGAAACCAGAGAGATTTTGTGGATATCGGGAAATCCGTGTACGAGAAATTTTCTAAAAATGAGATTCACGATATGGATATGATCGCGCTCTGCGAGGCCATCGAAAAGCGAGATGAGCAGATTGAAAAGTACGAGGAGCAGATCGTGCGTATTAAAGAGGAACTGTAGATGATATTTTGTACCATTGCGGCCGCAGTCGCGGCGCTGGATCTGAGGATCAAGCAGTATGTCCTGGACAGTGTGAACGAGGGGGAGGACCGGGAGCTGGCCGGCGGCCGCCTGGTCCTGCGCAGAGTCTACAACCGGGGCGCTGCTTTTAATTTGCTGGAAAAATTTCCGCAGCTTGTGATGAAGCTCTCAGCCTGGCTGGGAGCTGTCCTTCTTGTGCGGGATATATTTCTCATGAGGAAAAAAGGACACACGGCGGAGAAGACAGGAATGATGCTCCTCACAGGAGGAGCCCTCAGCAATCTCTATGACCGCGTCATGCGGGGGAAGGTAGTGGACTATCTTGCCTTTAAGAGCAGATGGAAGAGACTTTCCGGGCTGACCTTTAATCTGGGGGATGTATGCATTGCCGCAGGCGCTCTGCTGGCGGCTTTGACCAGAAGAAAATAATCGTAGCAGAAGAGGGAGACAGACATGATACATAGCAGGAGAGGCAAAGATCAAAAGTCTGCAGATGGCAGCAAAGGGATAAAGGAACAGAGGGAAAGAAGAAAAACACAGAGACTGATACTGGGGACAGCGGCCCTGATTCTGGGATTTGGCATTGCAGGGGGTTTTGCCATGCACTATGCTTCCCGGAAGCAAGCCCAGGAGGAGGCGCGGCAGAGTGAGGAAGAGCAGTCCCAGGAGGAGCAGCTGACGTCCCAGGAGGAGCAGTTGACGCCCGAGGAGGAGAAGGCTCAGGAGATCGCTGAAGTCAAGGAGCAGGCGAGAGAGGAGGGCTGCCCGGAGGAGATCATCGGGCTCATCGATCAGAACGAGGAGACCCTGGATTTTGTGCGGAACTACGCCGAGAACAAGGACGAGCCCGTGCCGGAGACGGTGGAGGCCTCCATCGGGACCGGGACCATTCCCCACTATCTCCAGTGGGATGAGAGGTGGGGCTACAGTTCCTACGGCACCAGTACCATTGCCTCCAGCGGATGCGGTCCGACCTGCATGTCCATGGTCATTGTAGGACTCACCGGGGACACTACGGCCACCCCTTACCGGCTTGCGAAGTACAGTGAGGAGAACGGTTTCATTGATGAGGAGAACAACACCTACTGGGCCTTCCTTGACAGTGCGGCCTGCCAGTGGGGGCTGAACTGCCATGAGGGAATGATGGACGAGGGCACCCTCGCCGCCCAGCTGCAGGCGGGACACCCGGTGATCTGCAGCATGATGCCAGGAGATTTCACGGATGGGGGACATTTTATCGTGTTCACCGGCTATGAGAACGGCCAGGTGACGGTCAACGACCCTTTCAGCATCAGCAACACGGAGAAGAGCTGGAACTACAGCGATATTGCCGACCAGATCAAGGAGATGTGGACGTTCTCCGGGAATTAGCGCTCGCCTCTTGCCGTGGGGCGGGTGGTTTTGTCTGGGAGTGTCAATCTGCCGATTTTTTGAGCGATCCAGAGTGGCAGTGCCGAGAGTAGAGGCACTTGAATAAGCCCCGCCGGAACCGGGCTTCGGGAGACGTATTCTTATATCTATTCAGATAATTACGTCACGCCATCAGCAGATCGCGCAAAACAGATCAGTCTTTGAAGGGA
>CAZZBJ010000051.1:2185-17080 GCA_964652805.1 uncultured Mordavella sp. | reverse complement strand
GCATTTTTGTCAGACAGTATTCTTCTGAAATCATATCGTAAAGGAGTTGGACAGCATGAAATTTATCATTAGTGGAAAGAACATCGAGATCACGCCCGGCTTAAAAGACACCGTCACACGCAAGCTCGGTAAACTGGAGAGGTACTTCACTCCCGACACCGAGATCATCGTCACACTGAGTGTGGAAAAGGAACGTCAGAAGATCGAGGTGACCATCCCTGTAAAGGGAAACATTATCCGCTCTCAGCAGCGACATGTATGTATCCATTGATCTTGTGGAGGAAGTCATTGAGAGACAGCTTCGCAAATATAAAACAAAGCTCATCGCAAGACATCAGGACGGCAGCAATTTCAAGCAGGAATTCTTCGACGAAGAGGACGCTCCCGAGAGCGACGAGGAAATTAAGATCGTCCGCACAAAGCGGTTCGGTATCAAGCCCATGTATCCGGAGGACGCCTGCATCCAGATGGAGCTTCTGGGGCACGATTTCTTCGTATTCTGCAATGCGGAGACCGATGAGGTAAATGTTGTATATAAGAGAAAGAACGGAACCTTCGGTCTGATCGAGCCGGAATTCCAGTAAACAGCAATATAATATTCAGGCAGACAGATTGTTTCCTGCAGACAGATCCTGGAATACTCTCATTCCAGGATCTGTATTTTTCCGTCTATATCGCCGTAGAAGCACTTTCCCGTCTCCTCCAGCGCCGCCTTTCCGTTTGTTCCGTCTGTCAGCTCCTCCTTAAGGGCAGCTCGCATCTCCTCCGGCACCAGGGCTGTCAGCTCCACCTTCTCCGTGTAGGAGCTGTCCAGCACCGGTATACCCCTCTCTCCCAGAATGTACTGTATCTTCCCCAGGCCTGTGTAGTCTGTGATGATCTTCAGTTTAATTCCCTGTATCCTGGTTATGATCAAAGAGGAGGACAGCCCTTCCTTCGCCGCTCCCTGGTAGGCTCTCACAAGTCCTCCCGTGCCAAGAAGGATGCCGCCGAAATACCGGGTCACCACCACCGCCGTGTCGTGGATGTCCTCTCCCAGGAGCACATCCAGCATGGGCCTGCCCGCCGTGCCGCCGGGCTCCCCGTCGTCGCTGTACCGCTGTATGTCCTGGTAATCCCCGATGACATAGGCGTAGCAGTTGTGCTTGGCGTCCCAGTACTTCTTTTTGACTGACTCGATAAACTCCGCAGCCTCCTCCTCGCTCTTTACCGGACGGACTGTGGCGATAAATCTGGACCTTTTCTCCGTGATCTCTCCTTCTCCGCCCCGGAATACCATTCTGTGATCCACTTTGCGTTCCTCCTCTTTCCTGTGCGCTGTCATTTACTACTATAACGGATTTCTTAAGTTTTTCCTATCTAAATATGAAGTTTTCATTTTTTTCTTTATTTCAATATGCATATTTGCTATAATATTTAAAGTATGAAGGAGGCTGAACACATGAATTATGGAAAGAAAAAAGCTTCTAAGAGGCAAAAGCAGATAACGTCGAAATCAGCCATGCAAGGGAAACGGGTCACCGTCCGGCTGCTGAAGGCTTCTATCCTGTGTGTTCTTACCGTATGTATCATCGGGATGATCGGCGGTCTGATTTTTGTGAAGAGAATCATTGACAATGCACCAGAGGTCACACCTGATGATGTGCGCCCGACGGGGTACACGACCATCGTCTACGCCGACGACGGAGCCACGGAGCTGGAGCGGTTCGTGGAGGCCGGATCCAACCGTGAATACAAATCCATCGACGAGATCCCCGTGGATCTGCAGCACGCTTTCGTCGCCATTGAGGACGAGCGCTTCTACGAGCACAACGGCATTGACCCCCAGAGTATCCTGCGAGCCGCTGTCACGGGAATTACTTCCGGCGACTTCTCACAGGGCGCCAGCACGCTGACCCAGCAGCTCATAAAGAACAACGTCTTTCCTGACTTCGTAAATGAAGAGACCTTTTACGACAGTCTGGAGAGGAAAATCCAGGAACAGTATCTGGCTCTGGAGATTGAAAAACAGATGACAAAGGACGAGATCCTGGAGGCATACCTGAATACCATCAACCTGGGGCAGAACACCCTGGGCGTGCAGTCCGCCTCCAAGCGCTATTTCAACAAGGACGTGTCCGAGCTGACACTGTCTGAATGTGCGGTGATCGCCGGCATCACCCAGAACCCGTCCCTCTACAACCCCATCACCAACCCGGAGGACAACGCCACCAGGCGCACCGAGGTCCTGAACAAGATGCTGGAACAGGGGTACATCGACCAGACGGCCTACGACGAGGCCATGGCCGATGATGTGTACACCCGGATCCAGGTTGTCAACGAGGCTATCGGTGAAGATTCTCCTTATTCCTATTTTATAGACGCCCTCTCCGAGCAGGTCATTGACGACCTTATATCCCGCCTTGGATACACGGAGACCCAGGCGTACAACGCCCTCTACAGCGGCGGCCTGACGATCATCTCCACCCAAAACACGACCATACAGCAGATCTGCGATGAGGAGATGAACAATGACGAGAATTTCCCGTCACTGAAAGAATACGGTCTCTCCTATGCGCTGACTGTCACCCGGGCAGACGGCACAGTAGAGAACTACGGCACCGAAGGCGTGGAGGCGTACAGGGAAAGCACTTACGGCGTGGAGGACGCCCTCATCTTCTCCTCGGAGGAGGAGGCCCAGGCTATGGTGGAGGAGTGGAAAGCAACCATCGCCCAGGAGGGCGACACCTACGTTGAAAACATCACCATCACGCCGCAGCCCCAGGCCTCTGTCACCATCATAGACCAGTCTACCGGACAGATCAAAGCCATGGTAGGAGGAAGAGGCACCAAGGAGACCAGCCAGAGTCTGAACCGGGCCTACAAGGGCTCCACCAGACAGCCGGGATCCTGCTTCAAGATTCTGGCCACCTACGCCCCCGCCCTGGACACGAACCAGATCACTCTGGCCAGTGTGTTTGACGACCAGCCCTGGCAGTACTCTGACGGCACAGAGTTTAAGAACGTGGGCAACCAGTACTACGGCGAAGTCACTGTCCGGGATGCCATCGCCCAGTCCATGAACTCTGTGGCGGTGCAGACCATACAGCAGATCGGCGCCGCCCTGGGATATGAATACGTAACGGAAAACTTTGCCATGACCTCACTGGTGGAAGACGACATGTACGAGCCCATCGCCCTGGGCGGTCTGACCAACGGCGTGTACAACTATGAGCTGTGCGCAGCCTTTGCGGCCATCGCGAACGGCGGCGTGTACAACACGCCCACCCTGTACACGAAGATCCTGGATCAGGACGGCAATGTTCTTCTCGAAAACCCCACGGAATCCCATCAGGCAGTAAAAGAGAGCACAGCCTATCTCCTCACAAGCGCCATGGAGAGCGTTGTGGAAGAGGGAAGCGGAACTGCCGCCGCCCTGGACAACATGCCGGTGGCCGGCAAGACGGGGACAGCGGACAATGACAAGGATATCTGGTTCTGCGGCTACACCCCCTATTACACCTGCGCAGTGTGGGGCGGCTACGATGAGCCCAAATCCCTGACCAACATCGACACAACGTTCCGTTTCCGGATCTGGAAAGCCATCATGAGCCGCATCCACGCAAGTCTGGAGACAAAACAGTTTGAGGTACCCACATCTGTAGGACAGAAGACCATATGCACCACGACCGGGCTGCTGGCAAGCTCAGGATGCCCCTCAAGAACAGAATACTTTGCATCAGACAATTCACCGACGGAGACCTGTCCGGGACACGGTTCTACAGAGACGACCGACGACACAGAAACTGACACCACCGACGGCAGCACTTCCGACACAGACGGAGGCAACACCACCACAACCACACCGAGCACCGGCAGCACCGGAGAAACCGACAATACCGGCGGCGATACCGGCAGCACCGGCGGCGATACCGGCAGCACCGGCGGCGATACCGGCAGCACCGGCGGCGATACCGGCGGCACCGGCGACGGCACAGGATAGAACTGAATAAGCAAAAAAATCCAATACAAAAAACAGGTATGAACGGGAATCTCCTCATTCATACCTGTTTTTTTCAGTAAATATTGTCCGGCAGCCTTGGCGGATACTATCGTCAGATTGATCCGCATCAGATGATCAGCTTTGCAGCTCCGCAGATACCGGCATCATTTCCCAGCGTGGCCAACACGAACCGGGTCGCCTTGTTGGCAAAAAAGGCCTTCTCCTGAAAGGGCTTCTCTATGAAGGGCAGAAGGACCGGTCCGGCGTTGGAGACGCCGCCGCCGATGACGATCATCTCAGGATCCACAATGACTGCCATGTTGGCAAGAGCATGTCCCAGATAGTTTCCGAACTCCTCCGCGATCTCGATCGCCAACTTGTCATTCTTCTTCACCGCATCAAAGACAGACTTTGCGCTCCATTTTTTTTCCTCCAGCAGTGTCTTCTCATGGGGCTTTGCAAGGCGCAGCTTCATAAGCCGGGCAATGCCTGTGGCGGACGCGTACTGCTCCAGACATCCGGTCTTCCCGCAGCCGCACTTCTCTGTCTCACTGTAATTCACGCAGATATGCCCGATCTCGCCGCCGGCTCCATTCGCCCCTGCGATGACCTGGCCCTGACAGATGGCGCCGCCGCCCACGCCGGTGCCCAGTGTCACCATGATCATGTTGCTGCAGCCCTTTCCTGCTCCCAGCCACATCTCGCCCAGGGCCGCCACATTGGCATCGTTCCCGATCTCGGCCCGAATGCCCGGCAGAAACTCCTCCATCTCCTTCTTGACATTCTTGTAGCCCCAGCCGATGTTGGCGCTGTCCTTTACGATTCCTCCGCTGACCGGAGCCGGCACGCCGACTCCCACGCCCGCCGTCTCCTCCGCAGAAATCCCTTTTTCCTTCATCTTCGCGCGGACAGAGGCCGCAATATCCGGCAGAACCTGCTTTCCCTCATTTTCTGTGCGGGTCTTGATCTCCCACTTATCGTACAGGTCTCCCTCTGTGGAAAACAGTCCCATTTTCACAGTTGTTCCGCCAATATCTATTCCAAAACAATACTTCATCTTCTGACTCCCTGTTCCTTATTTTCTATTTCTTTGCCAGATTCCTCTGCACCCGCTTGTACAGCTCCTCCGCCGCATTGTAGCCCATCTTCTTCTGTCTGTAGTTGATGGCCGCTGTCTCCACGATGATGGAAAGGTTACGCCCGGGACGGATGGGCAGCTGATTGCAGACAACCTTGTTGCCGAGGAACTCTGTGTACTGCTCCTCCATGCCCAGCCTGTCGTACTTCTTCTCCCGATCCCAGTCCTCCAGGGTGATGACAAGCTCGATATTCTGGGTTTCCCTGACGCTCTGCACACCGTAGAGCATCTTTACATCCACGATGCCGATGCCCCGCAGTTCAATGAAATGCTTTGTTACGTCAGGCGCGGTGCCCACCAGGGTATCGTCGCTGACCTTTCGGATCTCCACCACGTCGTCACTGACGAGACGGTGTCCTCTTCTCACCAGCTCCAGAGCCGCCTCACTCTTTCCGATGCCGCTCTCTCCCATAATCAGCACGCCCACGCCGTACACGTCCACCAGCACGCCGTGGATGGAGATGCAGGGCGCCAGCTGCACGTTCAGCCACCGAATCAGCTCCGCAGTGAAGGCAGAGGTCTTCATCTCTGTGGAAAAGATAGGCACATCCAGCTCCAGCGCCTTCTCCAGCAGCTCCTGATCCGGCTTCTGGGCGCGGCAGAAAATGATACAGGGTATCTTGTAGGCAAGCAGCATCTCATAGACCTTGTGCTTTGTCTCCTGGTCCATCTGCTCCAGGAACGTATATTCCACATATCCAATGATCTGCACTCTCTCTGCATCGAAATGGTCAAAAAAGCCTGTAAGCTGCAGAGCTGGCCTGTTAATATCCGGCACCTCCACATATTTGTCCGCCAGCCCCACGTCCGGAGTCAGATTTTTCAGATTCATCTTCTCGACGATCTTCTGAATTTCTATTTTTGACATGTCTTATCTCCTTTTCTGTTTTTAAATACTATGACAAGTATAACACATCAGTGAAAAAACTTATACACTTCCTGTGCGGATTTCTCATTCATGCTGGGCAGTTTTTTCAGCTCCTCCACATCCGCCTCCCGTATCTCATCCAGGCTGGCAAAGCGCTTCATCAGATCCTTTCTCCTGGCCGGTCCCACGCCGGGAATGTCGTCCAGAACAGAGTGGACCTGCTCCTTGCCGCGCAGCTTTCTGTGAAACTCTATGGCAAACCGGTGCGCCTCGTCCTGTATCCTGGTGATCAGCTTAAATCCTTCTGAGTTCCGGTCAATGGGGAGCTCTTCATTATTATAGTAAAGCCCTCTGGTGCGGTGACTGTCGTCCTTCACCATGCCGCACACAGGTATGTTCAGATGGAGCTCATCCAGCACCTGGAGAGCGATCCCCACCTGACCTTTTCCGCCGTCCATGAGGATCAGATCCGGGAAGGCGGTAAAGCTTCCCGTCTCCTTCCCCTCTTTCCACTCCTCCAGGCCGTGGCGGAACCTTCTTGTCAGCACCTCTTTCATGCTGGCGTAGTCGTTCGGCCCCTGGACGCTCCTGATGCGAAATTTGCGGTAATCGTTTCTCTTTGGCTTTCCCTTCTCATAGACTACCATGGAGCCTACGGAGGCAAATCCACTGATATTGGAGATGTCGTAGGCTTCCATCCGGTTCAGGTGTTCCAGCCCAAGAAGACGGGCGATCTCCTTTACCGCGCCGATGGTGCGGCCTTCCTCCCGCTTCAGCCTCTCCCGGTCCTTGCTGAGCACGAGAGCGGCGTTCTTTTCCGCCAGCTCCACCAGCTTCTCCTTTGTCCCTTTTTTGGGTACCCGGATATGCACCCTGTGACCTCTATTCCGGCTCAGCCATTCCTCCAGGATCTCTTTGTCCTCAATCTCAGTCTGGGTCATCAGCACTGCCGGTATATAGGGAGTTCCGGCGTAGAACTGCTTGATAAAGCTGGAGATAATCTCCCCTGCTGTCTCGTCTCCGCTCAGCTTCAGGTAGAAATGGTCTCTCCCGATCAGCCTGCCTCCCCGGATAAAGAATACCTGCACCACCGCGTCCTCCTTGTCCGTGGCAGCCGCCAGGATATCCCTGTCGTTGCCGACCGTGTCGGTGATCTTCTGCTTCTGGGCAATCTTCTTCACGCTCCCCAGAAGCTCCCTGTACTCGATGGCCTTCTCGAACTCCAGGTCCTCGGAGGCCTTCAGCATCTTCGCCTCCAGCTCCTTCAAGATCACGTCATAATTGCCTCCCAGGAACCGGAGCACCTCGTCTATGGATTTCCTGTAGGTTTCCTGGGACACATATCCCTGACAGGGGGCGTCGCACTGGTGGATGTGGTAGTTCAGGCAGGGCCTCTCCTTCCCCGTGTCTCTGGGAAGACGGCGGTTGCAGCTCCTCACCTTGTACAGCTTGCGGATCAGCTCGATGGTGTCCTTGACCGCCCCCGCACTCGTGTAGGGGCCAAAGTATTTTGCCTTGTCCTTCACCATCCGCCTGGCCATCATGATCCGGGGAAATGGCTCGTCCACTGTCACCTTGATAAAGGGGTAGGCCTTATCGTCCATGAGCATGGTATTGTATTTGGGCCTGTGCTCCTTGATCAGATTGCACTCCAGGACAAGGGCCTCCAGCTCCGAGTCTGTCACAATGTACTCAAAGCGGGTAATGTGGGTCACCATCTGCTCGATCTTCACGCCCTTATTGCGGCTGCTCTGGAAATACTGCCGCACCCGGTTCTTCAGACTGACAGCCTTCCCCACATAGATGATCTCGTCCTTCTCATCGTGCATCAGATACACGCCGGGTTTCCCCGGCAGCTTTTTCAGTTCTTCCTGTATATCAAAATTACTGTTTTCCATATTACTGCTTTCCATGGTTAACATTATACTGTCCCGCATTAAAAAGGACAAGGGAAAATCTTCCCCTGTCCTGAGGTTTCCATTCTACGCGAGCCTGTCCAAAATGGCTGTCATCTTTGAGACTGCAAAGTCCAGATCTTTCTCCCACTCCGGGTTTCCTGTATACCACAGCTCTGTCACGTACCGGCGGACACCCAGCTCCCAAGCCCTTTTGATGCCTGCCTCAAAGTCCACGTGTCCGGTTCCGTACGGTATCTCCCGGAATTTTCCGGGGACAGTCTCCTTCAGGTGCATGGACGTCAGGCGCCCCCTTCCGGTCTCCAGATCCTCCAGCACATCGGTTCCGTAGAGGACAGCCGCATTGGTTATATTGCCCAGATCCGGGTAGACGTTCAGGTAGACCGAGTCAACCTTTCTCACATAGTCCATGGCCTTTTTCACTGTGTTCATGAGCTCGGTCTCCATGGTCTCAAATCCCATGAGGATTCCCTTCGCCGCCGCCATGTCAGCCGCCTTCCTGAGATTTTCAAGGAACCAGGCGCGGGTCTGCTCACTCCCTTCCTCGTAGTACACGTCATAGCCGGCAAGCTGGATCACGCGGATACCCAGGTCATCCGCCAGGTTCAGGGCCTTCTCCATGATCTCCATCCCCCGCTCCCTGATCGCCTGGTCACTGCTCCCGATCGGGTATCTGCGGTGCCCGCTGAGGCACATGGTCCGGATCGGAATCTCCGTCTCATACATGAGGGAGACCAGCTTATGCCGCTCCTCCCTGGTCATGTCAAGCCGTGCCAGCTTCTCGTCTGTCTCGTCAATGCTGATCTCGATAAAGTCATAGCCCGCCTTTTTTGCGGCGAGCATCTTCTCCCTCCAGCTCAGAGTCCCCGGCAGGGCCTTCTCGTATACTCCCAATGTGTACGGTTTCATCGACACCACCTCTCAGCATTTTTCTCAATCATATCATCTTCCCCGCATTTTGTCCATGAATCAGACTTCACATTGTACAGAAAAAAAGGACTCTGCACACTTTCGCAAAGTCCTCTCTTAAGCCCTTCAGGACAGACACACTATTCTGTTTCGCTCCCCGGCTTTTCCTCTTCTTCAGGCCGGCTGTCCTCGCCTTCCGCCGACTTCATGACGATCCGGGCCTCCTTCGACTCCTCGCCGTCCTGCCCGTCCTCTTTCTCGGGAAGTCCCTCTACCTCCCGGAAGATCTTCATGAACTCTTTTCCGGTGATGGTCTCCTTCTCGATGAGGAAGGCCGCGATCTTGTCCAGTGCCTCCCTGTGCCCGCTCAGCAGCCTCTTGGCCTCCTCGTAGGCCCCCTTGAGCATCTTCATCACTTCCTGGTCGATCTCAGAAGCTGTCTCCTGACCGCAGTTCAGGACCGGTCTTCCATCCAGATAACGGTTCTGTATCGACTCAAGGCCGATCAGGCCAAATCTCTCGCTCATGCCGTACTGGGTGATCATGGCCCTGGCAATGCTTGTGGCCTTTTCTATATCGTTGGAGGCTCCGGTGGTGACTGTGTCAAAGACGATCTCCTCAGCGGCCCGTCCTGCCAGCATGCCTACCAGCATGGCCTCCAGCTCCTTCTTCGTGTTCAGGAACTTCTCCTCCTCAGGCGTCTGCATCACATAGCCGAGAGCTCCCATAGTCCTGGGAACGATGGTGATCTTCTGCACCGGCTCCGCATGCTTCTCGAGAGCGCTCACAAGGGCGTGTCCCACCTCGTGGTAGGATACGATCCTTCTCTCCTCCTGGCTCATGATGCGATCCTTCTTCTCCTTGCCCACGAGGACCGTCTCCACCGCCTCAAAGAGGTCACTCTGGGAGACAGCGTTTCTGCCGTGCTTCACCGCATTGATGGCGGCCTCGTTGATCATGTTGGCCAAGTCTGATCCCACAGCACCGGATGTGGCCAGGGCAATGGCCTCCAGATCCACGGTCTCGTCCATGCGCACGTCCTTGGCGTGAACCTTCAGCACGTCGATACGCCCCTTCAGGTCAGGCCGCTCCACAATGATCCGTCTGTCAAACCGTCCCGGACGCAGCAGTGCCGGGTCCAGGATCTCCGGGCGGTTGGTAGCCGCCAAAAGAAGCAATCCCTTATTTGTATCAAATCCGTCCATCTCCGCAAGGAGCTGGTTCAGTGTCTGCTCACGCTCATCGTTTCCTCCCAGTGCATTGTCACGGGTCTTCCCGATCGCATCGATCTCATCGATAAAGACGATACATGGCGCCTGTTGCTGCGCCTGCTTGAAAAGGTCACGCACACGGGACGCGCCCACACCCACATACATTTCGACAAAAGCGGAACCGGACAGGGAGAAGAACGGAACCTTCGCTTCTCCTGCAACAGCTTTTGCCAGAAGTGTCTTTCCTGTTCCCGGAGGTCCGACAAGGAGCGCGCCTTTCGGCAGTTTTGCCCCGATCCCGGAATATTTCTGCGGGTTATGCAGGAAATCCACCACCTCCTGAAGGGATTCCTTCGCCTCGTCCTCGCCGGCCACATCCTGGAACGTGACCCCTGTTTCTTTTTCCATATACATCTTGGCATTGCTTTTCCCAATGCCCATCATGCCGCCGCCCTTTGTCATCCTCTTCATAAGGAAATTAAACAGAATGACGAGAAGAACGATGGGGAGTATGACCGTAACAAACACTTCAAAGAGAAGGGAGCCGGCCGTATCCGGCACCTCCGCGCTGAACGTTACGCCTGCTTCCTCAAG
Source organism: uncultured Mordavella sp. (assembly GCA_964652805.1). Taxonomy (GTDB): domain Bacteria; phylum Bacillota; class Clostridia; order Lachnospirales; family Lachnospiraceae; genus Claveliimonas. The sequence goes on along the minus strand of CAZZBJ010000051.1, from coordinate 6,462 downwards.
TCTCTGGGCGAGCGTATCGTCATTTACCACACCGGTATAATAATCCGGTTCCGACTGTTGCCCGCCGCTCTGCTCCGTCTGCTGCTCAAGCTGACTGATGATCTCATTCATGCCCGGATTCTGCCCTGTGCCGTCATCCTGTGACGCCTCGCCCGCGTCCGTGCCGTCGGTATCCGCAGCGGCGTCATCTTTGAGCGTAATATAGATGCGGGTACTCCCCAGAATGACCTCGTCTACCTTTCCATCGTCCACAAGTTCCAGAAATTTATCATAACTGATCTCTTCCGGGCTGGATCCCTGCATAAGAGAATAAAGTCCCATAACAACAAAAGTAACCAGCAAAGTCGTGATGAGGATAATTCCCCAACCCTGCCGGTTGTTGTCAGGACCATTGTTCTTATTATTCTGATTATCCATTCTCTGCCTCCTAGAATCAACTATTTACATTATAAAGACAGCCTTTCCATAAATCAATAAAAAGATTATGAAAATATTGTAAATCCATTGGTTTTTATAGTATACTGGGTACATAATATGTCAAAAAACGGGGGATAGAAAATGAGAATCGGTTTTGATAATGAAAAATATCTGAAAATGCAGTCTGAGCATATCCGCAACCGGATCAGCAAGTTCGACAACAAGCTTTATCTCGAATTCGGAGGGAAACTTTTCGACGATTATCATGCATCCAGGGTTCTTCCCGGATTTGCGCCGGACAGCAAGCTTCGCCTTCTGAAAGAGCTTAGCAGCCAGGTAGAGATCGTGATTGCCATCAGTGCGAAAGATATCGAAAAAAACAAGATACGCGGAGACCTCGGCATAACCTATGACTCTGATGTACTCCGTCTGATCGAGACTTACCGGGAGCAGGGGCTTTATGTGGGAAGCGTTGTGATCACTCAGTTTTCCGGTCAGGAAAGCGCAGCACTCTTCAAAAACAAGCTGGAGAATCTGAACGTTCCTGTATATCTTCATTATAATATATCCGGTTATCCTTCCAATATCCCGCTCATCATCAGCGACGAAGGGTACGGGAAGAACGACTATATACAGACCACTCGTCCCCTCGTGATCGTCACGGCTCCTGGACCGGGAAGCGGAAAGATGGCCACCTGCCTCTCCCAGCTCTATCATGAACACAAACAGGGGATCCGTGCGGGTTATGCCAAGTTCGAGACTTTCCCGATCTGGAACCTTCCCCTGAAGCATCCGGTCAACCTTGCATACGAGGCAGCAACAGCAGACCTGAACGACGTGAACATGATCGACCCGTTCCATCTGGAAGCATACGGTGAAACAACCGTAAACTATAACCGTGATGTGGAGATCTTCCCCGTTCTCAATACGATCTTTGAAAAAATCTACGGTGAGAGTCCTTACAAGTCTCCTACTGACATGGGTGTCAACATGGCCGGAAAATGCATCTGTGATGACGGGGCCTGCCGGGAGGCTTCCTGCCAGGAGATCATCCGCCGCTATTACGCTGCCCTGAACGCCCTCCTCAAAGGTGAGACCACAGACAAAGAGGCGCAGAAGATCGAACTGCTCATGAACATGGCAGGGATTACGGTCGCTGACCGGAAAGTTGCTGTGAAAGCTCTGGAAAGGGCAAAAGAGACAAATGGTCCTGCTGCTGCACTGGAACTGGATGACGGAAGGATCATCACCGGCAAGACCACCAATCTGCTCGGCGCATCCGCGGCACTGCTCCTGAATGTCTTAAAAGAGCTTGCAGGTCTTGAACATGAACTTCATATTATCTCGCCGGAGTCCATCGAACCGATCCAGAAGCTGAAGGTGGATTATCTGAAGAGCAAAAATCCCCGGCTCCACACAGACGAGGTACTGATCGCGCTGTCCGCCAGCGCAGCGAACAGTACGGACGCCCGTCTTGCGCTCTCCCATCTCCCGAAATTAGACGGATGTCAGGCACACACTTCTGTAATGCTCTCGGACGTGGATATCAAGATCTTCAAAAAGCTCGGAGTGCAGCTCACCTGCGAAGCGGTTTACGAACATGATCATCTGTATCATCAGTGATTGAAACAAATTTTTTCAAAAAACTCTGTATTTTTCAGAAAAACAGGTGTATACTTAGAAAGTATTTTTACGACAGTTCAGCCATATGCGCAAAGACGGACTGCAACGGCGCGGTTCCGCATTCTGTGGCTGAACTGTACTCGTTTTTCAGGGAACATTCATATAGTTATCATTACAGGAGGGAAAGAAATGGCTGTAAAATATGTATTTGTTACAGGCGGGGTTGTATCCGGTCTCGGGAAAGGCATCACCGCCGCATCACTGGGACGTCTTCTGAAGGCCCGTGGTTACACGGTCACCATGCAAAAGTTTGATCCTTATATAAATATCGATCCTGGTACCATGAACCCGGTACAGCACGGGGAGGTCTTCGTCACAGACGACGGCGCGGAGACAGACCTGGATCTCGGGCATTATGAACGTTTCATTGACGAAAGCCTGACAAAAAATTCCAATGTAACAACCGGAAAGATCTACTGGTCTGTGCTTCAAAAAGAACGCCGCGGGGACTTCGGCGGAGGAACCGTGCAGGTCATCCCGCACATCACAAATGAGATCAAAAGCCGTTTCTACCGCAATCCTGCGGCCGAAAACACAGAGATCGCGATCATAGAGGTCGGAGGGACTGTCGGAGATATCGAAAGCCAGCCTTTCCTGGAATCCATCCGTCAATTCCAGCATGAAAAGGGACATGAGAACGTAATCCTCATCCACGTCACTCTGATCCCCTATCTGCGCGCATCTCAGGAAATGAAGACCAAGCCCACCCAGGCAAGCGTCAAAGAACTGCAGGGAATGGGGATCCAGCCTGACATCATCGTCTGCCGCTCCGAGTATCCTCTGGACCAGGGAATGAAAGACAAAATCTCCCTGTTCTGCAACCTCCCGGCCGAACACGTGCTTCAGAATCTCGATGTAGAGTACCTGTATGAAGCTCCTCTCGCCATGGAGAAAGAGCACCTGGCTCAGGTGGTCTGCGAATGTCTTCACCTTGACTGTCCGGAGCCGGATCTGAAAGACTGGACGGAAATGGTAGACAAACTCCGTCACCCGACCCAGGAAGTCACTGTCGCTCTTGTCGGAAAATACATTCAGCTCCACGACGCATATATCAGTGTAGTCGAAGCGCTGAAGCATGGCGGTATCTACAGCCATACTACAGTGAATATCAAATGGGTGGATTCTGAGACTGTCAATGAAGATAACGCAGATGAAATTTTCTCCGGCGTCAGCGGGATCCTTGTCCCCGGAGGTTTCGGCCACCGTGGAATCGAAGGAAAGATCCAGGCGATCAAATATGCCCGCACCCATAACGTTCCATACCTGGGATTGTGCCTTGGGATGCAGCTTGCTATCGTCGAGTTTGCCCGCGATGTGATCGGCTATAACGATGCTCACAGTATGGAGCTCAAGCCGGATACCACCCACCCGGTCATCCATATCATGGAGGATCAGATCGGCGTGGAGGATATCGGAGGAACGCTGAGACTCGGCGCATATCCCTGTATACTCAAGGAAGATTCTCTCGCTTACTGTCTCTACGGCAAGAAGGAGATCAGCGAACGTCACCGCCATCGCTATGAGGTAAACAATGATTACCGCGAGGTTCTTGAAGAACACGGAATGTCCCTCTGCGGACTTTCCCCGGATAATCGGATCGTGGAGATGATCGAGATCCCATCCCATCCGTGGTTCATCGCGACACAGGCTCATCCGGAGCTGAAATCCAGGCCGAACCGCCCGCATCCGCTGTTTAAAGGATTTGTGGAGGCAGCGCTTAAGAAAAAGAATGAAAAATAAAGTTTTGTCAGACAGATAAGTCTTGTCCATAAATAAATTGTATATCTGAAAAGGCCGCAGACTGGACAGGTGCTGCATCATAGTGCAGGCTTCACTCTACCTCATCCCCTGGACTGTCTGTAACAAAAAAATGAAATGCTCGTCCATTGGAACTTGCATTTCATTTTTTTAACAGACAAAACCAGGTGTATTCGGAACGTTCCGCTTATCGCACTGTTCACGCAGCACCCGCCCGGTCTGCTTGTTTATTCAGGTAAGAACTTTTCTTTCATGCCAGAAGTCTTAGCTGTCTGAAAATCTTTATTTTCTCCGAAAAACTTCCGGCAAGGCTAAGTTCCCCTATTTAGATAAAAGCAGCTTGAACAGATCTGTTATAAAAGCAAAACATTAAAGTGAGAGCGTTCCGAAAAGCATTCGTTCTGGATGTTAGGCGGAGA
>CAZZBJ010000051.1:0-2085 GCA_964652805.1 uncultured Mordavella sp. | reverse complement strand
GGAGAAAAGCCGGTATACCTGCTCCGCCGTATCCGCCATATTCGCTTCCGCGTTTTCTTTCTTCATCGCCTCTTCCAGAGAAACCGCTCCCTGTACGATCGGGAAATATGCTGTGATTCCCTCGCTGTTGCATGCTTTTGCATCTCTGGTCACTCCGCCGGCAAAGGCCACTACCGATTTTCCATGTTTTTTTGCAAGCCTTGCCACTCCAACAGGCGCCTTTCCCATGGCAGTCTGGCCGTCAAGTCTTCCTTCCCCGGTAATAATCAGATCAGCATCTTTAATATACTCTTCCATGCCGGTCTCTTCCAGGACGATATCGACGCCGGATTCCAGGGCAGCATTCGTAAATGTAAGGAAAGCAAACCCAATGCCTCCCGCCGCCCCGGTTCCTTTCTGTTCAGGATCAGCTCCGGGGTATTTTTTCTGCGACAAAGAAGCATAATGTTCAAGCCACTGATCCATCTCCGCGATCATAGACGGAGTTGCTCCTTTCTGGGGGCCGAAAACAGCGCTACAGCCATTCTCACCGCAAAGGACATTTGTTACATCGCATGCGACACGAAATCTGCATTCTTTCAACTCTGGGATCACAAGTTCATCGGTGATCTTCTCCAGTTTCTGAAGGCCGACCGCTCCACGGGGTATCTGTTGACCGTCCCTGTCAAGGAAACCGTATCCCAATGCCTGAAGCATTCCCACGCCTCCATCATTGGTCGCGCTTCCTCCGATCCCGACAATAAACTTTCTGCATCCCCGGCTGATCCCGTCCCGGATCATCTCTCCCATTCCATACGTGGTCGTGTAGAGCGGATTTCTCTTTTCCTCCGGCACAAGAACCAGTCCCGCTGCCTCCGCCATCTCGATCACGGCAGTCCCGGTCTCTTCGAGTACGCCGTACCTGCAGATGACAGGATCTCCCAGAGGACCTGTCACCTGTATTTCTCTGATCTTCCCATTTCCATTGCTGATCAGGGCGTCAACCGTTCCTTCCCCTCCGTCTGCCAGCGCCCTCACAGATACTTCTGCTGACGGATCAACGCGGAGGATCCCCTCTTTGACCGCTTTACCTGCTTCCATGGAAGTCATGCTTCCCTTAAATGAATCGATCACTGCAAGTATTTTCATATGTTCATTCTTCCTCCTCATTTTATATTCTATAAAGAATATATCAGATAATACACTTCATAAACATATTATAGATAACTAAATTTTCTCATATTTCTTTGCAATATTGTTATTTGTAACATATTCCATTATAATATATATGATCTTGTCAGAAAGGAAACAGAAGGTATAATTTTAATGATTACTTCAATGGACAGCATACTTGCACAGCAGATTGTTGATACAGTGAAAGATGTATGCGGATATGATATCAATTTCATCAGCGAAAACGGTGAGATCTTTGCCAGCACGAACGTTTCCCGTATCAGTACATTTCATGAGATCGGAAAAAGAGCAGCACTCTCTGGAAATACGATCGAAGTAAATGAAAACGACAGTTTTGCCGGAACACAGCAGGGAATCAATATGCCTGTCTATCACAACGGCAAACTCCTTGCAGTGATCGGTATCACCGGTGTCCCCGACGAAGTGAGAAAGTACGCCTATCTCGCAGAACGGATCACCAGGCTGCTTATCCGGGAAAAGGAACTCAATGCATTCAGCCGCAGTCAGGCCGATAAGAAAAATTATATTGTCACAACGTTGATGCGGGAAGAAAAGTCAGATTCCGGGTATCTAAATGAATGTCTGAAAGACTTCAGGATCGATCCGAAAACTCCGAAACGCTTCCTGGTAATACAGATCAACCCCGGATATAATCTGATGAACCTGTCGCTTCTGGAACAAAAGATCCGACAGATGTTCACACAGGCAGACATTGAATTGTTCACATTCATCCATCCCAGAGAATTTCTCTCTGTCATAGAGGATAGCGATTACAAAAAAATGCGTTTCTCCTACGGTCTTTTTCGCAGAAACATTCAGAGATTGTAGAGATTGCAGTAGGAAAAGCTTGTCCTCTTAATAAACTTCCCCGGTGCAAGCACTCAAACGCCACAAGGGCGTTTGCCTCCTGCT
>CAZZBJ010000050.1:0-17252 GCA_964652805.1 uncultured Mordavella sp. | reverse complement strand
AGAACTGAGGCGCGCGACGAGCGGCTTTGAGACCGTACTTCTTACGCTCTTTCATTCTCGGATCACGTGTCAGATATCCGGATTTCTTCAGGACCGGTCTGTAATCAGCGTCTACCTGAAGGAGGGCTCTTGCGATACCGTGACGGATGGCACCTGCCTGTCCTGTGTATCCGCCGCCCTTTACATTGACCAGCACGTCAAACTTGCCGTCTGTCTCTGTTGCAACGAGGGGCTGACGAACGATAACCTTCAGTGTCTCCAGCCCAAGATACTCATCGATATCTCTCTTATTTATTGTAATCTTACCTGTGCCAGGTACTAAATATACTCTAGCAATAGATTTTTTTCTTCTTCCTGTTCCATAATATTTTGATGTAGTCATTTCTTAATATCCTCCTTTCGACCTCTGATCAAAACTTCAGCTCTTCCGGCTTCTGAGCCTGATGTGCATGCTCTGCTCCAGCATATACGTGAAGCTTCTTGATCATGCTTCTTCCTAAAGGTCCCTTCGGAAGCATTCCCTTAACAGCCAGCTCGATCACCTTCTCCGGCTTCTTGTTCATCATCCCTGCCAGAGTCGTCTCTTTCATTCCGCCTACGTACTCGGAATGGCTGTAGTAAATCTTCTGATTTAACTTTTTGCCTGTCACTTTTACATCCTTTGCGTTGATCACGATCACGTAATCACCCGTATCGATATGCGGTGTGAATTCCGGTTTGTTCTTTCCTCTTAAAACCTTAGCTACTTCTGATGCTAAACGTCCTAATGTATAATCTGCAGCGTCAACCACATACCATTTTCTCTCAATCTTGTCTGGACTAGCCATATAAGTTTTCATCGGTTTACCTCCTGTGAATTGGTTCACTAACTATAGAAATAATATGAAATGTTATATTGAAAGCAGCCAGGTTCCGGGGCTTTGGTGCCTGCTGTTTCGCCTTTCGTCATACCGTAACATTATATTATACGCACCCACGTGTGTCAACTGTTTTTTTAGGACTTTTTCATTTTTCCTGCGCCTCTACGGTGCGCTTCCGCCTCTTCCTGCGCTCCTTTTTGGGAATGTTTTCAGCAGCATAGCTTTAACAGCACATTTATATATGAAGCTTTAGAGGAACAGCAGGATGCCGAGCACCCACAGCAGGATGCCAAGACAAAGCCCTATGATGCCCAGGATGCGCCCTGCTCTGGCCTTTCCCGCCTGGCTGGAGCCCGTGCCCATCCGGGCCCAGGACACAGCCAGAACGCCCAGGATAATAGCGGCGATCGGAATGATGCACAGGAGCACGCTGAGCACGCCGAATATGAGGGAGCCTGTGGCTGCCTTGGTGTTGTCCGTTGTCTGCACGTAAATCGGCTGGGGCTGCGGCCCTGCCTGACTCTGCTGTCCCTGCCGGAACTGGAAAGGCGCTTGTATCTCCTGCTGAAGGACGTCAAAGAGCTGCTCCAGACTTTCCCTGTAAGGCTTTTTCATGAGTGCGCCCACAACGCCGTCCAGACCCATCTCGCCGCCTGCCATCCCCTTCAGCCATGCTTCCAGGTGGAACATGCCGTTGAAGTAGGACCATTTCAAATATTTAAATCCTTCCACCACGCCATCGCCTGCCCGCCAGGCCGGCTCTCCCTTCCACTCGGACATGACAAACTGGTTTTTCCGCAGATAATCCTGCATGATGAAATTCACAAAATCTTCGGGTTTGTTCAACACAATATCCTTTATGTATCTGGCCATACGCTTGCCTCCTCATTCTGGCATTTTCTTATGCCGTTATTTTTACATGGGTTTATTTTAACACAGAAGAGCCTGTTTTTAAATCCTTCTGTCTCTATATGGAATACTTTATAATAGCACCACATTCTGCCAAAATGTGCTATATGCGGACAAAATCCATACATTTTCCCTCGCCGTTCAGCATTTTTATATGAAAATTATATAAAATTATCTATACTTCTCCTTGTTTTTATAGTAAAATAGACGAAGCGCAAACAAACAAGAAAGAGAGGCAGATATTATGTGGGCTTATAACAGTATTTTCTATCAGATCTATCCGATCGGATTTTGCGGCGCTCCGGTGCACAATGACGGGGAGTGTGTGCCCCGTATCCGAAAGCTTATGGACTGGAGCGAATATCTGGAGGACTTGGGCGTGGACTCCATCCTCCTGAACCCTGTCTTTGAGTCTGACAACCACGGCTACGACACAAGAGATTTCAAGAAGATTGACTGCCGTCTGGGGACAAACGAGGATTTTTCCCAAGTCTGTAAAAATCTCCACGAGCACAATGTAAAGATCGTCCTGGACGGTGTCTTTAACCATGTGGGCAGAGGCTTCTGGGCCTTTCAGGATGTGCAGGAGAAAAAGTGGGACTCCTCCTACAAGGACTGGTTTATCATCAATTTTGAAGGAAACAGCGGCTACAACGATGGCTTCTGGTACGAGGGCTGGGAGGGGCATTTTGAACTGGTCAAGCTGAACCTGAAAAACCCGGCTGTTGCGGACTATCTCCTGGAATGTGTGAAATTCTGGGTGGACACCTTTGACATCGACGGGCTTCGCCTGGACGTGGCCTACAGCCTGGAGCCGGATTTCATGCGCAGGCTGCGCTCCTTCACAGACGGGCTGAAGGTGGATTTCGCCCTCATCGGCGAGGTGCTCTTCGGGGACTACAACCGGATCGTAAACGACGAGATGCTCCACAGTTGCACCAACTACGAGTGCTACAAGGGCATTTACTCCAGCTTCAACTCCATGAATATGTTTGAGATCGCCCACTCCCTGCAGCGGCAGTACGGCTCCGAGCAATGGTGCCTGTACCGGGGCAAGCATCTCATGACCTTTGTGGACAATCACGATGTGACCCGGATCGCCAGCATTCTCACAAACAAAAATCATCTCCCTCTGACCTACGGGCTTCTCATGGGTATGCCCGGCATTCCCTGCATCTACTACGGAAGCGAGTGGGGCGAGCCGGGAGAGAAATCTCCCCACAACGATTACGCCCTGCGCCCCTGCTTTGAGGAGCCAAAACCCAATGAGCTGACAGAGCTGATCAAGAAGCTTATCCTCATCCGCCAGAAGAGCGACGCCCTGTGCAATGGCTCTTACCGCAACGTGGTTCTCACCAACCACCAACTTGTCTTTGAGCGGACCACGGAAAAAGAGCGGGCCATGGTGGCCATCAACGCGTCCGACAGCCCCTTCATCGCCTCTTCCAGCGACCTGAACGGCACAGTCACAGAACGCCTCACCGGCACAGAAATGAACCTTGGGGGAAATCTCGAAATGCCGGCGTACAGCATACAATATCTTGTGTTTTGATCACTTTTACACAGAGCATTTTTCATTTTGGGACACCATTTGATGCGGGTTCAGACGGAATACGTTTGAAACGTATTCCGTCTGAACCCGCATAGGAGGTACGTATGAACCAGCGAAAATACATTATTGTGGGCGCCGCCGTCCTGGACGTTCTGGCCCGGCCGGTGGACGCCTCGGTCTTTGAGACAGGGTCCGGCCCGGCCGGGACCATCGCCATGCACACCGGCGGGGACGCCATGAACGAGGCCAGGGTGCTGGCGGACCTGGGCGTGAATGTGCGCCTTATAAGCAAGGTGGGAACGGATCCGGCGGGCGATCTGGTCCTCTCGGCATGCAGGGGCCTTCACATCGACACCAGCTATATCCGCAGAGATCCGAAAATCCCCACAGGAACCAACATTGTCCTGGTAGACCAGGAAGGGGAGCGCAGCTTCATCACCTGTCCGGACAGCACGCTGCGGAAATTCTACCCGGATGATGTGCCGGAAGCCGCCCTTAGAGGCGGGGACATCCTCTGCTTTGCCAGCATCTTCGTCTCTCCCCACTTCGGGAACCGGGAGCTGGCTGCCCTCTTCTTTCGGGCCAGGGCCGCAGGGCTCACGGTCTGTGCGGATATGACAAAGAGAAAGAAGGGGGAGACCATCCAGGATATGGTGGAAAGCCTCTCCTTCCTTGACTATGTATTTCCCAACTACGAGGAGGCGGCTCTCCTGACCGGGGAGAAGGATCCTGACCGGATCGGGGACGCCTTTCTCTCCTGCGGCGTGAAGCATGTGGTTATCAAGGCAGGGGCAAAGGGCTGCTATGTGTGCACGGAAGATAACCGCTTCTGGTCCCCCGCCTACAGCCATGCCCGGTGTGTCGACACCACCGGCGCCGGGGATACCTTTACCGGATGCTTCCTCTACGCCCTGGGGCAGCGCTTTCCTCTCGCAGACTGCGCCCGATTCGCCAACGCAGGCGCCTCCCTCTGCATCGAGAAGACAGGCGCCGTCGGAGCCGGGAAGGATTTACAGGAGATCCTAAAAAGAGCAGGCCTCTGAAACAGGTCTGCTCCTTCTTTTTCTATTCTCTCACCAGCACCTTCTCGATTTCTCCGATGTACATGGTGTGGTAATCGTTCTGAGGATACCATTTTGTATCGCACTCCGGATCCACGAAGCACTCGGGATACATCTCCTGGGCGTACAGCTTGCGGCACACGAAGATCATCTCTGCCTCCTCCACTGCCGCGGTCTCCTCCAGTGTCTTTTCATTTACAAAACAGGGGTGAAGACCCGCCTTCTCCCACTTGTCCTCCACATCCCTGCCGGACACGGAGCCGCAGATGTTCAGCGCCTCCCGCTTGTCCTCTGGAAGGAAGGAAATGGTAAACCGATCGCTGCCGTCCACAAATTCCTTTGTGTACCTCTGGGGTCTGATGTAGGCTGTCACCACGGGCTTCCCCCACATGATGCCCACGCCGCCCCAGCTGGCTGTCATGGTGTTGGATTTCATCCGGTCTCCCGCCGTCACCAGCATCCACTGTCTGCTGATCTTGTCAAACGGATTGAACTGCAGCTCATAAATATCCATCTCTTTAAATGCCATCTTCTCTTCCTCCTATCCATATGCCCTGATTTATCCATATACCCTGATTGCGGGCACACTCTGCTTTCTATTATATACCCTTTAGTACCAGCGCGCCATAGGATAGTCGCTGTTAAGCTCCTTACAAAGAAATTTTCTAAATTTTCATCCCACTCAATGTCATTCCTTCTTTAAATTTGCTCTGCATAAAGATATAGAAAATAAACGGAGGCAGGAAATTGATCACCGCACAAGCCATCGTCAATCCCACGTCAGTGTTGTACTGCGTCTTCATCATGCTCAGCGCCAGCGGCAGTGTCTTCATCTGCTGCTGTGTACACACAACCAGAGGCCAGAGAAAATTCGTCCAGGCGCCTGCGAATGTAAAGATAGCCAGTGCCAACACTGAGGATTTGATCACAGGAAGAACGACTTTAAGAAAAGTCCTCACATTTCCACATCCATCGATCTTTGCCGCATGGATCAGATCCTGGGGGATATTCACAATCGCCTGTCTCATAATAAAAATCCCAAATCCTGTCGGCAGCGGAAGGATCAGCGCCCGAAAGCTGTTCAGCCATCCAAGCGTCTTGGTGATCAAAAAGAGAGGTACAACGATCACCTCTGTCGGAACGATCATCGTCAATACAAGAAACAGAAAAATCCTGTCATTCCCCTTAAAATCCATCTTGGCGAACGCATACCCGGCAAGCGAACAAACGGTAATGGTCAGCAAAACTCCCACCACTGCCACGAACACACTGTTGAATACATAACGCTCGAATCCATCCAGAGCGAAGATCTTCTGATACTGTACCAACGTAAACTGATCCAAAGAAAACCCGATATCCCCTGCATTGATCGTCGACTTAAAGGACATCTGGAGCATATAACACAAAGGGAAAACACTTATCACGATAATAACAAGCAACCCAAGATTTGAAATGCAGCTTTTAACTATTTTCATGTCTTTATCCCTCATATTTCCGACGCTTCCCGGCGCATCATCCTGCTCTGAAGAAGCGCGATCAGCAGAACAACAAGCAACAGTATATTCGATATGGCCATGGCATATCCTGCCCTACTGCTTCCAAAGCAGGAATTATATGCGTACAAGACCAGGGTGGTTGTGGCATTGTTCGGTCCGCCTCCGGTCAGATTAAAAATCAGGTCAAAACACCGAAGCGACTGCGTGAGAGAAAAAAACACCGCCATAATGATCGTCGGTTTCAGCATAGGAAGCGTTATGCTAAAAAAGCACCGGATTTTTCCGGCTCCGTCTACTTTGGCCGCTTCGTAATATGTGTCGGAAATCCCCAGCAATCCCGAAGAATAGATCACGGAAAAATATCCCATGTATTTCCACACTGCCACCATTCCAACAACGATCAGGGCTGTTTTGCTGCTTCCCAAAAGCAATGACGGGTCGATGCCGAAGACTCCGAACACTGCCTCTACAACCGGAAAGTGCCCATTAAGGAGTTCCCGCCACACAACGCCTACCACTGCATCCGCACAGAGCACCGGGATAAAAATAATACAGTTTGCCAATTTCCCAAGCATTCTTTTTCTATTTGCCACAAGAAAGACGGAAACTGCAATCCCCAGTACTGTCTGCAGCGGAACAATGAGCGCGATCAGTTTCAGTGTATTAATCAGCGCTTTTAAAAATACACTGTCTGATGCAAGCCGGATATAGTTGTCCAAACCTTCAAAGACAGGCGGTGTTATTATGTTGTACTTGGTAAATCCCAACACGATGGAAATCATGACCGAACCTATGACAAACAGAAGCAGGATCAGCGTAATGGGCGTAATATAGAGATAGGGCGCTATCATAACCCATCCCTTCTTTTTTTTCATAGCACTCCTTTCAGCCCGGCAGGATACAAAACATCCATATCATGCCTGACATTTACAAAAATGCCCGCCGTATAGCGGGCATTGTCCAATGTTTCTCAGATTGTTTCCTTATTCTCTATCAGCCCAGTACTCGTCCAAAAGGTCGTTTGCGTAGTCCTGAGCCTCTGTCAGAGCCTCATCAACTGTCATTTCGCCTGTCATGACTCCTTGGAAGTCAGCAGCAAGCTGGGTCAGGATATCTACACCACATGGTCCCACCTGCAGCCCATGCCACTTATCGATATCATCCGTGTATATCCTCTCCATCTTCTCATCGCCTGTGTATGATTCGCTCACTGTCAGCGCCGCACCCGGGCATTCTGCATGATACTGCTCCATGAACTCGGCGCTTGTCACATATTTGATAAAGTCCATCGCCAGATCCTTATCATCCGCAGTAGACATCAGTGTCAGACAGTCTGTTGCTCCGAATGTACCATAGTCCACATTCTTCAATGACGTTACATAGTCCCAGTTCAAATCCGGGTATGTCTCCGCAAAGACCGTTTCATCCGTCTGGGAAGAACGGTATACTCCAAAGGCAGCTTTTCCGGCTCCAAACACATTGGCAAACGCCTCAGACCACGACTGCGACATAAAATCCGGGTTCATATACTGCGTAAGCCCCTGAAGCCAGGACATCGCCTCCTTTCCCGCGTCATCTGCAAAGGCAACGGATTTCAGATCATCCTCGTAAATCTGCCCGCCGTTCTGCCAGAGCGCACTGTAATAATATGCGTTCAGCACCTGTACAGCGCCTACATCACTTGTATTCATGCCTGTTGCATATCCGTACTGATCGATCACTCCATCGCCATCCGTATCTTGCGTAGCTTTCTGACAGATGCGCACGAAATCCTCCCATGTCTCCGGCGGCTCCTCTCCCAGTTCATCCAGGATATCCGTATTATAATACAGAACAAACGGAACGCCCGTTACAATGGGCCATCCGTACTGTCCGTCCATCATAAATCCATCGTCAAGATATTTGTACTCTTCCCTGTCTTCTTCTGTAATATAGTCGGACATATCCACAACACTCCCCGCATCTATATAGGTGGGGAACATCTCATTATACATATATCCCACATCAGGCCCTTCTCCTGAATTCAACGCGGTCATATAGGTGTCTTCATAGTTGTCCCAGGGAACCACCGTGATATTGACCGTACAATCATTTTCCTCTTCCCATTCTTCCAAAAGAGGCTTCCAGTTATTCACCGTGTCATCATCCAGCGGAGCAAGCCAAACCTCAAGCGTCTTTCCGCCGGAGCTGGTTTCCTCATTGCTTGCTCCATTATCTCCGCACCCGACGAATACAGCCGCACTCATGGCAAACACGAGAACAGCGCTTAACCATCTCTTTTTCAATGCTTTTTCCTCCCATCTGCAAAAGTTCACCAAACAACTACGGATAGTTTACCATCTGCCGGAGGAGATAACAAATCGATAATATTTATATTTCGTTTCATTTATTGATCATATCTATAATTCCTGGCCGCTTCCATGAAAGAATCAACATGCTCCGGCCTCGTTTTTTCCGGGATATCGCATCCTGTTGCCAGTACATAACCCTTCTTGGCTTTCATCCCTTCCCTGATACAAGATTCTACCGCAGAAGTAATTTCCTCCTTCGTGCCATTCATCATAATCTCCACCGGATCCACATTCCCGGCAACAGGCACGCAGGTTCCCAGTTCACGAACCGCTTCTGCCAAATCCACAATATTGTCAATGCTCACCTCGTTCAATGCATATTTCTTAAAATACTTCCATATACTGTTCGTCTTCCCGCACATATGCAAAGAAACTTTTTTCCCTGTCTTTTCCAGTGCGTAATCTGTCAGCTCTTTCGTATAGGGATACACAAATTCTTCATACATTCTGGGACCGATCAGAGACGGGTTCGCCACCGGATCTGCCATGGCTATTCCAAAGCCATATCCCGCAGCCATATCTATGCAGCTCTTCTCGCTTTCCACGACAAGCCGCAGCAGCCTGTGGACTTCCTCCGGATGTTTTCTGAGATCTCTCAGAAGCCGCTCCACCCCCCGCAGGTTAGAAGAGATTGTAAAGGGCCCTCCAATACTCATTTCCACCGGCACGATTTTTGCCGCCTCCTGCAAACGTTCCGCCGCCTTTGCAAAATCCTGTATCCGCGCATTTTGCTCTGCACGCACCGGCTCCATTGCCTGAAGTTTCTCATAGACATCCAGGACAGGCGTGTCCATGTACGGCACCCCCTGTGCCGGATAGATTACTCTGCCTCCAAGGGCTTCTGTGATCCCTCTGGAATTAGGACCTATGTCAATCCTGTCATGACCGTATCTGTTAAAAGCAATGACCTCTGCTTCAGCCATCTTTTCGGGATCATGCGACAGATCCCACACGCAGATCCCGGCCAGCACGCCTTTAAATTCTCCCATAAAGGGAACACAGGGGACTCTGTCAAAATCTCTTCCTTCCTGTATTGCTTTTTTTCTCTCTACAGGCGTCATCTCGTCCGCCCGATGCTTCTGTATTTTTATCATCCCTTTTCCTCCATCGTTTTTGATATTTCTGTTATACAGAACAGCATCCTCGCTTAAAAAAGTATACACTCTGCAAAAATTCTCTCATAGTCCTTCATCCGGGACAATTCCAGATATTCTACCTGTTCCGCTATCTCTTCCGCTCTTCTTCGGACTTTCTCCTCTCCCAGCGCCCTGCAGGCCCCCTGACAGGCTATATTGCCAACATAGTTTATCTTCCCTGACAGTTCTTTGGGGAACATGCCTGTCTGCAGCAAAGCATCTTCCGGCAGATGGCTGCCAAACTGCCCGGCAACAAATACTTTTTCAACCTTTTCCGGTTCTATCCCCATATGCGACATAAGCATGCGAATACCGGACATGACTGCTCCTTTAGCAAGCTGTATCTGCCGGATATCGCCCTGCGTAAGGAGTATTTCCGGATTCCTGCAAAGAATCGCCTCCCTCTTTCTGCCGTTCATCCGCAAAACAGTCCTTCTGACATCCCCCGCCCGAAATGCAGAGGGCTGCGCATATGTTCCGTTTTTCTTTATGAGTTCATTCTTCAGCAGCTCTCTTACAGCAGATAAAACGCCGCTTCCGCATATTCCTTTTGGCTGCGTCCCCCCGATTACCTTCAACAGTACGCCTTCCTCGCTGATCTTCACATCTTCCACTGCTCCGTCAGATGCACACATACCAGCTCTGATATTCATTCCTTCCAGCGCTGGTCCCGCAGCACAGGAACAGGCTGCCATTCTTCCGCCTTTCGCCAAAACGATCTCCCCGTTTGTCCCTATATCCGCAAAGAGTACCGTCTCTTTGTCCAGTTCCGGAATAACAGCCAGACCGGCTGTAATATCTCCCCCAATAAAGGAGGACACCTGCGGAAAACAGTAGATACGGGCATTGCGGCCTATCCGAAGCCCCAGCTTTTCCGTTTCTTGGGTCTGTGCTTTCCTGAACGCAGGATCGTATGGCGCCTTTCCTATGCCCGTCGCATCCTCTCCCAACAACATATGGATCATGGTGCAGTTGCCTGCCACAGCAGCTTTTCTGATCTCTGCCGCGCGTACATCCGCCTGGCCGCACAGCTTCTCTATCAGTTCGTTTATATCCTTGATCACTACAGCCTGAAGTCTCTGTCTCCCTTCTTCAGGATGTTCCATCTCATAGTGAATCCTGCTAAGTACATCTGCCCCATACCGTCTCTGAGAGTTCCATGTGACGCCGCGGGCTGCAGGCGTACCGTCTGACAGATTCAGCAGGACTGCTTCTACAGTCGTTGTCCCTATATCTACAGCCAGTCCCCATTCAGAGATCCTCCCCTGGGTCTTCGCTCCACCGAAAGAGGACGAAAAAATTTTCGTACCCGCAGCCTCCCTTTTGTCCGGGACTTCTATCTCCATTTTTCCATACACTCTTGTTTCACAGGCAAGCGCTTCGCCCACCCCTGCGATCCGGACTCTGCATTTCCCGCAGCTTCCCCTGCCCCCGCAAGGTGAAGGGATGCTTTCTTTAACATCCGTCAGAACATCCAGAAGCTTTTCCCCGTCTCTGCAGGAGATGATCTGCCCGGTATTGATCATAGTAATTTCCGCCATCCGCTCTCACACCTTCTCTATCAGCTTCCGGGCCAACTGAACAGCCTCCACAGCATTGGAAGAATAACCGTCCGCTCCTACCCTGTCCGCATATCGCTGTGTGACAGGTCCTCCTCCGATCATGACCTTGACGCTGTCTCTTGATCCGTTTATTTTCAGGGAGTGGAGTATTACTTCTATCTGTCCCATTGTAGTAGTCATCAATGTTGACAGACAGAGAAGTTCCGGCTGGTATTTACGCACAGCTTCCGCAAAAGAAGATGCTGGTACATCCTTTCCCAGATCGATCATTTCAAATCCACCTGTTTCCATCATGATCTTCACAAGATTTTTCCCAATATCGTGGGTGTCGCCCTCCACCACTCCGATCACCGCTTTCCGCCTGCGGCCGCTTCCGCTTTCAGGCAAATGGGGCTTCAGTATATCCATCCCTCTGTACATGGCATCCGAACACAGAAGAAGATCAGTCACAAAATACTCTTCTTCCTCATAAAGCCGTCCCGCCTCATTCATCCCTTGGAGCAGGCCGTCCATGATCCCGTCGAGAGCCGGATATCCTGCATCCAGATATTCCCGGGCTGTCTCTTCGACCTGATCCTCCTCCATATTCAGCACTTTCTCCGACAGTTCCGTCAGCAAATCTTCCTTTTTTCTCATAGTTTAATCACCCTGTCCCTTGATTTTTAATTGGCGGAATATCCCGCCAGGCAAAATCGCATCTTCATGGTGTACGCAAAACTGGCCGGTCAGGGACACCTTATCCCGCAGGCGCACACAGGCCTCCCCATAGGAGGTTCCTTCCGGCATTTTCCACATTTCCTCAAAGGCTATATCCGCCTCCAATAAAGCATGTAATATATGTGGGCAGACCGTAATCATTGCCTTTCCCTGCACTCGCTTTACCATTTCTCTCAAAAACGGAGCCGTAAATACTTCTGTCACCCACCGCTCCAGAGAAGGTCCCAGTATCTTCCTGATAGCCACAGCGTCTGCGTAACTGATACATACTGCTCCCTGCTCTGCAGCCGCCTGTGCGTATCTCAAGAGTTCCTCTCCAATCTTCCACTTGATCCTCTCCGAGAGCCCGGGGTCCTTTCTAAGAAGCCGCAGCACAGCCATCTGATCCGTCATTTCACCGGCCACGGTCAGAGGTCCGGACAGCTGAAGCATCACATGCTCCCCCCCATGGCTCAGCATATGGCATCGATGTAAAATATCAGCCAGGTATCCCCGGGACAGATCCAGGGCAGGAAGGCTCAGGATATCCTCCGGCATATGACAAACACTCCCCCCGCCTCCCCCGCTGTCTCTGTGAGGCTGCAGACGGGCCGCTTCCCTGAAAGCGACTGCCTCTGCCGCAGAGTCTTTCGGCAGTATATAAAAGCTTCCCATCTTTCACAGTCCCCCTTCTCTTGTACACATCGTATAGCATATCGGACTTTCTATTCCATCACGATCTTCCGGAAATTCTTCTTTCCCTTCTTCAGCACAATGCCCGCCTTCAAGGCGTCCTCGGTAAACACCTGGTGGATATTCGTGATCTTCCCGCCGTCCGCGGACACGCCGCCCTGCTGCACGGCACGTCTCGCCTCGGACTTGGAGGGAACAAGCTCTGCCTTCACAAGCATGGTCAGGATATCCAGGCAGCCGTCCTCCAGATCCTCCGCCGCAAGCGTGGTGGTGGGCATATTGGCCGCGTCGCCCTGGCTGAAGAGAGCCCTCGCAGAGTCCTGGGCCTTCTTTGCCTCTTCCTCGCCGTGCACCAGCTTGGTCAGCTCGTACGCCAGGAGCTCTTTAGCTGTGTTGAGCCGGGCCCCCTCCCAGGAGTCCATCTTGTCGATCTCCTCCAGGGGAAGGAAGGTGAGCATGCGGATGCACTTAAGGACGTCCGCATCCGCCACATTTCTCCAGTACTGGTAGAACTCGAAGGGTGACGTCTTGTCGGGGTCAAGCCATACGGCGCCGCTCTGGGTCTTGCCCATCTTCTTTCCCTCGGAGTTGAGGAGCAAGGTGATGGTCATGGCGCAGGCGTTCTTGCCCAGCTTGCGGCGGATCAGCTCTGTTCCGCCCAGCATGTTGCTCCACTGGTCATCGCCGCCGAACTGCATGTTGCAGCCGTATTTCTGGTAGAGCATCAGGAAGTCGTAGCTCTGCATGATCATGTAGTTGAATTCCAGGAAGCTTAAGCCCTTTTCCATTCTCTGCTTGTAGCATTCCGCGCGGAGCATGTTGTTGACGGAGAAGCAGGCTCCCACGTCGCGCAGCAGCTCGATGTAGTTCAGGTTCAGCAGCCAGTCGGCATTGTTCGCCAGAATGGCCTTTCCTTCTGAGAAATCAATGAATCTGCTCATCTGCTTCTTAAAGCATTCGCAGTTATGGTCGATGGTCTCTTTTGTCATCATGGTGCGCATGTCGCTTCTGCCGGAGGGATCTCCGATCATACCGGTACCGCCGCCCAGCAGCGCAATGGGCCTGTTTCCGGCCATCTGCAGCCGCTTCATCAGGCACAGCGCCATGAAATGTCCTACGTGAAGGCTGTCCGCCGTTGGATCAAAGCCGATGTAAAACGTGGCCTTTCCCGCGTTCACCATCTCCCTGATTTCTTCCTCATCCGTCAGCTGCGCCAGCAGCCCTCTCGCTTTCAGTTCCTCAAATACCTGCATTTCTTACCTTGCCTTTCCGCCGCATTAGCGGCATTTTGATCTGAGAAATTAGCCGCAAGGCTAATTTCCAGGATGAAATCCGCAGGATTTCATCCGCCTTGCCTTTCCGCCGCTTCAGCGGCACTGTAATCTGACTTTTCGGGCATAAAAAAATCCCCTCTCCCTTTTTGGGAGAAAGGACGATTCTCATCGTGTTACCACCTTTCTTCGCAGACGGCTCACACCGGCTGCCTCATCAAGTACGGCTTCTCCGGCGGCTGCAGTCCGCACGTTCCCGCGATACTCCTGCACAATAACGGGTGCCTCCGCTGCAGCCTACTCCCTTCCGGTTTGGGTGCAGAACTCCGGGATGTATTCAGATCGGCTTTTCCCGCGCCTCTCATCAGCCGGCTGCTTTCTGTGGGCCTGTGCCTTCACCTACTTCTTCCCATCACAGTTTCTGGAAAATGATTCATTTTCACTTACAGTTCACTTGCGCCATTCGCAAAGCCGCGCTCCGCGCTTCCCGCTGCTTCGCAGCTATCTTTGCTCATAAACAGGCGCTCCCTTCGTCCATTCAGTACCGGACATCCGCCCGTGCAAGCACGGCGACTGGCCGGTACTGACGGACGAGTGAACTGTAATCTCTAAAACTGTCATTACAGTAACACATCCTCTCTCACTTGTCAAACCCCAATTTCAGGTTTATAATAAAAGAGCTTCCGGTTCTGGGAGGAGTATGGCTCATCGAAGGATGCAGCCGTATCGCCGGTGTCCGGTCTCACACCTGATTATCCCGAGAACACGCGGCGGCCGGAGGCATAAAAAGCATATATGTGTGATTCAGGCAGGGGCAGATATGACTCGTATGGGTAATATCTGTCCCTGAAATTTTTCAGGCGGAACAACAGATAAAATGGCAGATTCTCCGACATAATCACTCAGTATAATATTTTATACGTGAAATAATCTGTCGAAACGCGAAAAGTTTCCTGTATATGAGAAACTATTGATACTTTTTATGCCGTGTTTTATAATAAAAGAAAACCGAAGCGAGGTGAACAAATATGACTGATATGATTGGGCGGGAGCGGTATATGCGGCAGATTCGGGATTTTATGGATAAGCCCGTTGTCAAAATCATTACCGGAATGCGCCGGTCCGGAAAAAGCGCGCTGCTGGAGTTGACCAGGGAGGAGCTTCTCGGACGGGGCGTGCCGGAATCCAACATCATCTCCATCAATTTTGAATCCCTGCGCTATGAAGCGCTCAGGGATTTTCGGGCGCTCTATGCGGAAATTTCCATGCGGGCAGAGAGCGTAAACGGAATGCTCTATGTGTTGTTGGATGAGATTCAGGAGGTTGAATCCTGGGAAAAGGTCATCAATTCCCTTCGGGTGGATTTTAACTGTGACATCTATGTAACAGGCTCCAACGCCAGGCTGCTTTCCGGGGAACTGGCCACACTGCTGGCGGGACGCTATGTGGAAATTCGTGTCTATCCGCTGGATTTTCAGGAATATCTGGATTTTGCAGCCGCAAATCCGGATGAAGCAGGGCTCAGCCGTCAGGAGCAGTTTGCGGATTTCCTCAGGTTTGGCGGACTGCCCGGAATCCATCAGATGAAATGGGAAGAAAGCCGTATCATGCAGTATCTCCAGGATATCTATAATTCCGTACTGCTGAAGGATGTCATTGCCCGAAACAGAATCCGGGATACGGCACTGCTGGAAGGTATTGTCCTTTACCTCATGGACAATATTGGAAACCCCTTTTCCGCCAAATCAATCTCCGATTTTTTAAAAAGCCAGGGCCGGAAGCTGAGTACAGAAACGGTATATAATTACCTTAAGGCCCTTGAAAACGCTTTTTTGATTCATAAGGTCAGACGTTTTGACATCAAAGGCCGGCGGCTTCTGGAAACTCAGGAGAAATATTATCTCTCTGATCTCGGACTGCGCCATGCTGTCATGGGCTATCGGGATAACGATATCCCCGGAGTTCTGGAAAACACGGTTTACCTGGAGCTTCTTCGCCGGGGATGGAACGTTCATATCGGGAAACAGGGTGTGGCGGAGGTGGATTTTGTTGCCGACAGGACAGATGAGCGACTCTACATCCAGGTCTGCTATGTGCTCACACCTGAAAATATGGATCGTGAATTCGGCCCTCTGGAGGCGATTCCTGACAACTATGAAAAGCTTGTGCTGTCCACCGATACTCTGCTGCGGATCAACCGGGGCGGAATCCGTCAGAAGAATATCGTGGATTTTCTTCTGGAATCCTGACAAGGGAAGTTTAAAAGCCGGAGGATGCTCTCACGCCCTCCGGCTGACGGCAATCGCGCCCGGTGCGGGTGGTGCGCATGACGCGCACCGCATCAGGGCGCACACTTTTTTCTTCTTCATTTCTCCGGATCATCCGCGAACCGTTTTTTCACCATCTCACAGAGATATTCCGCCGTTCCCTTTACGCCGAGGAGGCTGCTGTTGATCATGACGTCCATGTGGTTGGTGTCGTTCGGCTTATATTTGGCGTATCTCATGTGAAACGCGTTTCTCGCCTTATCCACATCGCGGATCATCTTTCTGGCTTCCTTTGGCTCCATGCCGAGCTCGTTGACGCAGTTCACCAGCCTTTCCTCATAGGGCGCGTAGATGAAAATATTCACATTATCGGGGTTGTCGCCGAGAATCGCGTCCGCGCACCGTCCCACGATGATGCAGCTCTCCTTTTCCGCCAGCTCCCGGATGATCCTTGCCGTGGAGTCAAAGATTTTATCCTGCGCCGCAACCGTTCCGTTTCCCAGCGGAAATTTCATGAAAGCGTAGCGGGAGGATTTTTCTTCCAGGTTGCTGACCTCCCGGATCGTGATGTTATGCTCCTTTGCCACCATGGTCACGATGTCCCTGTCATAATATTCCACGCCCAGGATCTCCGACATTTCCTTCGCAATGGGACGCCCCAGGCTTCCAAACTGCCTTGATATCACAACTGAAAACTTTTTCATAGTGCCCGTCTCCTATCCTGAAATCTGATTTTTTCTTATCCAAAGGACGCATGGCATGGCCGCGCCTGCTCCGGCGGTCTTCAGCCGCAGTACCGCCAGGTCAGCTCTCCCAGCTTTTCAATGCCGTATTCGATGTCCTCAATGGAGGGCTTGGAGAAATTCAGCCGGATATAGCTGCAGTCCTCCGGGCTTCCGATGAAGAAATCATTGCCCGGAACCACCGCAATCTTCAGCTTTTTGGCCGCCTCCAGGCAGAACTCCGTCGCCTTCACGCCGTCCGGAAGCTTTGCCCAGATAAACATGCCGCCCTGCGGCATGGTATACTGCACAGCCGGATGGAAGCATTCCTTCATCTTATTGTACATGGCGAGAGCCTTCTTCTCATAGATGGCGCTGATCCTGCCGATATGTTCGTTGATGTCCACATCCTTTAGGAATTCCGTAATAATGTACTGGCTCCAGTTAATGTTTCCGCTGGAGGATACTCCCTTGAAAACCACAAATTTGGGGATCAGCTCTTTGTTTGCGCAGAGGAAGCCGCACCGCATGCCCGGCGCCACGATCTTGGAGAAGGTTCCCATGTAAAGGACGATGCCTTCCTTGTCAAAGCTTTTGATGGGAGGAATATATTCGTTTCCGGAAAATCTCAGATAGCCGTACGGATTGTCCTCCAGAACCGGAATCTGATATTTCA
>CAZZBJ010000049.1:0-17547 GCA_964652805.1 uncultured Mordavella sp. | reverse complement strand
GGGCTCTTCCACATCTCCTTCAGATCATACTCGGTCATGCGGGCCGCATTGGGAGTGATAGTGGCGCATTTTACAGCCACTTTGTATTTCTTTGTAGCGTTTGCGGAGTCAATAGTCACCTGGTCGTTTGTCTCATTGCGGTGCCCCAATCCCAGGTCGTAGTACTCTGTATTGAGCTCGACAAACGGCTCCAGAAGGTGCTCTTTGATCATCTTCCAGAGGATCCTTGTCATCTCGTCTCCGTCCATCTCTACGATCGGGGTGGTCATCTTGATCTTTTCCATGTTCGTATTCTCCTTTTCTTTTATAAAATGTTTTACTCAGCCGTTCTACTCTTCTATATGAAGATTTTCCATGACTTTCATGATATGCTCATTGGCCAGCCGCTCTGCCAGCTCTTCATCTCTGGCCTTGATAGCCTCCAGGATGGCCCGATGCTCCTCGACGGATTGCTCCGCCCGGCGCTCCTCCTCCACGGACATGGTCCTGGCCACCTTCACATATTTGTGAAAATCCGACAGTACATGTTCCAGTATACGACTATTAGAGGCGTGATACAAGACTTTGTGAAATTTTCCGTCCAGCTCCGACACCTGCCGGGCCTTCTCCGCACCCTTTTTGTCCGCACTCTTTTTCTTCAGGTGGAACTCGGAGAGAAGGATCACCTCCTCCAGCTCCTCAATCTGCTCCTCCGTGATATACCTGGTTGCCCACTTGGCGCAGAGTCCCTCCAGCATGGACCGGATCTTGTAAATATCGTGCACGTCCTTCAGGGAAATACCGGTCACGTAAGCTCCCTTGTTGGGGATGATGGTCACAAGGCCCTCCAACTCCAGCTGGCGCAGCGCCTCCCGCACCGGAGTCCTGCTGACCCCCAGCTCCTCCCCGATGGCAGCCTCCCGGAGCTCATCATTTTCCTTATAGACACCGGAGAGAATATCCTCCCGCAGTCTGCGGAACACCCTTCCCCGGAGAGATTGATTCTGATACTCTTCCATTGCTTTTAGTCCTCCTGCGCCGTCAGCGTCACGCCTGTCCTGCGGCATGCGTCATCGATGACCTTTAAAAGCTCCTCGTCTGTCAGCACAGTGACGCGTCCACTCTCGTACTCCTGGTCTACCCAGTCCTTCACGATGGACACAAGCTCTGTGTTTTTGTCCACCTGTTTCCCTTCCGGCAGACGGAAGTAGGTGTTGATCCAGTGGGCGATACCCGCCAGCCCGGAGGTGTTGGACACAGCCACAAGGGGCAGCCTGTTCAGGAATTTGTCCGTGTCAAATATATTGTAGATCTCCTCGTTCTTCAAAAGTCCGTCCGCGTGGATGCCGGCTCTCGTAACGTTAAAGTTCTTGCCGACAAAGGGCGTTCTGGAGGGGATGTGGTAGCCGATCTCCTTCTCATAGTACTCCGCCAGCTCTGTGATCACAGTGGTGTCCATGCCGTCCAGAGTGCCTCTCAGCTGGGCGTACTCAAAGACCATAGCCTCCAGTGGCGTGTTTCCTGTCCTTTCGCCGATGCCGAAGATGGAGCAGTTCACGCCGCTTGCCCCGTAGAGCCAGGCTGTGGAGGAGTTGCTGACCGCCTTGTAAAAATCATTGTGTCCATGGAACTCGATGAGTTCGCTGGGCACGCCCGCATGTACCCGGATCCCGTAAATGATGCCCGGGATAGACCTGGGGATCACAGCTCCGGGGTAGTTGACCCCATATCCCATAGTGTCGCAGATGCGGATCTTCACCGGAATCTGGTACTCCTCCATCAGATTCATAAGCTCCAGACAGAAGGGGATAACAAATCCGTAAATGTCTGATCTGGTGATGTCCTCCAGATGACACCTGGGGCTGACACCGGTCTCGAGACACTCCCTTATGACTGAGAGATAGTGCTCCATGGCCTGCTTTCTCCTCATTTTCAGCTTGTAGAAAATATGGTAGTCCGAGCAGCTCACGAGGATCCCTGTCTCCTTCATGCCGATTTCCTTCACCAGCTCAAAATCCTTCTTGCTGGCCCGGATCCAGCTCGTAATCTCCGGGAACTGGTAGCCCTTCTCCATGCACTGGTACACGGCGTCCCTGTCCTTTTTGCTGTACAGAAAAAATTCGCACTGGCGGATCTTGCCCTTTGGCCCCCCCAGCCTGTGAAAATAGTCGTAAATGTCTACAATCTGCTTTGTGCTGTAGGGAGCCCTGGACTGCTGTCCGTCCCGGAACGTGGTGTCCGTGATCCAGATCTCGTCCGGCATACTGTGGGGCACAGTCCTGTCGTTAAAGGCAATCTTCGGTATTTCGTCGTAGTGGAAAAGATTTCTGAATACATTTGGTTCTTTTACGTCCACGAGGGGATACATGTGCTCCTCAAGCTGAAGCAGATTTGTGTGTTCATTAAGGTAAACCTTCCTGTCCTGCATGTGTTATCTCTCCTTTGGAATATTCTCGTATAATTGTATACAATCATACAATTGATGTCAATAATAATTTTTGATAATCTGTAATAACAGATAAGCTAGCGTAAAATTTTTGTAGGATAAACAGAAAAGGGAACACCCCTTTTGTGTTATTATAGCAGTCGGCCAAAACCAATAACACAAAGGAAGGTGTTCCCTATGATTATGATGTTCCTCAATCTCTATCTTAAAAACTCTCGTCCTGTCACGGAGAATTTTTAAGAAATCTCCCATGTACTAAACACACTAAAAACGACTATGAACATGATTACGCAAAGAATCACTCCGCCAATCGAACACAACAATCCGATCTTTGAAAATTTATTATTTCCCGCACTGTTTCCGCCTCTTTTTGATAAAATCGCCAGAACCAGACCGATGATCCCCGTAAGTGGGGCTCCCCATAAAGTCAATGTGGTACCGTAAATAACTCCGGAAAATAAAATTCCCAAAATGCCATTAAGACCCAATACAATAGACACTATACCTAAAACAACTGATATTATCGCCATTTCTTATCCTCCTCATTCTTCTATATACTACTATATATCTTATTTCATTCTTTTTCGTATTTCTGTGTCAGACACAGTACAAAGATTACCTGCAGCTCAGTATTCAAATCCGCACCTTGTATATTTATTTGTCAGAATTAAGTACTGCAATCCAACTCATAAACGAAGTGTTGGATGCTGTAACACGACTATAATATTCCGCTAATGCAGTATTATTTTCAATATTATCAAGGGTGCTTGAAATGCGGCTAAGCTGAGCATTGCTCTGCCTAATCTCCTGTGCCAGTAACTGCTGACTTGCACTTATATTATCAAGCCGATCAATAACATCATCCAGTTTCCCTATAATCGTGTTCATTCTTAATTCGCTTTCATAAAGATTATAGGCTCCTTCGTGACCGAGTAATGAAAAACAGCGGCCGGATTCAAGATACTCATATATGGTACAAATCGGGACAAGACCACGATATTTCGGATATATAAATCCCATATCATAATATTCTTGTAAAAGTTTTTTTGTTTGTTGATATGTTTTTTCGCTTTCCTGAATTTTATGGGGAACGGCTGTTTTTAAACTTTCCTTTGCTTGTTCCAGCAAATTTTTTAGTTCCTGTTGCTTTTGGCGGTAAGCTTCCAGTTCCTGAGGATATCTCTCTCTCGCTTGCCTTCCTTCCTTACCTACATGACCAAAAAACGAGCATATAAATAAAACAGCACACCCTATTACAGCTCCCCAAAAAAAGTATGGCCGCCACGGAGAAGAGAATAAGCTGATCTGAGAACTAAAAATGCCAAGAAAAACTCTCACAATAAACGCAATGACAATTCCTATAATGGCGCCCATGAAAGCCCCAAAAATACAATCAAAAAGTAGAGATGGCGGTTTAGCAGGTTCCCTCTCAGCATGCAGCTGGTGCTCTAATTCTGAGATCCTTTTTTGCGTGGCATTCGGTAGTTGCCATTTTAATTCTTTAATCAACTGTTCCTGCTGATAACATGACAATTCCAGATCTTTTATATTTCTAACATAATCTTTACATTGAGATAATGTTAACGTTTGCATAGATAAATCTCCCTCCTTAAATAGCTCTTGCCTGAATTTTTCTGATTTTATATTCTTCCGCAAATTTATTTGCTTCATTTGCAGATATATTATTTACAACTATAACACGAGATTGATCGCTTCCGCAAGCCCTATGTGAAGCACCTCATATGCTCTTACATCGTCAGTCTTCTAATACAGCTTCGCCCCGATCTCTCTTGGCTCATATCCAACATCCCGCAGGGCCTGCATGATCTGGTGCTTGTGCTCCGTTCCAAAGGCCTCCAGCGTGATGCGCAGTTCCACAGCCGCATTCCGGTTGGTACTGACAAACTGGTTGTGCTCCAGGCGGATAACATTGCCCTGGGCGTCAGCAATGGCTGTGGCCACCTTCACAAGCTCCCCCGGCTTGTCTGGCAGGAGGACAGAGATAGAGAAGATGCGGTCTCTCTGGATCAGTCCGTGCTGCACAACGGAAGACATGGTGATCACATCCATGTTGCCGCCGCTTAAGATGCAGACTATCTTTTTGTTCTTCACATCAAGCTGCTTCAGAGCTGCCACAGAGAGAAGTCCGGAGTTCTCCACCACCATCTTGTGGTTCTCCACCATGTCCAAAAAGGCGCCTACCAGGTCGTCGTCCTCCACAGTGATGATGTCGTCCACATTCTCCTGCACATAGGGGAACACCTTCCCCCCCACCCGTTTCACGGCCGTGCCGTCGGCGATGGTGTTGGCGCTTGGCAGGGTGACAGGCTCTCCCGCCTCCAGAGCTGCCTTCATGCTGGCCGCAGCCGCAGGCTCCACGCCGATGACCTTGATCTTTGGGTTCAGCATTTTTGCCAGAGTGGCCACGCCTGTGATCAGGCCGCCGCCTCCGATGGGAGTCAGGATGTAATCCACTGTGGGAAGCTCCTGCACGATCTCCATGGCGATGGTTCCCTGTCCTGTCGCCACATCCAGGTCGTCAAAGGGATGGACAAAGGTCATGCCCTGCTCCTCGGCCAGCTTCAGCGCATAGGCGCAGGCGTCATCGTACACATCCCCGTGGAGGATCACATTGGCGCCGTAGCTCTTTGTGCGGTTCACCTTGATAAGAGGGGTCACTGTAGGCATGACGATCGTGGCTTTGCAGCCGAACTTCTGGGCCGCAAAGGCAACGCCCTGGGCGTGGTTGCCGGCAGAGGCCGTGATAAGCCCCTTCTCCCGCTCCTCCTCTGTCATGGTGCTGATCTTGTAGTAGGCACCTCTCACCTTGTAGGCCCCTGTGTACTGCATGTTCTCCGGTTTCAGATATACCTTGCACCCTGTCTGGGAGCTGAAGTACTCACTGTAAACAAGGTTCGTGGGAAGGGTCACCTTCTTTACCAGTTCACTTGCCTGCTCAAAATTTTCCAGTGTCAGTTTGTCCATCCTAATCTCCTGCCTTTCTCTTTCATCGTCTATTGTATATCTATTATATGATCACAGTGCGGTCGCCGCCTATTGCTCTTCCTGTCTGTCTGAGGGAACCGCAAAAAGAGCGTCCACAAATGTATCCGCATCAAACTTTTGCAGATCGTCAATGGTCTCACCTACGCCGATATATTTCATCGGGATGCCCAGCTCCGCCTGTATGGCTACCGCAATGCCGCCCTTGGCTGTCCCGTCCATCTTTGTCAGGATGATGCCTGTAATGTCAGCTGCATCCTTGAATTCTTTTGCCTGCTGGAGCGCGTTCTGTCCGGTGGTGGCATCCAGCACCACCAACGTCTCCCGGAAGGCTTCCGGGTACTCCCGGTGGATGATCCGATTCATCTTCCGCAGCTCCTCCATCAGGTTCTTCTTGTTGTGGAGCCTGCCGGCCGTGTCGCACAGCAGCACGTCCGCGTGGCGCGCCTTGGCAGCCTGCACCGCGTCGTAAACGACAGCCGCCGGGTCAGAACCCTCCTGTCCGCCGATGAACTCCGCCTGGGCCCGGTTCGCCCACTCTTTGAGCTGCTCTCCCGCAGCGGCCCGGAAGGTGTCCGCCGCCGCCAGGATCACCTTTTTGTTCTGAGCCCGCAGCTTGCCTGCCAGCTTGCCGATGGTGGTGGTCTTGCCCACACCGTTGACCCCCACTACCATGACCACGGAGGTCCGCTCCTCAAATTCATAGGCCGTCTCGCCCACGTCCATCTGCTCCTTGATGCTGTCGATGAGGATCTGCCTGCAGTCGGAGGGCTCCTTGATGTGCCGTTCCTTCACCTTGGCCCGCAGGTCGTCCAGTATGTCCTCTGTGGCCTGCACCCCCAGGTCTCCCATGATGAGGACCTCCTCAAGTTCCTCGTAGAAATCCTCGTCAATATGGGAAAAGCCGTGAAAAATACTGTCCATGCCGGACACGATATTGTCCCTCGTCTTTGTGAGTCCGGAGACAAGTCTTCTGAAAAATCCTTTTTCCTCTGCCATATTCCTGCTCCTTTTTCTTTTTGATGCTGGTCCTATTGCTGCTATCTCTATTGCTGCTGCTTCTCCATCTTATTTAACTCGTTCTCCAGAAGGCTGACAGAAACCATCGTGGAGACTCCCTTCTCCTGCATGGTGATGCCGTACAGCCTGTCCGCCGCTGTCATAGTCCCCCTTCTGTGGGTGATGACAATGAACTGGGTGTTCTTGGTCAGTTTGTGGAGATACTGAGCGAACCGGGTCACGTTGGAGTCGTCCAGGGCCGCCTCGATCTCATCCAGCAGACAGAAGGGCGAGGGCTTCATGTTCTGGATGGCAAACAGAAGGGAAATGGCGGTCAGCGCCTTCTCGCCTCCTGAAAGCTGCATCATATTTTGCAGCTTCTTGCCCGGCGGCTGGGCAATAATGCGGATTCCCGCCTCCAGGATGTCCTCGTCCTCCATCAGCTCCAGCGTTCCCTTTCCTCCGCCGAAGAGCTCCCCAAACACCTTGTTAAACTCCCGGGCAATATGAGCGAACTGCTCTGTGAACTGTCTGCGCATGGCTTCGTCCAGTTCCGCGATGATCTTCTCCAGAGTGGCCTCCGCCTCCACCAGGTCCTCGTGCTGCCCTTTAAGGAACTCGTACCTTGCGGACACTTCCTTGTAGTCCTCAATGGCATTTACATTGACAGAGCCAAGGCCCTTGATGTCGCTCTTCAGAGTCTGTATCCGTCTGCGCATGTAGGCCAGGTCCGTGAGATTTTTATCCCGCAGCTCCATGGCGTGGCTGTAGGTGATCTCATACTCCTCCCACATGTAGTTGATCTGCTTTTCCGAGGCCTCCTCAAAGCCCTCTTTCCTGCTTTCCAGACGGAAGATTTCCTTATCCAAGTCCGCCATGTGCCTGGAAAGCTCCTCCCTCTTTCCGAGGAAGGATTTGTGCCTCTGGTTCAGCTCATCCCTCTGCTTCACATTCTCCTGGATCTGCTCCTCAATCTCCTGGAACAGCTCCTTTGAATCCTCGATGGTCCGGCGGATTTCCCGGATCTGCTCCTCCTTGTCCCGGATTTCCCGGGAGGCGTCCTCCTTGTTCTCGCCCAGCTCTCTTTGTTCCTCCTCGAATTTGGCGATCTCCTCCTGGATACGCTCCTCATTTTCCAGAATAAAGGTGTGTTTCTGCTCCAGACCGGCAAAAGCCAGCTGCGCTTCCTCGGAGGCTTTCTGACAGCGGATCTCCTCTTCCTTCTCCTGCTCCAGGAGCCGCTGATCCTCCTCCGTCTTCCGGGTAATATCCTGCTCCAGGACTGTGGAGGTGTCCAGCTCCACCGTGATGGACTCCTGGTTGTTACTGATGTCTGTGATCTGCTGATCCAGCTCCTCGTTCTCCCTCTGGATGGACCGGGATGTCTCCAGGGCGGCCTGTATCCTCTCCTGGGACTGTTCCAGGTTCATCTTAGCTGTGTTCTGGATGACATAGGCCTTCTGGAGCTTCTGCTGGATCTCGTCTATGGTCTCATAACAGATGGCTCTCTCCTTCCGGATGCTGTCCGCAAAGGCCTCCATCTCCTCCATCTCCTTTTTCAGACGGCGGACAGTCTTTTCAAATTCCTCGATCTCTCTTCTTCGGCTCAGCAGGTTACTGGAGTTCTTAAAGGCTCCTCCTGTCATGGAACCCCCGGGATTTAGGAGCTCTCCTTCCAGGGTCACCAGGCGGAGTGTCTGCCTGTATTTCCGGGCAATGGCGATGCCGTGGTCGATGTTGTCCACCACAATGGTCCTGCCAAGCAGGTTCTCCGCCAGTCCCTGGTACTGCTCCTCCACCTTCACGAGGGTGTTGGCAAGGCCCACGACGCCCGTCTCCCTCAGCGCCTCCGGGCGGGACAGTCCTCTGCCTCCGCCGATGCCGGTGAGAGGGAGAAAGGTAGCCCTTCCGTACCGGTTTCTCTTTAGGAAATCGATCATCCTCTTGGCCGTCTCCTCTGTGTCCGTGACAATGTTCTGGATGCTGCCTCCAAGGGCGGTCTCAATGGCGATCTCATACTCCTTGTCCACCTTGATGATGTCCGCCACAACGCCCAGGATGCCCTTTTCCTTCTCCCTTTGCTCCATGACCCTGCGAATGCTGCCGCCGTAGCCGTCATACCGCTCGGTGATGTTTTTCAGGGACTCCAGGCGGGATTCCTCCCTGTGGTAGGCGGTCTGCCCTACCCGCAGCTTCTCCGTCTGTCCGGAGAGTTCCCTTTGCAGTCTCTCTATCTTCTGCTCACAGGCCTTGTTCTCATCAGAAAGGCTGCGGATCTTCTCCGAGATCTCTTCCAGCTTCTCCCTGTGCTCCTGCGCCTTCTTCTGCTCTTCCTCCGCCTCGCTCCTGGCCCGGATCAGCCGCTGGTTCATCTGGGATTTGCGCATCTGGATCTGCTCCATCATGGTGTCGTAGCGCTGGATCTTGGCCTGGGTGGAAGCCCTGCTGTTGAGGATCTCTATGATATCATTCTTACTCTTCTCTACCTGATCCGTCAGTCCGGCGATGCGGCTCTGCACCTCGATGAGACGCTCCCTGGTCTTTTCTCTGGCCGCGGATTTGTCCCGCAGCTCTCCTGCGATCTCCTCCTTCTCCTTCCGGAACTGAAGGAGCTGACCCTTTCTGTCCTCTATTTCACTCTGAATGGTCTGGTAACGCTGCCCGAAGTGGTCGTCTGACATCCGGGCGCTGTTGATCTGTTCTTTCAGAAGCTCAATCTGGTTTTCCAGCTGCTGCTTCAGAAGATTCGTCTCGTTTAACTGCCTCTTGGCCTTCTCAATGGAATCGTCAATCTTGTCCACCTGGGTTTCAATGGCCTCGTACTCCTCCTTCATGGCGCTGTAGGAGGCATCCGCCTCCTGAAGCTCCTCCCGGGAGATGGACAGCTTTTTTTCCGTCTCACTGATCTGCTCCTTCAAGCGCTCGGTCTCCAGAAGAAACATGTTGATGTCAAAGGTCTTCAGCTGCTCCTTTTTCTGCAGATACTCCCTTGCCACCTCGGCCTGCTTCTTTAAGGGACCGCTCTGTCTCTCCAGCTCGGCCAGGATATCATTCACTCTGAGAAGGTTCTGCCTCTCATCCTCCAGCTTCTTGACGGACATATTCTTTCTGCGCTTGAACTTCACAATGCCCGCCGCCTCGTCGAAGAGCTCTCTTCTGTCCTCCGGCTTGCCGCTTAAAATCTTGTCGATCTGCCCCTGGCCGATAATGGAGTAGCCCTCCTTGCCGATGCCAGTGTCGTAGAACAGCTCATTGATGTCCTTCAGGCGGCAGGGACTGCCGTTCAGGAGATACTCGCTCTCGCCGGAGCGGTACAGCTTCCTCGTGACCGTGACCTCCTCGTAGTCCACAGAGAGCTGATGGTCCGAATTGTCCAGGGTGATGGCCACAGAGGCATAACTTAAGGGCCGCCTGTTCTCCGTTCCGGAGAAGATGACATCCTGCATACTGCCGCCGCGCAGCTGCTTGACGCGCTGCTCGCCCAGGACCCAGCGCACAGCGTCCGCCACATTACTCTTGCCGCTGCCGTTAGGACCCACGATCCCGGTGATGCCGTTATGAAAATCGAATACGATCTTGTTTACAAAAGATTTAAAGCCTTGTATCTCAATACTTTTTAAATACATGTAACACCTACTTTATATTCCTTTTGTGCAGGATCAGGTTGTTCAGGATCAGGATGGTCCTGTAGGCCGCCTCCTGCTCGGCTGCCTTCTTGGTCCTCCCGCTTCCGGCGCCGTAGACCTCCTCCCCGATGTGCACCTCCACATGGAAAGTCTTGTCGTGGTCCGGTCCCTCTTCTCCGGTGAGCTCATAGGTCACCGGCTGCTCAAACGCGGCCTGTACCAGCTCCTGCAGGATAGTCTTGCTATCATAAAAGAGCTTCTTGTGCTCCAGATCATTTAGCACAAACCTGTGTATAAACTTTTTTGCACTAGCAAAACCACCATCTAAATATATGGCCCCAATCAGCGCCTCCATGGCGTCCGATGTAACGGAGTCCCTCTTTCTTCCGCCTGTCATGTCCTCCCCCTTTCCGAGGAGAAGGTACTCGCCCAGATGGAGCTGGCGTGCGCAGAAGGCCAACGCCTGCTCGCAGACCATAGTCGCCCTTGTCTTCGTCAGCTCTCCCTCCGGCATCTTTACATTTTCATGAAACAAAAATTCGCTGGACACCAGCTCCAGGACAGCGTCCCCCAGGAATTCCAGCCTCTCATTACACTCGTACTTGGGCAGATGCTTCTCGTTCACATAAGAGCTGTGCATCATGGCCCGCCGGAGGAGCTTTGGATCCTGGAATGTGTACCCGATCTGCTCTTCCAGCTCTTTTAATTTCCGACTCATAGAAACCCTCATAAAAGAAATAGCCCGCATCCGGGCGTTTTCTCCTTTCTGCCTGATTTTTTCTGCTTAGTTTGTTGCGTTTTTGATCTGCTCTACAGCATCCCCCACTGTCACGATCTTCTCTGCGTCATCATTGTCGATCTCAATGTCAAATGCTTCCTCAATCCCCATGATAATCTGGAAAATATCCAGAGAGTCCGCTCCCAGGTCATCCACAAACTTTGTCTCCATTGTGATCTCATCTGCGTTCACATTAAGTACATCAGCGATAATTTCCTGTAATTTTTCAAATTCCATTTTCTTCATCTCCTTTATATTATTTTATATCTATTCATCGGACGAGTGATCCGACTGAATACACTCCTGGATCTTCTCATTGATCCTCTGTTCCCGGAATGTCAGGCACTGGAGGATAGAGTTGGATACCTCTCTCGCCTTTGAGCTTCCGTGGGTCTTCACCACGAGTCCCTTCAGTCCAAGCAGCGGCGCTCCGCCGTACTCGCTCGTGTCAAAGCTCTTCAGCGTCTCCTTGAGAGCCGGCTTCACCAGAAGGGCGCCGATCTTGCTGCGGAGGCTGCTCATCATGCCCTCCTTCACCTTGCTGATCAGCACAGCTCCCACACCCTCGAACAGCTTCAGTATAATGTTTCCTGCAAAGGCCTCACAGACGATGACATCCGCCTGTCCGTGGGGAATTTCTCTTGCCTCTATGCTTCCGGTAAAATGGATGCCCTTTGCCGCTTTCAGAAGGGGGAAGGTCTCCTTCACCAGGGCGTTGCCCTTCTCCTCCTCCGCTCCGATATTGACGATAGCCACCTTGGGGTTCTTCACGCCCATCACATGCTCCATATAGATGGAGCCCATCTTGGCAAACTGGACCAGATGGGAGGGACGGGCATCCACGTTGGCGCCGCAGTCTATCAGCAGGGAGACGCCCTTCTCTGTTGGGATGAGGGGCGCAAGGGGCGGCCTCTCCACTCCTTTGATCCTGCCCACGATGGTCTGCCCTCCCACCAGCACGGCTCCTGAGCTGCCGGCCGACACGAAGGCGTCCGCCTCGCCGGACCGCACCATCTTCATGCCCACCACGATGGATGAGTCTTTCTTTTTCCGGATGGCGTTGACCGGGGGCTCTGCCGTCTCGATGACCTCCGTGGCACCCACGATCTCTATCCTGTCACTGTCAAACGTATATTTTTTCAGTTCTTTCCTGACAACCTCTTCCTGTCCTACAAGATACACCTTGATGCTCTTCTCTCTGGAGACCGCATCAACCGCGCCCTTGACCATCTCCACCGGGGCGTTGTCCCCGCCCATGGCGTCAAGGGCAATTTTGGTAAGTTCTTCCATTTTTCTTTCCTCCATAACTACTAGAAATATTCTACTAGACATTATCCCAAAAATCAATAATTTGTTTACAGGATGTTTGCGAAAGGGAAAAAGACCTACAGCGGCCTCTCCACCCGGATCTTCACCAGACTCCCGGCGGCCCGCGACAGCTCCTCCTTGTAGGCCAGCTTCCTGTATCGCTTTACATGGGTGTCCGTTGTCCCCATCTGGGCCGCCACCTGCCCCGGGCTGGCTTCGTAGGAAAAAAGATTGTAGGCGCAGGTGTTCCGCAGCATCTGGCTGCTGTAGGCCGGGATGTCCGCAAGGGCGGTGTATTTTTTCATAAGCCTGGAGATGTACATATTGTTCAGCTGGCCTCCTCTCCTGTTATAGAAGAGGAAGGGCCGCTCTTCTCTCTGTCCCATATAGCTCGCCAGCACGGCCAGGACGTCGTCGGGAACATACACGCCGCTTCGCCTCCCCTCAGGCATCACATAGGTCCCGTTCTCGTAGATCCCTATGTCCCCCGGCAAGAGGGCGCATATCTCTGTGGAGGAGAGCCCCACCCGGTACATGAGCACGAAGATGGTGTAGGCCATCCGGTCTTCCTCAGCGGCCTTAA
This sequence comes from uncultured Mordavella sp., assembly GCA_964652805.1. Taxonomy (GTDB): domain Bacteria; phylum Bacillota; class Clostridia; order Lachnospirales; family Lachnospiraceae; genus Claveliimonas. The sequence goes on along the minus strand of CAZZBJ010000049.1, from coordinate 4,825 downwards.
GGAGCTTATCCACATCCTCCACCGGGATAACCCGAGCGTATTTCTCCTGCCTGGCCAGTTGCGGCAGATAGGGATAGAAATAGTCCTGAAAGGTCTCCGGCAGGCCGTACCGCTTTCGCTCCTGGCTGAGAAAATCCGCAAAAGAGTGAAGCTCCCGGAACTTCTTCGCCGGCGTCCCGGGCTGCAGCTCTCCTCTCTTTGTCTTCTCCGTCATGATCTCATAATATCTCTGCACATCGGCCGCTTCCGCCTCTGTGATGTCCTTTCCGATGATCCTGGCAAACTCGCACAGGTCGCTCCAGTAGGAAGCCCGGCTCGTGTTACTCTTAAAGTGAGCCGCAAAATCGGGCCAGAGAATGGTCTTTGTCTTTTCAGATAAACATGTGCTGTCCATGTCTTGTCCTCCCGCCTTGTCTGTAATTTCCGCGAAGCGGAACTGCCCTAAAATGTTATCTGTATGTTTCATACTATAACATTTTTGTCACAAAACAAATTGCCCGCCAGGCGCAATCTTATTTCGCTTTCAACCGTTTCTCTTTGCAAACCGTTCCTTCAGGCTCCCTGGCAGGCAAATCCGGCAAAGCTCAGGTCACAGCCCCCGCCAATGCGCCGGCAGATGTTGACTGCCCGGTTCATGACTTCCGGAAACAGACCGTTTTTTGTCTCAACCTTCAGCAATGTCAGATCCTCTGAAAAGCCTACATTTTTTACATTCTCAAGCTCCTTCAGCTCTTTCAGGATTTCCTGCGCCGTCTCCTCCGAGATCTTTTTTGTTAACCGATAATATCTTCCCATTCTGGAACCCTCTTTCTTGCTTTTGCTGTTGGTTGCAACTTTCGCATATTCTGATTTCATTATACACTACTTTCATGGAAATTCAAACAATTTAGAGGTTTTTTCTGTTCGTCCAGATAATTTCCAATCGGGCTTGAATTGTATTGCCTGATGATCTTCACTGACCAGTATCCCGTTCATTCTCTCTTCTGCCAGCATATGCGCTCCTTTCTCTTTGTCTCAGTCATTTTCAATCACAAAATACAAAAAATAAAGGAGACCATCTCTGATCTCCTTCATTTTCCTAAGCTCTCGATTAGTCCTGAGCGATGATCTCCCTCTTGTTGTAAGAACCGCATGCCTTGCATACTCTGTGGGGCATCATCAGTTCGCCGCACTTGCTGCATCTTACCAGGTTCGGTGCGCTCATTTTCCAGTTAGCTCTTCTTTTATCTCTTCTGGCTTTTGATGTTTTATTCTTTGGACAGATGGACATACTTTACACCTCCTTAAACTTGCTGAATATATCTTGAAAGGCTGCCATCCTCGGGTCAAATACCTCTCTGTCACAGCCACATTCACCATGATTGAGATTAGCACCACAAATGCTGCACAGACCTTTGCAGTCTTCCCTGCACAACACCCGAATTGGCCAGTTGACCAGGAGCTCGTTGCATATCAGCACATCCGTGTCGAGACAGGTTCCGTCCATGAAGTTGTACTCCTCGTCGGACTGTCTGCGCCCTTCCTCGTCGAGCTTCATATCCAGCTGTCGCCCAAAGGCGAGATCAAAGATCTGCTCCACGTCCTCCAGACATCTGTCACACGGAACGACGGTCCTTATCTTGGCACTGCCCATCACCTGCACCTGCTTCTTTCCGAGATTGGTGATCTCAAACACAGGCGTCTCCAGCTCCTCGAGCCGGTACTTCCTGCCGGACACTCGCAGGTCCTGCAGTTCAAGGTGTGCTTCCTGCCGGATGATCTTGTCATCCTGCTCTAAAACCTTTGTCAGTTCAATCAGCATAACGCTCTCCTAACCACACTTTATAGAGTATATCTTTTCGGCCATTATTTGTCAAGGTTTTCTTTACCAGTTTCCATGCGCTTTTCATAGAAGCGCACCATCCTTTTTTTCTTTGAGTATACCAGAAAATCAGGATGGGTGTTCATCATGTATTCCTACGTTTATCGTGTTACCAGTTCTACTGTTTCTTCACAGATCGCGATCTCCTCGTTGGTCGGGATAACGCAGGCTGTGATCCCGGACTCCGGCTTTGTGATGATCACTTCCTTGCCGCGGCTGTTGTTTGCCTCATCATCAAACACAAGTCCCATGAAATCAAAGGCCTCGCAGATGGTCTTTCTCAGCGGGATGGCATTCTCGCCAAGGCCTGCCGTGAAGGTGATCACGTCCACGCCGCCCATAGCGGCGATGTAAGAACCGATGTACTTGATAATGCGGTAAGCGTAAGCTTCCAGGCAGTTGATGGCGTCCTGATTGCCCGCCTCAGCAGCGGCGGCCACATCGCGGTAATCGCTGGAGATGCCTGTCATTCCCAGCATACCGGACTTCTTGTTGAGGATGTTCAGCACCTCGGACACGGACAGATTCTCTTTGTTGCACAGGTACTCTACAAAGGCCGGGTCAATGTCACCGGATCTGGTGCCCATGATCACACCTTCGAGAGGTGTCAGTCCCATGGTGGTGTCCACACATTTTCCGTCCTTCACAGCAGACAGGGAAGCGCCGTTGCCCATGTGGCACACGATGATCTTCAGTTCCTTGATATCCTTGCCGAGGAAGGCGGCTGTACGGGCGGACACGTACTTGTGTGATGTGCCGTGGAAGCCGTACTTGCGGATGGCGTACTTCTCATAGTATTCTTTCGGAATTCCGTACATGTAGGCCTTGGGGGGCATGGTCTGATGGAAGGCGGTGTCAAAGACAGCCACATTGGGAATGCCCGGCATCAGCTTCATGCAGGCGTTAATGCCCATCAGATTGGCAGGATTGTGGAGCGGTCCTAAGTCCGCACAGTCCTCAATGACCTTGATGACCTCGTCGTCGATGATGACAGAGTTGGTGATCTTCATGCCGCCGTGGAGTACCCGGTGTCCGATGGCATCGATCTCCTCCAGGGATTTGATAACGCCTGTCTTCTCGTTCACAAGGGCGTCCAACACCATCTGAATGGCGGTTGTGTGATCCGACATAGCCGCCTCGGTCACTTCCTTCTTGCCGCCATCCGGCTCATACACGAGGCGTCCGTCGATGCCGATGCGCTCGCAGATCCCCTTTGCCATGACTTCTCTGTTATCGTAATTGATCAGCTGGAATTTCAGGGAAGAACTTCCACAGTTTACTACTAATACATTCATCTTCTTTTCTCCTTCAGAATTTTTCGTATACGTTCTCTTAGATCTCCCGCCCTACTGGTTCTGGGCCTGCACAGCCGTGATGGCCACCACGCCCACGATATCCTCTGCGGAGCAGCCTCTGGACAGGTCGTTTACAGGAGCTGCGATACCCTGCGTCATGGGTCCGTAGGCCTCTGCCTTTGCCAGTCTCTGCACCAGCTTGTATCCGATATTTCCGGCATCCAGATCCGGGAAGATCAGCACGTTGGCATGTCCTGCCACCGGGCTTCCGGGTGCCTTGGACTCTCCTACGCTGGGAACGACGGCCGCGTCAAGCTGAAGCTCTCCGTCCAGCATAAGATCCGGGTTGGCCTCCTTTGCGATCTTTACAGCCTCCACCACTTTGTCTACATCAGCGTGCTTTGCGCTTCCCTTGGAGGAGTGGCTTAAGAAGGCAACCTTTGGCTCTGCTCCTACCAGCTTCCTGAAGGACTGTGCGGAGGACTCTGCGATGGCTGCCAGCTCTTCCGGCGCCGGGTTCTGGTTCAGTCCGCAGTCAGCAAATACGAACACGCCGTTCTCGCCGTACTCGCAGTCCGGAACGCACATAACGAAGAAAGCGGATACCAGCTTCGTGCCCGGCTTTGTCTTCAGAATCTGGAGGCAGGGGCGCAGTGTATCCGCTGTGGAGTGGCATGCTCCGGACACCATTCCGTCCGCATCCTTCATCTTCACCATCATAACGCCGTAGTACAGATAATTTGTCAGGAGTATCTCCCTTGCCTGCTCCTCTGTCATTCCCTTCTTCTGGCGCAGCTCCACCAGCTTGGCGATGTATCCGGCTGTCTTGTCGCTTGTGGCCGGGTCTACGATCCGGGCACCGCTGATGTCGTAGCTTCCCTTGTTCTTCTCAATCTCCTCCTGGCTTCCCACGATGACCACGTCAGCGATACCCTCCCTCAGGACTGCCTCAGCGGCCTTGTAGGTGCGCTCGTCCTCGGACTCGGGGAGAACGATTGTTTTCTTGTCTGCTCTTGCTTTTGCTTTCATCTCATCTATAAATCCCATGACTGAAAGACTCCTTTCCATTTTTTCTCACTGTTTTCATTATAATACAAAGAACCCTTGCAAACAAGGGCTCTTTTGGCAATCCGATGTCTCTTTTGGAGTACAATCTATGTTAATTTCCTGTTAAATATATGCCTCCGCTTCACAGGGAGAACACTGTGCTGACGATGGCAAAATACACGCTGATGGTGCTGATATCCACCAGTGTGGAGATCAGCGGCGTGGCCATGATGGCCGGGTCCAGACCGATCTTTTCCGCCACCAGAGGCAGGGTGCAGCCCACCACCTTGGCGATCACGATCGTGCAGGCCATGGTCAGGCCGATGGTAAAGGCGATGAGCACATCTCCCTGTCTCATGAGGATGATGCGGATCCCGTTCACCACGGACAGGAGCAGGCTGATCAGCACGGCTACCCGAACCTCCTTGAAGATGATCTTGAAGAGGTCGCCAAACTCGATCTCGCCCACGGAGATTCCCCGAATCACCAGAGTGGAACTCTGGGAGCCGCAGTTTCCGCCTGTACCTGTCAGCATGGGGATAAATCCCGCAAGCTGGGGCATGACGGTCAGGGCGTTCTCATAGTGATTCATGATCATCTGGGTCACCGTGGCGGACAGCAT
>CAZZBJ010000048.1:3099-18029 GCA_964652805.1 uncultured Mordavella sp. | reverse complement strand
GTTGGCCGGCTCCGCCCGGCCCCGCCGGCCCGCAAAAGCCGCTCTATGGTTTAGCCTCCCACATTGCCGGGCACCCCTGTATGGGGGATGGCTGTCCCCTCCCAGATAAGCCTGCCAAGCGTGTGTCCCCGCTTTGTCTCGATGACGCAGTGGCAGTCAACCCCGGCTGTAAATCCGGGGCCAGTGCCGATGACAAGGGGCGCGTCGGTGATTCTTGTACCCAGGTTTTTCTTGGCGATGATGGCGTCGATGAGCACATCCGGCCGGAAGGCCTCCCTCACAGCGGCCCTCGCATCCACCAGCACCGGGATATTTCCCTCACGCAAGATCTGCCCGGCCTCCTCCATATTTCCTGCAAGGACTGCCTCCATGTCCTCCACCTGTGCCCGCCCTTCGTAGACAGCTCTTGAAAAGGCCACTGTCCTCCTCACGGTCAATGGCTCTTCTGTCTCTGTCATAAGGATTTCATGTCCGCAGCGGTACAGCCTGGCGGCAATGCCGGTGGCCAGGTCTCCCGCACCCCTGATCAGTATCTTCATTCGCTCCTGTCTCCATTCTCCTTCATTTCTCCTAAGATCAGCACTTCCGTCTCTGTCTTCCGGCCAATCCGCCGCGCTGCCTCCAGTCCTCCCGGCAGGTCCGCCTGGCTAAGCGCCACGGTAAAATGCCATGCCTTTCGGACATCCTTTCTTCCTCCCAGGGGATGGCCGGCAAGAAAAGCGATGTCCTCCTCTCTCACCGGATCCTCCACAGACCGCCCCAGGATGGCCGCCGCCCTCTCAGGGCGGAAGCAGGCCTCCTCCAGACTGCGCCCCAGGGCGCCCATGCCGTACACATACACCACGTGGGTGGTCTCCTCCGGGAAGACAGGTTCCCTCTCCCCCGGCGCCTTTAAAGGCAGTCTCCGGGAGCCGTCGGCCTCCACAAGGACCGGAAAGGGCAGGGACAGGATGTCCTGCAGCCACTCCTTATCCGGGGCTTTCATCTTGCCGCCCCCATCCTTCCTGCCCAGAAAGATCACTCCCTCCCGCTCCAGGATCTCTCTCATTTTCACCCGGGAGGGCTTAAGGAGGAACCGGGGATCCTCCTCTGCATACATGCGGGTGGTGGTGGTCACCGCCACCGGGATGCCCCGCTCTTTGTACTCCGCCGCAAGCCGCTTCAGCAAAGTGGTCTTCCCGCCGGCCCCCGCCGCACAGAGCCGCACGTCCCTTCGGCCCTCAAGTCCCAGCGCCTCTGCAATAGAAGGAAATGCTCTGTATGCGTCCTCTTCTTTCTTTAAGATCAATCGCCTGTCACCTCCAGCATGACCTGGATGCGCCCTCCGCAGACCATCCCCTCTTCCTCCGCCTCCCGGGCCGTCATGTCCACCCCGGTGACGAGGAACAGGGGACTTTCCGGGAGCCTCAGCATCCGGAGAGCCTTCTGCATGACCCTGCTCTCAGCGCAGCCCCCGCCGATGGTACCAAGGGTAGTCCCATCCTCCCGTATGAGCATCTTGGTACCCACGCTGCGGGGCGCAGACCCTTGCCTGGATATGATAGTGGCAAGGACAGCCCTCTTTCCGCTTTCTTTGCTGTCATAGTCGCTGCCACACCCTGCCAGGATGGCCTCCAGCAGTTCTTCAGGATACCCTTCTGTCCGCTCTTTTTCATTTTTCACCTGGATGATCTGGGCAAAAATGGAGACGGCAATCTCCTCCGGCGTCTCCGCCCCTATGGCAAGGCCGATGGGGGCGTGGAGACGCTGTATCTCCTCACCAGAAATCCCCAGCTTTCTCATCCGCTCCCGGACCATGGAGGTCCTCCGCCTGCTGCCCATCATCCCCACATAGGCGCAGGCCGTCCCCAGCTCCCGCTCCCGGGACAGGATGCCGTAGAGGCAGTCTTCATCGTACCGGTGCCCTCTCGTCACGATCACGGCATAAATATCCGGCCCCAGTTCAGCCTGGACAAGTCCCTGGGAGAAGGGCTTACAGATTACCCGGTCCGCCCCGGCCCGTCTGGCCTGATCCGCAAATTTGGGACGGTCCTCCAGCACGGTCACAGAGAAACGGAGCATTTTCCCGATTTTTATGATGGGCATAGACACATGTCCCGCGCCGAAGACGAGAAGACCGGGGCTGTCCCCCAGCCGCTCCATGAACACGCCTGTCCCGGCGTGGCTCTCCTGGAACGCCTGCGCCTCTCTTTCCCCCTTAAGGAAAAATTTTTCGCCGGCCCGGGGCCCTTCGAGGATGGTGGCGGCCGTCAGCTCAGGCGTCCCTGCTGCCTGTCTCTCTTTGATCGCCTGGTAAAATTCTCTTCCCTTCATTTCCTGTCCCCTCCTGCGCTCCTTCCTTTTATTCTTTTTCATGGTAGTTTTTTATAAAACATACGTGCATGATATTCACTCATCAAGAAGGAATGAAACATGCCTGACCGCCTGGCTTTGGCTTCTACTTCCCAAACCCACAGTTCGGAAAGGTACACACCGGACAGGACAGGCACAATCCGCCCTCTCCCATCCCCGTGAAATCCTCCAGGCTCAGCCGCTCTCCGGCCGCGATCCTTGGAAGTACCAGATCAAAGATGGTCCGCTTCGCGTACATGACGCAGCCGGGAAGTCCCATCACCGGGATATCAGGCATATCTTTGCCTTCCGCCCGCTTTTTATATCCAAGCATGAACATGGCGCCGGGCAGGACCGGCGCACCGTAGGTGATGACTTCATCGGAGGCATTTCGGATGGCAAGGGGTGTTCTGTCATCCGGATCCACACTCATGCCCCCTGTGCACACCACCAGGTCCATGCCTTTTCCAATCCACTCCTTGATGGCATCCTCCACCATGGAGGCGTCGTCGCTGCAGAGGATGTTTCCCGGCACCTCCATGCCGTACTCCAGAAGCTTCTCCTTCACCACAGGAGTGAACTGGTCCTTGATCCGTCCGTGATAGACCTCGCTTCCCGTGGTCACAATGCCTGCTTTCATCTTTCGGAAGGGAAGAAGGGAAAAAATGCTCTCCCCGCCGCAGATTTCCTTTACCCGCTCCATCTTCTCCTCCTCAATAACAAGGGGCACCACCCGCATGCCGGCAATCTTGTCCCCCTTTTTCACCGGGAAATTTCCGTGGCGGGAAGCGATGACGATCTGACCCAGGCCGTTGACTTGGTCAAGCGTTTCCCTGTCCACCTTCAAAAGCCCGTCTGTGTCCGCTGTCAGCTCAATCTTTCCCTCCTTCACGTCTGAGGGGCTCATATACTCTCCCTGACAGACCTGGCACAGGATCTGTGCTCCCTCATTTTCGTGGAGCATCCCCTCCTGCTTCTCCCACACATAGAGGTTCTCCTTTCCCACAGAGAGAAGGACCAAAATGTCCTCCTCCCGGACAATGTGGCCCTTGGTAAAGACGGCACCCTTCACCTTCCCTGGTATGATCTGTGTGATGTCATGGCAGAGCACAGTCCCCACCGCGTCCTCTGTCCGTATCAGCTTCATTCCCTTTTCTGGTCCCATGTCTTCAGCTCCTTTCCTGTCGGCTCTCTGTGTTCCGGCTGTCCTGCCCGCCGCGGGGCTCTGGTCCTTTCGCTGCGTATCTCGCCGCTCTTACCCCCTGTCTTACGGACCAGGAAAACCTCCGTGATCTCCATGCTCTTATCCAGCGCCTTGCACATGTCGTAGATGGTGAGAAGGGCTGTGGTCACGCCGGTAAGGGCCTCCATCTCCACTCCCGTCTTTCCGGTTACCTTCACCGTGCAGGTACAGCGGACCGCGCAGGCCTCCTCGTCCATGTCAAACCGGATGCGGCACCCGGTGATGGGAAGGATGTGGCACATGGGAATAAGCGCAAAGGTCCGCTTAGCCCCCATAATTCCGGCCGTCTGGGCTACTGCCAGCACGTTCCCCTTGCCCACGGTGCCTGCCCTTATAGCGTCAAACACCTGCCGGTTCACCAGGATTGTCCCCGTGGCCTCGGCCTCCCTTTCCGTATCCTTCTTCTCTGTCACATCCACCATGACAGCCCGTCCGCTCTCCTCAAAATGGCTCAGCTCCATATCGTTCCCTCCTGATCAGCTGTGAAATTACTTTCTCTGCAAATCTGATCTTACTGTTTTTATATTCTAACATGCCTGCCATCTGTTGTAAATCTGCGCAAAGCTCGTATGCCAAAAACAAAAACTGTATACCAAAAGGGTGAGAAGATTCATTTTCACTTCTCACCCTTCTTTACTGTAACAACATCCCGGATCACGAACTTGTTCAGGTTCTCATCATTCGCTTATAAAACACTGCTCTTTCGGCCTACATAATTTAACAAACGCATTAAGTCCACCAAATTAACCGCGCCGTCTCCGTTAATATCTGCCGTCTCCAGCGTCTTGCCCTCCAGAAGTTCCTTTCTGCCTACATGATTCAGGCACTGCATCAGATCCACAAGATTGATATTGCCGTCCTGATTGATATCACCTACTATCTCCGCGGCCCCCTTTACGACAATTTTACATACTGCAGTTTTATCACCGATCGCTGCAGAAACTGTGGTCTCTCCTTCTCCTACAGCTGTAATCACTCCCGAAGAATTGACCGTGACTACACTTTCATTGCCGCTCTGCCAGAGAACCCCCATAGATGCAGCGGCCTCTGGTAAAACGCTTGCGATCAAACGATACGTTTGTCCGATTTCTTCGAGTTCAACAGATGTGGCATTTATATATACTTCTTCAACCGGAATCTGATAATCTGTATAGATGTCAACTGTTCGAATATCTCCAACCTGTTCCCCATCCGCAACAATGCGAATCCCTATCTTTTTATAAGATACTTCTTCCCAGTTTAAATTATCAATGGCAGTATCATAGTGCAGTACTTCATCGCCGGCTAATTCTGTAAATGTGAACGATTCATATATTGTTTCAGGATGATCAAAATCAAATATTTCAATGGTTCCCTTTCCCTTTTGCGCGCCTTTGTTCGTAACAGTAGCTACTAACGTGTACGTTCCGTCCACACAATACAAAGACTTATCCAGCTGAAGATTGGCCTCTCCCAAAACGAATTCGGTACTTACCGTATTTTCTTTATCGTCTGCCGGATTTATTGTCAGCTGATACTCTTTTTTATCATCTAACTGTGGAACTGTAATGGAAAACGCAATCGTTTTTTCCTCTCCGGGCAATATCTCCGTCTGTATCGTTTGACTCAAGATCAATCCGGTCTCATCAGAAATTGCAATATCTACATTTCTGCATGTTGAGAATCCTGTATTCTTCATCGTAATTTCTAATGGCAATTCCTCCCCTCCTGCAGCATCTTGTTTATAGAAATTCACCTCAACATCGGATAGCTGAACCGTTCCTGTTTCAACCGAATTCCACATAAGACTGTTTTTACCATTCAGGTCAGATGCTTCTACGTCAATTTCCCGTTGATTATAAAGTAATATTAACTTTCCATCGACATATCCGCCGGAAATATGTTCCACATAATGTTCACTGTCAGTCGCTTCAAGGACATCAGACCACCGACTTGTTTCAGAATCATACTGTACAACATATGCATTTGCATTATTCTCAGCATTCTGTATAAACAGAATCGACAAATTCCCTCTTCCGTCTTCTATGATCTGCTGCACTCTTCCGGTCACGATACCTTCCTCTGTTTCCTGTTGGATCTCACCGTTCTCTCCACTCTTACTGTAAATATTTCCTTCGGTATCTATGATGATCATTTTGTTTTGGCTGCTCAGAGAATAAATTGCATTCACATTTTTCTCCGTCAATCTCTGTTTTTCACCTGTATCAGAAAATACGAGATAGGCCGCCTGCCCTTCTTGATTGGTTAAATTATCATCTTCATCAACAATATATGCAACATATGGACGCCCATCCAGTTCACCCGCGGTTTTTCCTACAACCACATGATTTGTGCGCTCAATCTCTTGTGTTATCCATTCGTCTCCTTTCTGCGAACATAAATATAGTGTATTTTCTCCCTCCATTCCAAACACATCATTCTGATCATTGATGCTCCAGCTTATACTCACGCCATGATCTGTCTCCTGGATATTTAAATCATTTTCAAAAGACTGGTTTGATGTAAGTGTCTGCACATCCGTGAAGGACTGCGTACTCGAATCGTAAACAGCGACATTTACTTCCTGCAATTGTCCCCTCTGGTCCAGGGTTGTACAATTTGCCAGAGAAGACTTTGAATTATTCCAGACAATATATTTTCCTGCAGCTGCCGGGTTAAAATCTGCAGTACCGTCATCGTCAACTGGTTTCGGTTCCAGCCATTGGTTATTAGAAGCATCATATACAGAATACATTAGTACAGATGCATCTGCCGCATTACGTCCTGTCACCATATTACTGGTAAAAAGCATGATCAGATCGCCTTCCGCCTGCATAAAAACAGGTTCGCTTTCTGCATACGCTTCTTCCTGTACGACGGCGTTCCCGCCTGTCCATTCACCTGCCGACTTTTCCTCCACTATTTCTATTGGTTCCTCTCCCAGGCTTGCCAACCACTGTGCTGCCGTCTGATATTCCAGATCTCCTTCTTCCTCCATTTGGTATTCATCGAGATCACGCGAATACATCCAGACTTTCCCCGGCCCCCAGAGTTTATATGTTTCAGCATTGGTTCCCAGAAAACGCAATACCAGTTTCACACTGCCTGACAGATAAAATTCATCCAGTCCTGCTTCTTTTGTCGGAAGTAAATAGTATTCCACTCCTATTTTAGGATCGCCATAAATTCCTACTGACAATACATTTGCCATCCCTACACCGGCATATACGCCCATTCCCAAAGATGTGCCAACTTTAAAATTTCCATCCGTTATTTGAAGTGTCTCTTTATTAAGTACGAGTTCTCCTGTAGCCGTAATTTCCCCCTTGACATCAATTGCAAATACAAAAACGGACACCTGTGCTTCTTTTCCAAACTTCGCAATTAATTTTCCATATATCTTCATATCGATATCATTTGAGCCCATTGGCATATCGCCTTCCGCATATCCTACTAACTCAAATGAGATTTTTGGATTTTGACACAGCACCGATTCATTTTTTAAATACTTTTTCACCTTTTCCAATTTCTTTTCCAGCGAAAACTCACTTTTTAATACCTTTACTCCATCCTCTTCTGTGCCATCCCAGTTTCCATCCAGCATATTTAATGTAACCCGCCACTTTTCCTCACTTATCTTTACTGACACAGGCAGCTCGAAAGCATCGAATTTGATGGTACTGCCCCCGAAAACGGGCACATTTTCTCCCACCTCAAATGATATCCCCTGTCCAAATTCCAGAGACGTTTCCATCTCCTGTTCATCCACTACCAGTAAATTGATTTTTTCCTCGCTGGTTTTGCCGGCTGTATCCGTAAGTCTTATTTTGGTCTCCCGGACAACTTTATTCTGTTCTGTTGTTTCAAAAATGTCCGGGGTCAGCGTAAATTCTCCTGTTGAAGATTCAGCTGCAGCGTAATCACCCTGCATAATTTCATACTTCACATATTCCGTCTGAAGATTTGACGGCACACAATAAATCTTGAATTCTACTCCTGCATATTTGCGATTAATCGTCTTGGTCTGGGTCAAAAGTTCATATTGGTTCCCTCTCATATCCATGATAACGGAATTTAGAGGATGAGCATCTGCATTTTCCTCTTTTATCATCCTTATCATGTCCTCTCTTTTGGGGTTCATCGTATATGTCCGGGGCCCATACGAAAGATATCCCTCTTTTTCCGCGTTTAAAGTAAGCGCCTCTTCCGTATAATCAAATTTTGCTTGTCCGCTTTCTCCCGTCTCCTGGGTTACATCTCCCAGTGTGATCACAGCGCCTTCAATTTTGTTATTTTCTTCATCTACAACTGTAAGAGTAAATTTTCCATTTTTATCCTTAACCTGTTTCTTATCCGAATCAGGCTGTTTATCCAGTAAATCCTTGACACTGATCAGGGTCGGATATCCCCAGCTGTACTCATGATCAAATTCCCATACACTGCTAAAATCCCAAGGGCCATATGAATCTGCTTTTTTCATCTCTTCCGTTGTCATCCCGCCGCTATGAACAATCCCTTTTGACAGATCATCGTAAACCAACGGCGTATCTGGATTTTGCGACGGTTTCCCATATAGATGTCCAATATCAAATGCGATCGCATCGTAATAACAATATTCTGCCGCCCCCTCAACTACGGATCCCATAGCTCCCGGATAGCACTGAGTCAATATACTGGAGCCCTGCTCAGGAAGACTCCCTGCATGATAACAATTCTCAAGTTTTCCGTAATTGTTTCCTGTTATCCCACCGGGATATGTATAGCGGTTTGAAATTCCTATAATACTCCCCAGATTATAAGAGTCTTTTATGATCCCTTCTTTATCGTGGTAGCCAACAATTCCTCCATACACACTTCCCTGGTTCACAGCAATAACATTCCCGCCATTATAGCATTGTTCGATCTTCCCGGAGGACCTGCCGGCAATTCCGCCTCCATAGTAGCCATGATCTGTAATATAAGCATAATTTACGCAACTGATGATCCACGCATTGCTCCCGGTCAGCCTTGCCGCGATTCCTCCTACATACCCTGTATTTTCTGTAGCTATTTTTCCATCTGTCCTGCAATGACGGATTTCCAGTTTCCCATTAAAAACAGCCTCCGCTTCTCCCACAATGCCCCCGCTGTTTCCGTTGCGCTGCGGGGCAGTTACTGTCCCATTAAACCTGCAGTCTGCTACTGTAACCGTTCCATTATAGCTTTCATACCGATCATCTCCGGAAGTAATCCGTCCTATGATCCCTGCACCGTGTTCTGAACTTTGCACATCACATGTCGAGCGGATATTTTCAATGGTGATCTCCGCTCCATTTTCTCCGCCCTGAACAAATCCAATCGCTCCGCCTGCTTCTTTTCCCTCTATTGAGCCGCTCACTGTGATGGATTCTATTCTCACTCCTGCTCCTTTATATGAGCGGACATACCCCGCAAGGGCCCCGGCTGACGTCGCGCCGGATATCTCAGCGTTCACTAAATTTATATTACGGATATGTACAGTCTGTGTAGCCGCTTTGGAGCTTATCCCTCCAAAAAGGCCTGCGTATGTACTTTCTGTAATTTTTAAATTCTTAATCTTATGGTTTCTTCCGTCAAAATTACCCCGAAAAGGATTTTCGTTATCTCCAATAGGCATCCACTCATTCGCTTCCAAATCTACATCAGCCGCCAGGACTATCTCTTTTCCCGAAAAGTCATTTCCCTCCATGGTCTGCGCCGCGATCCAGGCCAGCTGCGCCGCGTTGTTTACAATATACATGTTTCCTTCCGGCGTGATTTCCTCTGTCTGTCCTGTTTCCCATACGCTGCTTTCACTGTCGGGAATAACAGGATATCCTATTGTTTCCTCCTGATTTTTATCTATAAAGGGCAGTCCCTGTTCCAAAGCGTACTTTTCCGCTTCACTCCCCTTAATACCGATAATGGTGCAGTCAATACTATGATCCCCAATTGCCGTTACACTTTCCGGAATTTCAATCGCATTCAGATAAATACAGTTCTGAAAAGCATATTCATAGATTTCCGTAACAGTAGAAGGCACCACATATGTCCCACCTTCTTTTGACGCCGGATATACATATAAGATTTTCTGTTCTTTATCAAACAAAACGCCTTCTGAAGATGAAAATTTTGTATTTCCGGATTCTACTTGCACTTCCTGAAGACCCGAAAAGCCACTCAGGTTACTGATATCCCCCCATTCTGTCAGTCTTTCTCCCCATAGGATCGTATGCAGATTATCGCATCCCCATATCGCATCATCGTTTACTTTCGTCACGTTTCCGGTCAACTCTATACGTTCGAGTTCTCCACACCTGTAAAAAGTATATGTTTCTATCTCAACCTCTTCTTGCGGAGAAAATATCACTTCTTTAAGTAAGGTACACTCCTCAAATGCACGGCCTTCAATTTTCCCGGTATCTCCCGGAATCACATATGAACTTTCCTCTTTATAGGGAGGATATTTTAAAAGTGTTTTTATGTCCTTTACACTGTATAAAACACCGTTGTCACTCAGAAAACTTGTGTTGCCATCCTCCACATCATAAAAGGAGATGGTATCGCCAAAATCATCCGCGGAAAATTCCGTCACATTTTTCCCTATCCTGACATATGACAGATTCGCGCATCCGCTAAAAAAACCACTTCCGGACTTTGGAGAAGGGATATTCACTTCTACATATATTTCCTGTAAAGCATCACAGTCTACAATGGCATTGGTATCCATTGAGTCGATCTTACCGCCAATAGTGATCTTTTCCAACGAAGACAGATTGCATATCGCATTTTGTTTGACAACAAGATCTTCTCCCTCTATCATGAGTTCTTTTAAATATGGATTCCCGCATAAACCATACCTGGATATGCCCGATATTGTATCTGAAATATGAAAGCTCTCTTGCTTTTTAGCAACAGGATATAATACCACCGCATCCTTTCCATCCTCCTGGACCTGGTATAATACTCCATCCATAGAGAACAACTTTTGATTCTTTTCATCAACGACAAACGATTCCATCGCAGGTCCGAAAGTAGTATTATTTTCGTCGACCCCAAGAGATGCCACGTTTTCACCCAGATAAGCTGTTTTTAATTTTGAACATCCCGAAAAAATATTTGTCCCTATTTTTTCGAGCGTACAATTGTAATAAATCTCCTCCAGGTTGGTACAATCCCGAAAAGCTTCCCGATCAATAAATGTGATCCCATCCGGTATTGTCAATTGTATAATCGTACTACAGTTCTGAAACGCGCGCCTTCCTATTGTCGTTACAGGCATTCCCTCAATCTGTGACGGGATTTCAACAGTTTCTCCGGATCCTGCATACTTTGTAATTGTTATTTCTCCATCTGACTGTGTATATGTATAATCTCCACTAGAAACATTCTCCGAAAAGGTCTCAGCTTGATAGTCCTCTTGTTCGTTTTCCGCAAATCCCGTTGCCGGTATCGCCAGAGACATTGCCAGAATGCCGCATAATAATATGCCGATCGCCTTTTTCATCCCAATCCCTCCCTCGGATGAACGGTTATCTGGATCTTCTTCTTTGGACTACTACTGCTGCCGCAGCTGCCGCCGCACATAACAGGATGAAAGCCCATACTCCTATCGGGGCTATATCTCCTGTCCGTACCGTATCGCTGTCGCCATCTGTGCCGGACTGATTTCCGCCTGCCTGACTGGCATCGGCAGCTGTACCAGACTGATTTGCTTTCACTAATATCTCGCAGCTTACTGTCTGCTCACCGACCTTCGCTGTAATAGTAGCTGTTCCTGCCTTTAATGCCGTTACTTTTCCATCATCTACAGAGAGAATGGCAGTATCCGAGCTGCTCCACTCTGCATCCCGCAGATCTGTCGTATTATCCGGATTGTAGATGATATGCAGTGTTTCGCTGGAACCTGCGACCATTTCCCTGATAATCTTATCAAACGCGATGGATTCCAGAGGAATTTCTTTCACTTTGACTTTTGTCTCAGCAGAATACTCTCCTACAACCTGGCCCTCACCATCTTTCGCTGTCACTACTGCTGTTATGTTCGTTGTGCCTTCTTTCACACCGGTCAGTCTTCCGGTCTGATCAATGGACGCCACGTCTTCATCAGAGCTTGTCCACTGAATGGTCACTGTATCAGTAATCTCATTTTCAGACAGAATATCATACAGATTCAGCAGGTCATACATATCAACAGACTGGCCTTTCAGAAGTTCCTCTTCCATATCCTCAAAAGCAATCTGTCCGCCTAACGCTTCGTCCAGATGTCTCTCATTGACCGTCACCTGTGCAGCGGCTGTATATTCTTTCGTCTCCCCATTGAGTGTTGTAACACTCACTTTTGCTGTAATGTTTGCCGTGCCTTCCTTAATACCCGTGATCATACCATCCGCGGACACTGCGGATACTTCCGTATTATCGCCGGACCACTCTACAGATGTGATGGTATCATCATGTTCTTCCGGATCACATATAATATCCAGTACTGTTGTTTCTCCTCTGTCGAGAGTTATATCCTGTGGAAGGGATACATTCTCAATATGAACCGGAACTGTAATCACGCACTCTGCCTTTGTTCCATTCCACGCTTCTGCTGTAATGACAGCGGTTCCTCCCTTGTCAGCAGCCGTGACTGTCACCGCCGCTCCATTATCGGTCTGAGCTGTTGAGACAGTGGCTACCGTTTCATCAGAACTGCTCCACTGAATGGTCTTATCATCATCCGTTGTGGTATCAGGCTGAACGGTCGCTGTCAGCTCTGTCGTCTGTCCTTTTTCCACAATCGCCTCATATTTATCCAGCGTCACAGCATCAATAGGAATTTCATTTACCGTGACTGTTACGGTCGCTGTCACATGATCCGCTCCAGTCAATGTAATAGCCGCTTCGCCTGCTGCCACGCCAGTTACCCTTCCATTCTCGTCTACTGTTGCCACGGCCGGATCCGAGGATGTGAATGTAACCGTTGTATCACTCGTGGTGTCTTCCGGGTCTAATGTATATTCAATCGACACGGTCTTATTCTTGTCAACTTCTATACTTTCCTTTTCCGGGATGATTTGTTTCAGCGGAGCATCTACTGTCACAATACAGCTGTCACTATGATTTCCAACTGCCGCTGTAATGATCGCGCTGCCTTTTCCTACTGCTGTCACTGTTCCATTTCCGTCTACCGCTGCCACCTTTGTGTCAGAACTTGTCCATGTGACAGTCCTGTCATCCGTGGTAGTGTCCGGATGATAGGTCACTTCCAGTGTTTCTGCTTCTCCGCGGTGAATGGTTGCCGTTTCCTTAATATCAATAGATTCCAGTCTTACTTCCTGTACTGTAATTGCATATGCAGCTTCCAGTTCGCCAACGGCAGCTTTAATATTTGCAGTACCGTCTGCCACTGCCGTTACCAGACCTGCCTGGTCTACCGTCGCAACTTCTTCATTATCGCTGGACCATGTTACAGTCGTGTCATCTGTAGTATCTTCCGGATCATAAAGAACACTTAACTGTGTAGTCGTTCCTTTTTTGATAGTTGACTGCTCGCCGGTAATCTGAATTTTCCGGAGGGGCGCATTTACCGTCACCGCACAGGAAGCGCTCTTCCCGCCGGCTTCAGCTGTAATATTCGCTGTACCTGTTCCAACTGCTGTTACCAGACCTGTCTGGTCTACTGTCGCAACTTCTTCCTTGTCACTTGACCATATTACTGTACTGCCAGTTCCTTCCGGCTCAACATTTGCAGTCAGCTGTTCCGTTGCTCCTCTGGCGACAGTCGTTTCATTTTTATTCAAAGAAATGCCTGTCACAGGGACTGCAACGGATAAGGCTGTATTGTCCTTATTTGTATACTCAAGCACCTCTGCACTGCCGTCCGTGATCATAATGTTATACGTAAAGCCCAGGTCTCCGACTGCCGCATCTTCCAGTACCTCAAAAGTGATTTCCATCACTGTTCCATTAGAAATCGCTGCATTGAGACGCCCAATAATTGCAGCGACACAACTTCCGGGTACATCTGATGTCAGCAGATAGATATCCCAGTTATCCATACTTAATCCATCAAACACGGACCCTTTTTGCGGCTCGCCTACAACAGCGACTTTCGCCGGATCATAGAACAGCTCATACTGCAGTCCATATGCATTTACATTATCTGCCATAGATACAGTAACCGTAAACTGGTCGCCTCTGTGAAGTTCCTGTTTGTCTGCCGTTACCGTAAACGTCGCTTCACTTGCCGCTCTCGTCATGTTTGGAGTCACAGTAAATACAACCCCCATTATCATGACAAATGAGAGCATAAACGCAAGTATCCTTCGGAAATGTTTTCTTCTCATTTCAATATGTCCCTCCCCATTTATATTTATGGATTATTTCTTTCTGATTATATCTTTTCAGGAACTATTTGTCAATTCTTTATCCCTTGTTAGTTCATATTTATTTCATCATTTACTGCTAAATTATCTTTTATAGAAAATTTGAAAACATTTGATTGGAGATGAGTTCATGGCTTCTGTCGATCCTGTAATTATGGGTGAACGAATCAAAAAACAACGGCTTTTAAATGGATATTCAAGAGAAACTCTTGCAGAGATGGCTGATATTACTCCCAGATTTTGTTATGATATTGAACTGGGTCTCAAAAACATGTCTGTCCATACGCTGTGTAATCTTTCCGACGCGCTTCATGTTTCCGTTGACTATATTTTATATGGTTCCTCCGAATCGTCAGATAGCTTTGATTCTATTATAGGAATGGTTTCCTTGTGTCCAACCGATAAGAGAGCGCATTTGGAGCAGATCATTTCCCATTATGTCCAGGCAATTCAAAATGATGATAAGGGTTAATGCAAGAAAATTTTGACCGTCCTATTATATCATTAACCTGGTTTGCTCTATTTTGATCTCTAAATGTACCTATCTACGTCTCTTATCCTTCTGTTCATACTTGTCTCCCTGTCGCTCTTTGCCATTTTTGTGCTATACTGAATACAGAAACACAGCCTGTCCTGCGCCGCAGGGCTCTCAAAAAAGAGGAGGATTAAAACCATGCTTGAAACACTTCTTACCCTGCCCGGATTTATCTACCAGGCAGACGGAAAATACTATTTCCTTGGAAAATGGATCTGCAGCGAGTGCACCGATGTGGACGCCACCGACTGCGTGACCATGTACCAGATGTCCCGGGATGCAAAGGAGGAAAAAGAGGCTTCCCTCTACTTTCAAAAAATCCGCGCCTACAGTGATTTTGCCCTGAAGGTTCCCTATGACCCGAAAAAGATCCGCGCCAATATGCAGACCCTTCTCGCCGACCTCTCCGACCAGGCCGCGGCGGGGCTGGAAAAGCAGATCCGCCAAGTGCAGGAGGATATGCGGTAGGCGCCGC
>CAZZBJ010000048.1:0-2999 GCA_964652805.1 uncultured Mordavella sp. | reverse complement strand
CTGTATATGGCAGGCAGATTTTTTACTTGACATTTGTTTCGGAGATGTTATATTAGAAAGTACTTATACGACTGACGGAAGTGGAATGGACCACATGAAGTATAGGGAATGAAACGAGCCGACCGTCTGGGCATAAAACATATGCCCGGAAGGTCGTTTTTTTGTGCGATACGCCGCAGGGCGGCGGCGCGGCATGTTTCGGGCAGCGTATGAAGGAGGAAGATCATATGATGCAGCAAACACAGTGGAATGGCTTTGAGGGAAGGCTCTGGAGAGAAGAGATCAATGTGCGTGATTTCATCCAGCACAACTACACGCCCTACGAGGGGGACGCCTCTTTCCTGGAGGGTCCGGCAGACTCCACCCGCCTTCTCTGGAATGAACTGCAAAGGCTCCAGAAAGAGGAGCGGGCAAAGGGAGGCGTCCTGGACATGGACACGGATATCGTCTCCACCATCACCTCCCACGGGCCGGGCTATATAAACGAGACTCTGAAGGATCAGGAAAAGGTGGCAGGTCTGCAGACAGACAAGCCCCTGAAGCGGGCCTTCATGCCCTTTGGCGGCATCCGCATGGCGGAGGAAGCCTGCACTACTTACGGCTATACCCCGGACCCTGTGCTCCACAAATTTTTCAGTGAGTACCACACGACCCACAACCAGGGCGTATTCGACACCTACACCCCGGAGATCAAGAAGGCCCGCCACAGCAAGATCATCACCGGCCTGCCGGACACCTACGGCAGAGGCCGTATTGTGGGAGACTACCGTCGGGTGGCCCTCTACGGCATCGACCTTCTGATCCGGTCCAAAAAAGAGGATTTCGACCACTGCGGCTACGGCTCCATGCGGGACGACATCATCCGCCAGAGGGAAGAGCTGGCAAAGCAGATCCGGGCTCTGGGACAGATGAAAGAGATGGCGGCCTCCTACGGCTTTGACATTTCCCAGCCCGCCGCAAATGCCCGAGAGGCAGTGCAGTGGCTCTACTTTGGCTATCTGGCAGCTATCAAGACACAGAACGGAGCGGCCATGAGCGTAGGGCGCATCTCCACCTTCCTGGATATCTACATGCAGAGAGACCTGGCGGCAGGCACACTGACAGAAAGAGAGGCCCAGGAGCTCATCGATCATCTGGCCATGAAGCTGCGCATGGTGAAATTTGCCCGCATCCCCTCCTACAACCAGCTCTTCTCCGGAGATCCGGTATGGGCCACCCTGGAGGTAGCAGGCATGGGTCAGGACGGGCGCTCCATGGTGACAAAGACCGACTACCGCTTCCTCCACACCCTGGAAAATATGGGCCCCTCTCCGGAGCCCAACCTGACGGTTCTCTACGCTGCCCGCCTGCCGGAGAGCTTTAAGGCCTACGCTGCCCGCATTTCCATAGATACCAGCTCCATCCAGTATGAAAATGACGACGTGATGCGGCCCATCTGGGGAGACGACTACTCCATCTGCTGCTGCGTGTCCGCCACCCAGACCGGAAAGGAGATGCAGTTCTTCGGCGCCAGGGCCAACCTGGCAAAATGTCTCCTCTACGCCATCAACGGCGGTGTGGACGAGCGCACCAAGGAGCAGATAGGGCCGGAAAGCAGGCCCATCACATCCGAATATCTGGACTACAACGAGGTGATGCGCCGCTTTGACTCCATGATGGGATGGCTGACAGGTCTCTACGTAAATGCCCTGAATTTGATCCAGTACATGCACGACAAGTATTACTATGAATCCGCTCTCATGGCCCTCATCGACACGGATGTGCGCCGCACCTTTGCCACAGGCATCGCCGGCTTCTCCCATGTGGTGGACTCCTTAAGCGCCATCAAGTACGCCAAGGTCCGTACCATCCGGGACAAGGACGGCATCGTGACGGACTACGAGACCATCGGAGATTTCCCCAGGTATGGAAATGACGACAACCGGGCAGACGACATCGCAGTCCGGCTTTTAAAGACCTTTATGCAGAAAATCCGCCAGCACCACACCTATCGGGACTCCGAGCCGACCACCTCTATCCTCACCATCACCTCCAACGTAGTATACGGCAAAGCCACCGGTTCCCTGCCTGACGGGCGCAAGGCCGGAGAGCCCCTCTCTCCTGGCGCCAACCCCAGCTACGGGGCGGAGAAAAGCGGACTTCTGGCCTCCCTCAACTCCCTGGCCAAGCTGCCCTACGAGTGGGCCCTGGACGGCATCTCCAACACCCAGACCATCCACCCGGACGCACTGGGCCACTCTGCAAAGGAGAGAGTGGACAATCTCACCTCTATCCTGGACGGCTATTTCTGCCAGGGGGCCCATCACCTCAACGTCAATGTCTTCGGCGTGGAGAAGCTCATCGACGCCATGGAGCATCCGGAGAAGGAGGAGTACGCCAACTTCACCATCCGTGTATCCGGCTACGCGGTAAAATTCATCAATCTGACAAGAGAGCAGCAGCTGGACGTGATTGCTCGGACCTGCCACAAGACCATGTAACATACCTATTTCACACAGGAGGAACTTGTAAGATGGAACACCTGTCAGAATACCTCTCACAGCCGGGCAACAGCGGCGACCGGGCCATGGGCCTTGTCCACTCCACGGAGAGCTTCGGCTCCGTGGACGGGCCGGGCATCCGGTTCCTGGTCTTCCTGCAGGGCTGTCCCCTGCGGTGCCGCTTCTGCCACAACCCGGACACCTGGGCGCTAACCTCCTGCCAGGCCCGCAGGATGAACGCTGATGAACTTCTCGCCCAGGCACTCCGCTACCGCCCCTACTGGGGCAAAAGCGGCGGAATCACGGTCAGCGGCGGGGAGCCCCTGCTCCAACTGGATTTTCTGGTGGATTTTTTCAGAAAGGCAAAAAAGGCCGGCGTCCACACTGCCCTGGACACTTCCGGCGCCCCCTTTACCCGGGAAGAGCCCTTTTACAGCAGGTTCCTGGAGCTGATGAAGGACGTGGACCTTGTGCTCCTTGACCTGAAACTGATGGATCCGGAGGGGCATCGTAAGCTGA
>CAZZBJ010000047.1:0-18419 GCA_964652805.1 uncultured Mordavella sp. | reverse complement strand
CTGTCACCTCCTCTGTCCTGCAGTTTGAGTATGACGGATACTGTATCAACATTCTGGACACGCCGGGACACCAGGACTTCTCGGAGGATACCTACCGGACTTTGATGGCGGCGGATTCCGCCGTGATGGTGATCGATGCCTCAAAGGGCGTGGAGGCCCAGACAAGAAAGCTGTTCAAGGTCTGCACCATGCGTCACATCCCTATTTTTACCTTTATCAACAAGATGGATCGGGAGGCCATGGACACCTTTGAGCTGCTGGACGACATCGAGAACGAGCTGGGCATCGCCACCTGCCCCATCAACTGGCCTATCGGCTCGGGAAAGAGCTTCAAGGGCGTGTACAACCGGAAAGAGAGAGAGGTGGAACTTTTCTCCGACACAAAGAAGGGAACGACCCAGGGAGAGGTCAGGAAGGTGAAGATCGATGACCCGGAGATCACCTGGCTCATCGACGACAACCAGAGACTGCAGCTGGAGGAGGAGATCGAGCTTCAGGACGGAGCGGGCGCTGAGTTTGACCAGGAGCTGGTCAGTCGGGGTGAGCTGTCGCCGGTATTTTTTGGATCTGCCCTGACCAACTTCGGCGTGGAAACCTTCCTGCAGCACTTCCTTGACATGACCTCCTTCCCTCTTTCGAGAAAATCCGACAAGGGGGACATCAATCCCATGGAGGAGCCGGATTTCTCGGCCTTTGTGTTCAAGATACAGGCCAACATGAACAAGGCCCACAGGGACAGGATTGCCTTCATGCGTATTTGCTCCGGCAAATTTGACGCCGGCAGGGAGGTTCATCACATCCAGGGCGGCAAGAAGGTGCGCCTCTCCCAGCCCCAGCAGATGATGGCTAGCGAGAGAAAGATCATCGAGAACGCCTATGCGGGAGATATCATCGGCGTCTTTGACCCGGGCATCTTTTCCATTGGGGACACGCTGACCGCCTCCCCGGAGAAATTTGTCTTTGAGGGCATCCCCACCTTTGCCCCGGAGCACTTTGCCAGAGTCCGGCAGGTGGACACCATGAAGAGAAAGCAGTTTATCAAGGGCATCAGCCAGATTGCCCAGGAAGGAGCCATCCAGATCTTCCAGGAGTACAAGACCGGTATGGAGGAGATTATCGTGGGCGTGGTGGGAGTCCTCCAGTTCGACGTGCTCAAGTACCGCCTGGAGAACGAGTACAAGGTGGAAATCCGTCTGGACACCCTGCCCTATGAGCACATTCGCTGGATCGAGAACGAGGACTTGGATCTGGATCATCTCGTAGGCACATCGGACATGAAGAAGATCAAGGATCTCAAGGACCGTCCTTTGCTCCTCTTTATCAACGAGTGGAGCATCCGCATGACTCTGGACCGGAACGAGGGACTTGTTCTTTCGGAGTTCGGCCGCTCGTAGGACACGGAGTCTGTCCAGGGAGTTCGTTTGTAGGAGAAAGTGTTGGCATTTGCATATAAATTTGGTATAATATATCAATAATGTAATGAAAATTTGTAACACATAGATGGAGGGCATTTTTATGGGAAAAGACGAGAGAAGTATCTATACAATAAAAGAAGATGAAAATCTTGGCGAGGTAAAGATTGCTGACGAGGTGGTAGCCATCATCGCCGGCCTTGCGGCCATGGAGGTGGACGGAGTGGCGTCCATGTCCGGCAATGCCACGAGAGAGCTGATCAGCAAACTGGGCATGAAGTCCCTGTCAAAGGGCGTGAAGGTGGACGTGCTGGAGGGGATTGTCACTGTATCCCTGAAGCTGAATCTGAAGTATGGCTACAATGTCATGGACATTTGCCAAAAGGTGCAGGAGAAAGTGAAGGCAGCCATCGAAAATATGACAGGTCTTACTGTTGCGGACGTGAATATCCGCATTGCGGGCGTGGATGTTCCGGAGGAAGCGTAAGTGAAGAGATCAGAGTCTAGGGAACATATCTTTAAGCTGGTGTTTGGACTGGAGTTCAACGCCGAAGACGAGATGCCCCAGCAGCTGGAGCTGTATTTTGACCAGCTTAAGGAGGCGAAGGAAAAGGACAGGGAATATATTCAGAAGAAAGCCCAGGCTGTCGCTGAGCACAAGGAGGAAATTGATAAGCTTATCAACGAGCACACGACAGGCTGGAAGACCACCAGGATGAACAAGGTGGATCTTACAATCCTGCGTCTGGCTGTCTATGAGATGAAGTGGGACGATGACGTGCCCGTGTCTGTGGCGATCAACGAGGCAGTGGAGCTTGCCAAGCGGTTTGGCGGGGATGAGAGTCCCTCTTTCATAAACGGCGTTCTGGCCAGGATCGCAGACTGAGACGAGAGGTGCATTGACAGATCATGGCGGGAAATGTTTATACAGTAAAACAGGTAAATGCCTATATCCGGAATATGTTCACCCAGGATTTCATGCTGAACCGTATTTACGTTAAAGGCGAAGTGTCAAACTGTAAGTACCACACGTCGGGTCATATATATTTTTCATTGAAGGATGAGTCCGGAACGATTGCCTGTGTCATGTTTGCAGGGCAGCGTGGAGGACTCTCTTTTCGTATGGCGGAGGGACAGCAGGTGATCGTCTTTGGCTCGGTCAGCGTGTATGAGCGGGGCGGTACATATCAGCTCTACGCAAGGCAGATCCGGCTGGACGGAGAGGGCGTTTTATACGAGAAATTCCAGGCTCTGAAAAAGGAGCTGGAGGAGATGGGCATGTTTGCTTCCGAGTACAAGAAGCCCATCCCGCCCTTTGCCATGCGGGTGGGCGTGGTGACGGCATCCACCGGGGCTGCTGTGCGGGATATCATGAATATCAGCAGGCGCCGGAACCCCTACGTACAGCTCATCCTCTACCCGGCCCAGGTGCAGGGTGAGGGGGCAAAGGAGAGCATTGTAAAGGGAATATGCATGCTGGAGCAGGTTGGTGTGGACGTGATGATCGTGGGAAGAGGCGGCGGCTCTATGGAGGATCTGTGGGCCTTCAATGAGGAGATAGTGGCCAGAGCCATCTTTGACTGCTCTGTGCCGGTAATCTCTGCGGTTGGACATGAGACAGACACGACCATTGCCGATTACGTGGCGGACCTGCGCTCGCCCACCCCTTCGGCGGCGGCTGAGCTGGCAGTGTGGGATATCCGGCTCTTTGACCAGCGTCTGCAGGAGACGGCCCTGCAGATGAACAGGCAGATGGACAGGGTGCTCCAGGTGAGCCGGCTGCGGCTCCAGAAGTACGAGGCCAGGCTCCAGTATCTCCATCCCGGCAACAAGCTGCGGGAGAGGCGGCAGATGCTGGCGGAACTGGAGGATGCCATGAGACGCAGCATGGAGCAGAAGGTACAGAGGGCAAGACACCAGCTTGCCATTTACATTGAGAAAATGCGGGGGCTCTCCCCCGCCGGAAAGCTGAACCAGGGCTACTCCTACGTGGAGGGGGAGTCCGGCGGCAGACGTGAGGCGGTCAAGAGCATCCGCCAGGTGGAAAAAGATATGGAGCTGCGCATCTACGTCTCGGACGGCGTGATCCGGGCCAGAGCGGAGGAAGTGCAGGATGAAGGAGGGACACCATGGAAGAGAGAATAGAGGAGCAGACAGTATCTGCGGAAGGGGAACAGACGCTGGAGCAGCTCTTTGCTGAGCTGGAGTCGGTGACAGGAGCGCTGGAGGAGGAGTCCTCCCTTGAGAAGTCCTTTCAGCTTTATCACAGAGGAATGGACATGCTGAAGGCCTGCGGCGACAGGATAGACAGAGTAGAAAAACAGATACAGGTTCTGGATGAAAAAGGAGAAACCCATGAGTTGCAGTAAGAAGGATTATGAGAGCGAGCGAGAGCGGAAGGTAGAGGAGATAGAGGCTCTGCTCAAAAAGTATCTGCCCCTGAAGGAAGGACTGCAGAAGATCATCATGGAGGCCATGGAGTACAGCCTCATGGCAGGAGGCAAACGGATCCGCCCCATGCTGATGGAGGAGACCTACCGTCTCTTTGGCGGGGAGGGAGAACTGGTGGAGCCCTTTATGGCGGCCATGGAGATGATCCACACCTACTCACTTGTCCACGATGACCTGCCGGCCATGGACAATGACGAATACCGCAGAGGTCGGAAGACCACCCACGTGGTCTACGGGGAGGATATGGGCATCCTGGCCGGGGACGCCTTGCTGAACTTTGCCTTTGAGACAGCTTCCTCGGCCTTTGAGCAGTATCCGGACAAGGCCCTTCTCATCGGGAAGGCCCTTCGGGTGCTGGCGGGAAAGGCGGGCATCTACGGCATGATCGGCGGTCAGGTGGTGGATGTGAAGGAGACGGGACACGCTGTCTCAAGAGAGGTGCTGGATTTTATCTATGAGCTGAAGACGGGGGCTCTTATCGAAAGCTCCATGATGATCGGGGCTATCCTCGCTGGCGCATCGGATGAGGATGTGAAGAAGGTGGAGAAGATCGCCTCCCATGTGGGCTTTGCCTTCCAGGTGCAGGACGATATCCTGGATGTGACCAGCACCAGCGAGGTGCTGGGAAAGCCGGTCCACAGTGACGAGAAGAATGAGAAGAGCACTTACGTGACTTTGGTCGGGCTTGAGGAGGCGGGAAGGCTGGTGGAGACAGCGTCCATGGAGGCTGTCCGGCTTCTGGGAGAGCTCCTTGGAGAAAATGGCTACCTGGCATGGCTCATCGAGAAGCTGATCCACCGGGAGAACTAAGGAGCGACAGGTATGTTGTTAGATCGGATCGAGAGAGAAAATGATGTAAAAAAACTTAGGGCCGAGGAGTTGGAGGAGCTGGCTGCGGAGATCAGGCAGTTTCTGATCGAGAAGATCAGCATGACAGGAGGGCATCTGGCCTCCAATCTGGGCGTGGTGGAGCTCACCATCGCCATGCACAGAGTGTTCCGGCTTCCGGAAGACAAGATGATCTGGGATGTGGGGCATCAGTCCTACACCCACAAGATCCTGACAGGGCGCAGGGCGGGCTTTGACGATCTGCGCAAATACGGGGGCATGAGCGGTTTCCCGAAGCGGAAGGAGAGCGCCTGCGACGCCTTTGATACAGGACACAGCTCCACTTCCATCTCCGCGGGGCTGGGATACGTGCAGGCCCGGGAGCTTCTGGGGGAGGACTACAGCGTCCTGTCTGTCATAGGGGACGGCGCCATGACTGGCGGCATGGCTTACGAGGCTCTGAACAACGCAGCGCGGATCAAGACAAATTTTATTATTATCTTAAATGACAATGAGATGTCTATATCGGAGAATGTAGGCGGCATGTCCGACTATCTGACCCGTCTGCGGACAGCGGATCTCTATACAGAGCTGAAAAAGGGAGTCACAAACACCCTCCACAGAATTCCGGTGGCAGGGGACTCCATCATCGAGCAGATCCGCCGGACAAAGAACAGCATTAAGCAGCTGGTAGTCCCGGGCATGCTCTTTGAGGACATGGGGATCACCTACCTGGGGCCCATCCCGGGGCATGACATCGCCATGCTCTGCCGGGCCCTGCGGGAGGCGAAAAAGGTGGAGGGGCCTGTCCTTCTCCACGTCCTCACCCAGAAAGGGAAGGGCTACGAGCCGGCGGAGCGGGAGCCGGCCCGCTTCCACGGGACCGAGCCCTTCGACATAGAGACGGGAAAGTCTGTTGGCACAAAGAAGAGGGATACATACACGGATGTATTCTCCAAGGTGATCTGCGATATCGGCAGGAGAAATCCAAAGGTGACGGTCATCACCGCGGCCATGGCGGACGGCACCGGGCTTTCCGAGTTCCAGCGCCGTTTCCCGAAGCGGTTTTTCGACGTGGGCATTGCGGAGGGCCATGCGGTCACCTTTGCGGCCGGCCTGGCGGCAGGGGGGATTAAGCCGGTGTTTGCCGTGTACTCCTCCTTCCTGCAGAGAGGGTATGACCAGATCATACACGATGTGGGACTGCAGAACCTGCCGGTCGTCTTTGCGGTGGACAGAGCCGGACTGGTGGGCAGCGACGGGGAGACACACCAGGGGATCTTTGACCTGTCCTATCTGGGCAGCATCCCCAACATGATCGTCATGTCGCCCAAGAATCGCTGGGAGCTGGCAGATATGTTTCGCTTTGCCGTGGATTATGAGGGGCCCATCGCACTCCGCTATCCCCGGGGGACAGCCTACGATGGCTGCGAGGAGTTCCGCGCCCCTATCCGGTACGGAAAGAGCGAGGTCATCTACGAGGAGGAGAGCATCGCCATCGTGAGCGTGGGCCACATGTTTGAGGAGGCCCTGAAGACCCGCAGGCTCATCAAGGAGACCGGGTACAACTGCAGTCTGGTCAACGCCAGATTTGTCAAGCCCATTGACAGGGAGATGATCGAGGAGCTGGCAAAGCGCCACAGTCTCATCGTTACCATAGAGGAGAACGTCCTCTGCGGCGGCTTTGGGGAGCAGGTGACAGAGTATGTGTCTGCGCAGGGGCTTCCGGTAAAGGTGCTGAACCTGGCTTTGCCAGACGACTATATCGAGCACGGCAGCGTGGATGTGCTGCGAAGAGAGGTCCTTCTGGATGCTCCTTCTATGATGAAGCGCATTGTGACTGCGTATATACTTGCATGCTCCGAAAGGACAAAAAAAGAGACAGGGGAACAGCCATGAAAGAGCGTCTGGATGTATTGCTTGTAAAAAGAAATCTCGCCGGTTCCAGGGAGAAGGCCAAGGCCATTATCATGTCCGGTATTGTGTATGTGGACGGACAGAAGGAGGACAAGGCCGGAACCACCTTTCCGGAGGATGTACAGATCGAGGTCAGAGGACACACTCTTCCCTATGTCAGCAGAGGGGGACTGAAGCTGGAGAAGGCGCTGAAGTGCTTTGACGTGTCCGTGGAGAGAAAGGTCTGCACGGATGTGGGATCATCCACAGGCGGGTTCACAGACTGCATGCTGCAAAACGGCGCGGTCAAGGTGTTTGCCATAGACGTGGGGCGGGGACAGCTTGACTGGAAGCTGCGCCAGGACGACCGGGTGGTCTGCATGGAAAAGACAAACATCCGCTACGTAAAACCGGAGGATCTGGGGGAGCCCATCGACTTCTCCTCCATCGATGTATCTTTCATCTCTCTTTCAAAGGTGCTGGGCCCCATCCGGGACTACCTGACGGAGAGAGGACAGATCGTAGCTCTCATCAAGCCTCAGTTTGAGGCCGGCAGGGAGAAGGTCGGGAAGAAAGGGGTGGTGCGGGAAAAGAGCACCCACCTGGAGGTCATTGACAGCGTGATCTCCTACGCCCTCTCCATCGGCTTCCGGGTGCTGGATCTGGTATTTTCGCCTATCAAAGGGCCGGAGGGAAATATCGAGTACCTGGTCCACCTGGAAAAATGTGATCCGCTGCAGGCGGCCGTGAAGGACGGGATCGATGTGAAGGCGATTGTGTCGGAAGCATTTGAAGCACTGCGAGGTTAGAAGATGAAACGGTTTTATATAGTGACAAACGACGGAAAAGACAGAGACGGAAGGGTCACAGACAAGACCCGGCATATCCTTGAGGGCGCAGGGAAGACATGCCTGTTCTCGGAGAAGGACGAGAAAAAAAATATCATCCGGGAGACAGTTCCCGAGGATGCGGACTGCGCCATTGTCATCGGCGGTGACGGCAGCCTCATAGAGGTGGCCCGAATCCTGAAAAGTGAGATTCCCATTCTGGGCATCAACATGGGGACTTTAGGCTATCTGACCGAGGTGGACCCTGCCAGGCTGGAGGAGGCGCTGGCACAGATTCTTCGGGGAGACTACTACATTGAGGAGCGGATGATGCTGGAGGGACATTTCCAGGGACAGGAGCCGGACGTGGCTCTCAACGACATTGTAATTTCCAGAAAGGGCAGCCTGCGGGTCATCCATTTTGACGTGTATGTGAACGGCGCTTACCTGAACTCCTACGAGGCGGACGGTATGATCATATCCACCCCCACCGGATCTACTGCTTACAATCTGTCGGCGGGGGGGCCTGTGGTGGAGCCTACGGCCGCTCTTATTGTCCTCACCCCCATTTGCTCCCATGCGCTGAACACAAGCAGCATCGTGCTGTCTGCGGAGGATGAGGTCATCGTACAGATCGGGCAGGGGCGAAACGGGAGAGAAGAGGAAGTGTTCGCCACATTTGACGGCGCAGATGTGGTAGAGATGCGGACCGAGGACAGAGTCCTGGTGCGCAGATCAGAGCACGTGACAAAGCTGATGAAGCTGAGCAAGGTCAGCTTTCTCGAAATTATGCGCAGAAAGATGAAAGGAAACTGATACCATGAAGATTAATCGACATGCGAAGATAGTAGAACTCATCAATAAGTACAGAATTGAGACACAGGAGGAGCTGGCAGAATATCTGAACAGGGAGGGCTTCAAAGTGACCCAGGCCACTGTATCCAGGGATATCCGGGATCTGAAGCTGACCAAGGTGCCCACAGACGACGGCAGACAGAAATATGCGGTGCATCAGAATGCCGAGTCTGAGATGAGCGAGAAGTATATCCGGGTGCTCCGGGACGGCTATGTCTCTATGGACATGGCCCAGAATATCCTTGTGATCAAGACTGCAGTGGGCATGGCAAACGCTGTGTGCGCTTCCCTGGACGCCATGAAGTGGAATGAGATCATCGGGAGTGTGGCCGGGGACGACACCATCATCTGCGTGATCCGCAGTGTGGAGGAGACCATGGCTGTCATGGATAAGATCAGTAAAATTGTTTCATAGGGGCTTTTGAGGGACATAAGAGAAAGCCATAAGAGAAGGACAAAGCAGAAGGACACAGGAGGCTGTATGTTACAGAATTTACATGTAAAAAATCTTGCCCTGATCGATGAGGTGGAGATCGATTTTCAGAAAGGACTGAATATACTGACAGGAGAGACCGGAGCGGGGAAATCGATCATCCTCGGTTCGGTCAGCCTTGCTCTTGGGGCCAGATACTCCACAGATATCTTGCGCAAGGGCGCCCGGTACGGATTTGTGGAGCTGACCTTTACGGTGGAGGATGAGAAACAGGAGGAAAAGCTTAGAAAGCTGGATATCTTCCCCGAGGAGGGGACAGTTGTCCTGAGCCGGCGCCTCATGGAGGGGCGCAGCACAAGCAAGATCAACGGGGAGACTGTAGCCATCTCGCTTCTCAAAGAGGCGGCCGGTATTCTGATCGACATCCACGGGCAGCACGAGCACCAGTCCCTCCTTTACAAGAAGAGACAGCTGGAGCTGCTGGACGCCTTTGCGTCCGAGAAGATCCTGGAGGCAAAGGAGAAGGTTCGGGCTTCCTTCCAGGAGTACGGAAAGTGGAAAAAGGAGCTGGAGGAGGCTGACCAGGACGAGGCGGAGCGTGCAAAGGAAGCCTCCTTTCTCAAATTTGAAATAGGTGAGATTGAGGACGCCGGACTGAGGGACGGTGAGGATGAGGAACTGGAGGAAAGCTACCGGCGCATGGTCAACAGCAAGAGGATTATAGAGGATGTCAGTAAGGCCCACGGCTATACAAGCGGAGAGGCGGGAAGCGCCAGCGACTGCTTAAGCCGGGCTGCCAGATCTCTTTCCGAGGCGGCGGGACTGGACGAAGATGCCCGTCAGCTCTACGAGCAGCTCCTGGAGGTGGACAGCCTTCTGAATGACTTCAACAGGGAGCTGTCAGACTATGAGAAGTCGCTGGAGTTTTCCGATGAGGACTTTACCGAGACGGAGAATCGGCTCAATGAGATCAACCGGCTCAAGGTAAAATACGGCAGCACGATTGAAGAGATCAGGGACTACTGCGAGGAGAAAAAGAGCCGTCTTCTCGTGCTGAACAACTATGACCGCTATCTGGAGGAGCTGAAGGAGAAGTACGAGCGCTCTCTTAAGCATCTGGAGAAGAACACCACTGTCCTCACAAGGCTGAGAAAAGAGCAGAGCCTTCTCTTTGCGGACAGGATCACAGAGGGACTGGGTGATTTGAATTTTGCCGATGTACGATTCCAGATCGATTTTTCCAGTCTGCCGGAATATACCTCAAACGGAAAGGACGACATTGCCTACATGATCTCCATGAATCCGGGAGAGCCCTTAAAGCCCCTGACAGAGGTGGCGTCCGGAGGTGAGCTGTCCAGGATCATGCTGGCCATCAAGACAGTGATGGCGGACCGGGATGAGATACCGACTCTCATCTTCGATGAGATCGACGTGGGTATTAGCGGCCGGACAGCCCAGAAGGTGTCTGAGAAGATGGCTGTCATCGGAAAGACCCATCAGGTCATCTGTATCACCCATCTGGCTCAGATCGCCGCCCAGGCGGACGCCCACTATCTGATCGAGAAGACGGTGGAAGAGGGCAAGACCCACACGGATATCTGTCAGCTCTCAGAGGAGGAGTCCATTGAGGAGCTGGCAAGGATACTGGGAGGTGCGAAGATCACCGACGCGGTCCTGGAGAATGCGAGGGAAATGAAAGAGCTGGCCCGCGGTGGAAGTGGAGAGTGATCAGATCAGAAGGCATAAATGTTTGTTTTCAATAAAAGGAAAACGCCCATCCGCTCTGGCAAGCGTGGTGGGCGTTTGCGTCACAAGGCAGCTTACATATTCGTATACCCCATCAGGTACGCATCCACTTCCCTGGCGCACTCCCGGCCCTCCGCAATGGCCCAGACTACGAGAGACTGACCCCGGTGCATATCTCCTGCGGCAAACACCTTCTCTGTGTTTGTCTTGTAGGAGGAGGGAGCAGTGGCAGCCACGCCTCTTGGCGTAAGATCAAGCCGGAAGGCGTCTGACACGTAGGACTCGCATCCGGTAAAGCCTGCCGCGATGAGAAGGAGGTCTGCCTCCAGGTTCTGCTCGCTTCCCTCCACCTCTGCCATTTTTCCGTCCTTGAAGGAGAGCTTCACAGTCTTCACTCCTGTGAGCTGATTTTTGTCGTCTGTCAGGAACTCCTTGATGGTGGTCTCGTAGATCCGGGGATCATGGCCAAAGCAGTAAATGGCCTCCTCCTGTCCGTAGTCAGTCTTGCAGACCTTCGGCCACTCCGGCCAGGGGTTGGAGGGGGTGCGTTCATCTGGGGCCTTGGGCATCATCTCGATCTGTGTGACGGAAGCGCAGCCCTGGCGGATACAGGTACCCACGCAGTCGTTGCCGGTGTCTCCGCCGCCCACGATGATGACCTTTTTGTCCTTTGCAGCTACCCAGGGAGTGCCGTCCAGCAGGTGCTTTGTAGCCTTTGTGAGGAAGTCCACAGCAAAGTAGATGCCCTCCGCCTGACGGCCCTCACCGTTTAAGTCCCTGGCTCTTTTGGAGCCGCAGCACAGGACAACAGCGTCGTACTCCTCCAGCAGCTTCTGTGCCGGGATGTCGGCGCCGATGTTGGCTCCGGTCACGAATTCTATGCCCTCAGCTGTCATTAGATCCATGCGGCGCTGCACAATGGATTTGTCAAGCTTCATGTTGGGAATGCCGTACATGAGAAGGCCTCCCACACGGTCCTCCCTCTCGAACACAGTTACATGATGGCCTCTTCGGTTGAGCTGGTCAGCGACTGCCAGGCCGGCGGGACCGGCTCCCACCACGGCCACCTTCTTCTCCGTGCGCACAGCCGGGATCCGGGGCTTCATATTGCCCTCGGCAAAACCGGTTTCTATGATAAAGAGCTCATTGTCGCGGATTGTGACGGGATCGTCGTTCATGCCGCAGACACAGGCCTTCTCGCACAGGGCCGGGCAGACCCTCCCGGTAAATTCCGGGAAGCTGCTGGTCTTGCGCAGACGGGAGAGCGCCTGGGAGTAATTCCCGTGAAACACCTCGTCGTTCCACTCCGGGATCAGATTGTGGAGCGGACAGCCTGTCACCATGCCTTTCAGCTGCAGTGCAGACTGGCAGAAGGGAACGCCGCAGTTCATGCAGCGTGCCCCCTGGAGTCTTCTTTCCTCAGGGGAAAGAGGGGGATGAAATTCATTGAAATTCTTGATGCGCTCCTCCGGAGCACAGGATGAATTATCCATTCTTTTATAGTCTAAAAAACCAGTTGGTTTTCCCATAGTCAGTCTTCCTCCTTTGGACTATTTCTGGATCTCGTAAAATGCTTCAAGCGCCGCGTCTTCATGGGAGAGCCCTTTCTCTTCATACTTGCTGATGGCGTGGAGCATGCGCTGGTAATCGTTGGGAAGGATCTTCTTAAATCCCGGCAGATAGTCTCCGAAATGCTCCAGGATATCCTTTGCGAGAACGGAAGAGGTCTCCTTCTCGTAATCCTTCAGTATATTTTTCAGCTCTGCGATGTCGTGCTTTTCCGTTACTTCAGACATGGTCACCATATCCTTGTTCAGCTTTTTGTAGAGCTGATGATCCATATCCAGCACATAGGCCGTTCCGCCGCTCATGCCTGCGGCAAAGTTTTTGCCGGTTTTTCCAAGGATCACTGCGCAGCCTCCTGTCATGTATTCCAGACCGTGGTCGCCGCAGCCCTCGGCCACCGCTGTGGCGCCGGAGTTGCGGACGCAGAAGCGCTCGCCGGCCACGCCGCAGACATAGGCTTTTCCTGATGTGGCGCCGTAGAGGGCCACATTTCCGATGATGATGTTCTCAGAGGCCTTAAAAGTGCTGCGCCTGGACGGATACACGATCAGCTTTCCGCCGGACAGACCCTTGCCGAAGTAATCGTTGGCGTCTCCCTCAAGCGTGAGGGTCAGGCCCTTGGGGATAAAGGCGCCGAAGGACTGTCCGCCGCCTCCGGTGCAGTGTACCCTGAAGGTGTCGTCCTTGAGAGTATTCTTGAAAGCGGTCGTGATCTCGGATCCCAGGATGGTTCCCACAGAGCGGTTCACGCTGTTTACGCGGATGCGCTCACTGTGCTTCCTGCCGGTCTTCAGAGCCTTCTCAAAGCGGGGCAGGAGAATGGCCTCGTCCACAGTCTCCTCCAGCTCAAAGTCAAACACATCCTCCGGGTTGAAGTGGACTGCGCTGCCATCCGGAGAGGAGCAGAGGATCCTTGAGAGGTCCACCTTTTTTGCTTTCGGGATCGTACAGTTCTCCCTCACCTTCAGACATTCCGTGTGTCCCACCATCTCAGAGAGCGTGCGGAACTCCAGCTTTGCCGTGATCTCCCGCAGCTCCCGGGCGATGAACAGCATGAAGTTCATGACATACTCCGGTTTGCCCTTAAAGCGCTTGCGCAGACACTCGCTTTGGGTGGCAACGCCTACGGGGCAGGTGTCCAGATTGCAGACACGCATCATCATACAGCCCATGGTCACAAGGGGAGCAGTGGCAAAGCCGAACTCCTCAGCTCCCAGCAGGGCGGCGATGGCCACATCCCGGCCGCTCATGAGCTTGCCGTCTGTTTCAATGACCACACGGCTCCTCAGATGATTTTGTATCAGCGTCTGATGCGTCTCGGCAAGGCCCAGCTCCCAGGGAAGTCCCGCATGGTGGATAGAGCTCTGGGGCGCGGCTCCTGTGCCTCCGTCGTAGCCGGAGATAGGCACAGCCTGGGCGCCTGCCTTGGCTACGCCGGAGGCGATGGTGCCGACGCCTGCCTCAGACACCAGCTTTACGGCAATGCGGGCCTTTCTGTTAGCGTTCTTCAGGTCATAGATGAGCTGCGCCAGGTCCTCGATGGAATAGATGTCGTGGTGAGGCGGAGGGGAGATGAGGGACACGCCCGGGGTGGAGTAGCGCGTTTTTGCTATCCACGGATATACTTTTTTGCCAGGAAGATGGCCGCCTTCTCCCGGCTTCGCGCCCTGGGCCATCTTGATCTGGATTTCCTTTGCGCTCACAAGATACTCGCTGGTAACACCAAAGCGCCCGGAGGCCACCTGCTTGATAGCGCTGTTTTTCTCCGTTCCAAGGCGCTCCGGCTTCTCGCCGCCCTCGCCTGAGTTGGATTTGCCGCCCAGCCGGTTCATGGCGATGGCCATGCACTCGTGGGCCTCCTCGGAGATGGAGCCGTAGGACATGGCCCCTGTCTTAAAGTGCTTGACGATCTCAGAGGCAGGCTCCACTTCGTCGATAGGGACGCCTCCGTCCTCCGGGAACTGGAAGGCCAAAAGACCACGCAGCGTGTGAGGACGGGTCTCGTCGTCCACCATGGCTGTATATTCCTTAAACCTGTCATAGTCGCCGTTCTGTGTGGCCTGTTGGAGGGCGATGATGGCGGCGGGATTGTAAAGGTGGTCCTCCTTGTCCTCGCCGCTCCTCAGCCTGTGGAAGCCGGTGCTGTCCAGCGTGGTGTCCACGCCCAGATCAAGGGGGTCAAAGGCCTTGTTGTGGCGGGCGATCACATCGTCGCCTATGTCCTTTATGCCGATGCCGCCTACCCGGCTGACTGTGTTGGTAAAGTACTTGTCTATAACCTCTTTGCTGATGCCCACAGCCTCGAAGATCTGGGCGGACTGGTAGGACTGAAGGGTGGAAATGCCCATCTTGGCTGCAATCTTTACGATGCCGTGGAGCACAGCCTCGTTGTAGTCATTGATAGCTGTGTGATAGTCCTTGTCCAGGATGCCCTTGTCAATGAGCTCCGCAATGCACTCGTGAGCCAGATAGGGATTGACAGCCCGGGCGCCGTAGCCCAGGATGGTGGCAAACTGGTGCACGTCCCTTAGCTCGCCGCTCTCCAGGATGATGGAGACAGCAGTCCTCTTCTTTGTCCGGATCAGGTGCTGTTCCATGGCGGAGACGGCCAGGAGAGAGGGGATGGCCACATGGTTCTCATCCACGCCCCGGTCAGAGAGGATGATGATGTTAGCCCCCTTTGTGTAGGCCCGGTCACAGCTCACGAAGAGCTGGTCCAGCGCCTTCTCAAGAGACGTGTTTTTGAAATAGAGCAGGGATACTACCGCGCTCTTAAATCCTGGCTGGTCCAGGGACTTGATCTTCATCAGGTCCACGCCGGTGAGGATAGGGTTCTTCACCTCCAGCACCGTACAGTTGCCGCTTTTCTCCTCCAGCAGGTTTCCGTCCGAGCCGATGTACACGGTAGTGTCGGTGACGATTTCCTCACGCAGAGAGTCGATAGGCGGGTTGGTTACCTGGGCAAAGAGCTGTTTGAAATAGTGGGAGAGAGACGGATGCTTCTCAGACAGCACGGCCAGGGGAATGTCGGCTCCCATGGAGGCTGTGGCCTCGGACCCGTTCGCTGCCATGGGAAGGAGCACATCCTTCACATCTTCGTAAGTGTAACCGAATACCTTGTAGAGCTGATCCCTTCTCACCTGATTGTGGACCGGCACCTTTCCGCCAGGGACCGGGATGTCCTTCAGATAGAGCAGGTTCAGATCCAGCCATTCGCCGTAGGGCTGGCGGGTGGAGTAGTACTCCTTGCACTCCTCATCAGAGATGAGCTTTTTCTTCTTTGTGTCCACAAGGAGGATCTTTCCTGGCTGCAGTCTGGATTTCTCCACTATGTGCTCCGCCGGGATATCCAGCACGCCCACCTCTGAGGAGAGGATGAGATGCCGGTCGTCTGTGATGTAGTACCTGGAGGGGCGAAGTCCGTTCCGATCCAGGACAGCGCCCAGGATATCCCCGTCTGAGAAGAGGATGGCGGCAGGGCCGTCCCAGGGCTCCATCATGGTGGCGTAGTAGTGGTAGAAGTCTTTTTTCTTCTCATCCATGTACCGATCATGTCTCCAGGGTTCCGGGATGGTGATCATGACGGACAGAGGAAGGTCCATGCCGTTCATGTAGAGGAACTCCAGAGTATTGTCCAGCATGGCGGAGTCGGATCCGCTGCTGCCGATGACCGGCAGCACCTTGTCGATATCGTCGGAGATAACAGAGGAGTGCATGGTCTCCTCTCTGGCAAGCATGCGGTCCGCATTGCCACGGATGGTGTTGATCTCCCCGTTGTGGAGGATCAGGCGGTTAGGGTGAGCCCGCTCCCAGCTGGGGGTGGTGTTGGTGGAGAAGCGGGAGTGGACCATGGCGATGGCTGTGTGGTAGTCCGTATCCTGCAGGTCGTCGTAGAAGCGGCGGAGCTGTCCCACCAGGAACATGCCCTTGTAGACGATGGTCCGGGAGGAGAGGGAGGCCACATAGGTGTCCTCGCAGCTCTGCTCAAACTCTCTTCTGGCGATATAGAGACGGCGGTCAAAGTCGATGCCCTTTGGGCAGTCCCCTGGCCTTGCCACAAAGCACTGCATGATGCAGGGCATGCGCTCTCTGGCGTAGTCGCCCAGTATCTCCGGATGGACCGGCACATTTCTCCAGCCCAGAAGCGTAAGACCGCCCTTCTCCAGGATGACCTCAAACATTTTCCGGGAGAAGTTCCTCTTCAGCGTATCCTGTGGGAAGAAGAACATGCCCACGCCGTAGTCCCGCTCCTCGCCAAGTGTGATGCCGATCTGTGCGGCTGCTTTGGAAAAAAAAGAGTGGGAAATCTGCGTCAGGATTCCCACTCCGTCACCAACTTGTCCAGTAGCGTCTTTGCCTGCGCGGTGTTCCAGTTTTTCTACGATCGTAAGGGCGGCATCCAGGATCTTGTACTCCTGGATGCCGTCGATACTGACAACAGCTCCGATGCCGCAGGCATCGTGCTCAAAACGGCTTTGATATAAATTTTGATTCTTCTGGTCCATATAAAAACTCCTTTCGTATTGCGGTCTTTAGACACCGCTTGCTCCGTAGTTGGAGAGTGCTCTTGCGGAAGGATCGTTCACATCGCAGCCCTCCCATTCCTTGTTGGGCATCCAGAAGTCCGCGATCATCTCGGACTGTCCGGGATAGTACTTCTCGAAGATTTCCCGGTACAGGAGGGACTCCTTTGTGAAGGGAGCTGCATGCGTATATTGTTTTCGTTTTTCTTCAAATTCTTCATCGGAATAGCGGTTCTCCGCATATTCCTTCAGATGATCCGTCAAAGAATGGCCCACAGCGTCGGAGAAGGCAGCTTTCTCGCGCATCAGGATGTCGTGGGGGAGATAATCGCCCTCAAAGGCGTGGCGGAGAAGATATTTTCCTTTGTTGTAGATGTTCATCTTCTTTGCCGGGTCCACGCTCATGACGTAGGATACAAAATCCAGGTCGCCGAAAGGAACGCGGGCTTCCAGGGAATTTACGCTGATGCACCGATCCGCCCGGAGTACGTCGTACATGTGGATATCGTGGATTCTCTTGACAGATTCTTTCTGAAAGGCCTCCGGCGAGGGGGCGAAGTCTGTATATTTATATCCGAACAGCTCGTCTGATATCTCTCCTGTCATAAGAACACGCACGTCCGTCTTCTCGTGGATGGCCTTGCAGACAAGGTACATGCCCATGGAAGCGCGGATGGTGGTGATGTCGAATGTGCCCAGAGCCCTGATGACATCCGGCAGGGTCTTCAGGACATCTTCTTTTGTGATGACGACCTCCGTGTGGTCGCTTCCGATATAGTCTGCCACTTCCTTTGCATATTTCAAGTCGATGGCGTCCTCGTCCATGCCGATGGCAAAGGTGCGGATCGGGCGGTCCAGGATGCGGGCAGACACGGCGCACACGAGAGAGGAGTCCAGTCCTCCGCTTAAGAGGAAGCCCAAGGGCGCGTCTGCGTCCAGCCTCTTACGGATGCCCTCCACCAGCTTGTCGTGGATGTTCCTGCAGACCTCCTCCGTGTCGTCCATACAGACAGAGGAAACCTCTGTGATATCGCGATAGCAGATAAATTCCCCGTCCTTGTAGTAGTGGCCGGGCGGGAAGGGCATGATCTTGTCTGTCAGCCCTACCAGGTTTTTAGCCTCACTTGCAAAAATAGCGACGCCCTCTTTGTCATAGCCATAGTAGAGGGGACGAATGCCGATGGGATCCCTTGCTGCTATGTATGATTTCGTGTCGCCGTCGAAGAGGATGAGCGCGTACTCCGCATCCAACATGCCGAACATATCTGTTCCGTATTCTTTATAGAGGGGAAGAAGGAGCTCGCAGTCGCTGTCGCTCTTAAAGGTATAGCCCTTCTCCTCCAGCTCTTTTTTTAATTTTCTGAAACCGTATATTTCTCCGTTGCACACAAGGGTATGACCGCAAAGGGAGAAGGGCTGCATCCCTTCTCCTGTAAGTCCCATAATTGCAAGTCTGTGAAAACCGAGAAGACCGAAGCCGGTATCTACGATCCGACTGTCGTCCGGTCCTCTCGAGATAGTGCGGTCAAATCCCTCCTTGAATAAATCGTAATCGGCACTGGCTGAACAGTACCCCATAATTGAACACATAGATGTTACCTCCGGGATTTGATTTTTTAAATAGAGCGCTCTGCCTAGATGATGCCAAAGAGCAGCTTTCCGTAAGTCGGGAAAGGCCATGCGGCTGTGTCTGTCATGGTCTCCAGAAGATCCACGTCGCCGCGGAGGGCCTCCATGGCCGGGATGACCATATCTCTGTAGTAGAAGGCCTCCTTCTCGAAATCGGAAATGGTGTCTGCTTCGCTGACAACTCTCTTCAGTGTCTCCAGCTTTTCGTAGGCGGAAGCGGTGAGAGAGGAGATCTTCTTGAGTGTGCTGTATT
>CAZZBJ010000046.1:0-18596 GCA_964652805.1 uncultured Mordavella sp. | reverse complement strand
CAGACCTGGCGGACATGGCGGGGATTACCTGGCGGGACAGCCGGGGACAGATTCGTGACAATCCCTGGAGGCAGCCTCTGGACATAGATCAAATTCCCTTTGTCTACCAGGATATGACAGATTTCAGGCATAGGATCGTGTATTATGAGAGCAGCAGAGGCTGCCCCTTCTCCTGCAGCTACTGCCTGTCCTCTGTTGGCAAAAGACTCCGGTTCCGAAGCCTTTCCCTGGTGAAGCGGGAGCTTCAGTTTTTCCTGGACGCGGGGACGAAGCAGGTGAAATTCGTAGACCGGACCTTCAACTGCCGCCGCGACCACGCCCTGGAGATATGGAAATACATCCGCCAGCACGACAACGGGATCACGAATTTCCATTTTGAGGTCTCAGCGGATCTTCTGGATGAGGAGGAACTGGCTCTGCTTTGCTCCATGCGGCCCGGACTGCTCCAGCTGGAGATCGGCGTCCAGTCCACCAACCCGGAGACCATCCGGGAAATTCGGCGGACCATGGACCTTGCGCGTCTGGAGGAACATGTAAGAAGGGTGCGGGCGGGACGGAACGTGCACCAGCACCTGGACCTTATCGCCGGCCTCCCCTGGGAAGATCTGGAGAGCTTCGGGCGCTCCTTTGACAGGGTGTACGCCCTCCGCCCCGACCAGCTGCAGCTTGGTTTCCTCAAGGTACTGAAGGGCTCGCGCATGGAGAAAATGAAGGAGGCGTACGGCCTGCTCTGCCACGACACCCCGCCCTACGAGGTGCTCTCTACAAGGTGGCTGTCCTACAGGGATATCCTGACCCTCAAAGGGGTGGAGGAGATGACAGAGATCTACTATAACAGCGGCCAGTTCCGAACGGCCCTGGAGCTTTTGGAGCGGCGGGAGCCCGTTCCCTTTACTCTCTACCGGAGACTGGCGCTTTTCTATGAGAGGGAGGGGCTGAATCAGGTACAGCACGCCCGGGCGGCCCGCTATGAGATTCTCCTTGCCTTTGTCAGGGAAAACTGGCCGGAGGATGTCGGGAGAATGAGGGAACGGCTCATTTTTGACTATTATCTTCGGGAGAACGCCAAGAGCAGGCCGGCCTTTGCAGGTGAGCCCCGGGCGGACGGGCAGTGGGTCCGCGATTTCTACGAGAGGGAAGCCCGGGAGCACAGATACCTGGAGGACTGCGAGGGGGCGGACAAAAACCAGCTCCGCAGGATGACCCACCTGGAGTATTTTCCACTGAAGGGAGCGTATGTGCTCTTCGACTACAGACACAGAGATCCCCTCACAAAGGACGGGAGAGGAATTCATATTGCAATTGAAAAATAAAACGTTTACAATGTAGGAAACAGATGGAAAATAAGGAGAAGAAATCATGAATTTTAACAATAAACGGACAAGACAGATCATTGCGATCATTATTATGATCGTGATCGCAGCTATGGTGGTCACGTCCATCATCCCCTCCATCATGATCTGAAGGGCAGGATGAAACGTAACCAGGAAGGATAGGCGGAAAGCAATATGGCATCACGGAGAAGGAGCCTGCGGGAAACAAAAAGGATGACCGCGCGCAGGAAGAAACAGATGTGTCTCCTTATCATGGCAGGCGCGGGCGCGGGGCTGATATTGATCGCCCTGCTGGGTGTCTATATACACCTGAGAAATTATGTAAATAGAGTGGATGAGAATGTGATCTGCGGCAACGTGTGGATTGGCACCGTGGATGTGTCCGGCATGACCGCAAAGGAGGCCGGCGCCGCTTTGGAGGAGCATAGGGAGTCAGACGGCGCGGTGACCGTGACTTTGGAGGCTGACGACGGTTCTGCCCAGGCCCTTTTAAGCGAGCTGGGGCTGTCCGCCGAGGATGTGGATGAGCTGATTCAGGAAGCGGTGGACTACGGCAAGACGGGAAGCGTATTTTCCCGCTACAGAACGCAGAAAAATCTGGAGGAAGAGCCCTATGTAATCCGGGAGAAATTCAGCCTGGATCAGGAGCTGACAGAGGCAGTCTTAAATGAGCGGGCCGTGCCCCTTGTGCAGGGCGCAGTGGACGCCTCCATCCAGAAGACCGCCGCCTCCTTTGAGATCACTGCGGAGCAGGAGGGAAAGGCTGTGGATGTGGAGGCCACCATCGAGGCGGTTACAGACTACCTCAATGACCAGTGGGAGCACGATGATTTTACCATGGAGCTGCAGACCAAGAC
This sequence comes from uncultured Mordavella sp., assembly GCA_964652805.1. Lineage (GTDB taxonomy): Bacteria > Bacillota > Clostridia > Lachnospirales > Lachnospiraceae > Claveliimonas. The sequence goes on along the minus strand of CAZZBJ010000046.1, from coordinate 16,405 downwards.
AGATGAGCCTGAAATCACAGAGGAGGAGCTGTCCACCATACAGGATGAGCTGGGCAGCTTCTGGACGGACGCCGGGGGCGGCGACAGATGGCAGAACCTGAAAAACGGTGTGGATAAGCTGAACGGAACGATTCTGATGCCGGGGGAGACCCTGTCTGTGGGACAGACTACAGGGCCTTTCACGGCGGAGAACGGTTATGTGGAGGCCGGAGCCTATGAGAACGGCCAGGTGGTCTCCGATTACGGCGGCGGTATCTGCCAGGTGTCCACCACCCTCTACAACGCGGTCATTTACGCCGAGCTGGAGGTGGTGGAACGGTCCCCCCACTCCATGACCGTGGATTACGTGAAGCCCTCCAGGGACGCGGCCATAGCCGGGGATTACCTGGATTTCAAGTTCACGAACAGCTATGACACCCCCATCTATATATACGGGGAGATCAATGACAGCAACCAGCTCCGGTTCATCATTTACGGCATGGAGACACGGGCTGAGAACCGGACGGTGGAATACGAGAGCGAGACCATCAGCACAGAGCCCTACGGCACAGTATATGAGGAAAACACGGAGCTGGCGGCGGGCACGACCGAGGTGACAGGAAACCCCCACGACGGCGTGGAGGCGCAGCTTTGGAAGATTGTGTACGAGGACGGCCAGGAGGTCAGCCGGGAGGTGTTCAACACCAGCTATTATGCAAAGTCGGATCAGGTGATCGAGGTGGGCACTGCCTCGGCCAGCGGGGATGTGCTGACTGCCCTCCAAAACGCCATTGCCTCCCAGGACGCAGACCAGGTCAACGCGGCAGTGAGCCAGGCTGCCTCGGCGGGAAGCGAAAGCTAGGAGCAGGCACGGGAGCAGAAGGATAAAGGAGAACAGATTTTGACAGAGACAGCGATCATATACGGGGAGCAGGGGAACCTGGGACGATACGCCCTGGCCCACTGCGTCAATGCCCTGGCAGCCCGTGGGGCAGAGGAGTTCGCCGCAAAAGCGGTGTTCCAGATACCGGCGGACCGGGAGAATACGTTTCTGTATGATTTAAAAAAGAAATGGAAGAAAATGGCAGATACCCTGCCATTTTTTCTGGAGATCGGGGAGATAGAGGGAGGAAAGTGCCCGGCTGTCTCCCTGCCCTGCGCCCTGGTGACAGCTGAGGACAGGTCGGGACCTGCCCCACCGGGCGCCGGGGAAAAACCGGCGGACCTTCTTGTGGCGGGCCAGGCGGGCCTGGAGGGGATGCTGCGGATTGGCGAGGAGAAAAGAGAGGTTCTGGCCCGCAGGTTCGCCCCTTCTTTTCTGCGGCTTGCGGAGTCTGCAGGGGAGCGGATTTTCGGCCTGGATACAGCCCGGGCAGCCAGAAGAGCCGGGATACCGGTTATCTGTCACGTGGGGCAGGGAGGAATGTTCAAGGCCCTGTGGGATTTGTCCGCCCGGACGGGCCGGGGCCTGGAGGCGGACCTGAAGAAGATTCCTGTCAGGCAGGAGACCATCGAGGTGTGCGAGCTTTTCCATATCAATCCCTATCAGCTCACATCGGCGGGCTGCTTTCTTTTGGCGGCAGCCGACGGCGAGGCGGCGGCAGAAAGGCTTGCCCGGCAGCAGGTAGAGGCCTGCGTTATAGGAAGGTTCAGAGGGGACAACGACAAGGTCATACGGAACGGGGAAGACGTCAGGTTCCTGGACCGTCCCGGACCGGACGAGATCTGGAAGCTCTGGCAGCAGGAATAAGGAGGGTACGGATGCTGAACATTGTACTGCACGAGCCGGAGATACCGGCCAATACGGGAAATATAGGAAGGACATGCGTGGCCGCCGGGGCGCGTCTCCACCTCATCGAGCCTTTGGGCTTCCGACTGGATGAAAAGAGTCTGAAGCGGGCGGGGATGGACTACTGGAGAGACCTGGATGTGACCACCTACATGGACTACCAGGATTTTCTGGAGAGAAATCCGGGAGCAACGATCTACATGGCCACTACAAAGGCGCCCAGAGTCTACACGGATGTCCGCTACAGACCGGACTGCTATATCATGTTCGGAAAGGAGAGCGCCGGCATACCGGAGGAGATCCTGGTGGAGCATCAGGATACCTGCGTGCGGATTCCCATGATGGGCCGGATCCGGTCCCTCAACCTGGGCAATTCTGTCGCCATCGTCCTTTATGAGGCTCTGCGTCAGAACGGATTTGCGGATTTGAACAGGGAGGGGCATCTGCACCGCCTGTCCTGGGAAACATAAAAAGACAGAGCAGCCATGCGCAGCCGCGTCTGGCGTGAGAGTTCCGCAGGCGGGACTCTTTTTTTCCGGATTTTTCGGATTGCAGGAAAAGGCCTGCATAAAATCAAAATCAGAGGGAGAAAGTATAGGAATAGAGTGAAAAAATCTGTAATCCGAGAAAAAAGAAATAATTGCGAGATTAGAAAATCAATTGTGTATTCAAAAATGGGTTTAAAGGAAAAATAAAAAAAAATAATAGACATACTGCGCAAATCATATTATAATTTGAACTACAAGACAGCAAAAAAAGGAAAAGAGAGGTGGTGGATAGATGGTAGAAGAGACCATTCAGACCATAAAGCAGGCCGAAAAAGAGGCCGGAGAGATCGTGGCTCAGGCGGACGCCCGCTGTGAGCAGATTCTTTCCCAGGCATCCGATGAGGCGGAGAACATGCAGGAAAAGATCACCCGGGATGCAAAAACCGAGGCTGCGGCTGTCATGGACTCTGCTGCTGAGGAAGGAAAACAAATGGCAGAAAAGGCGGCCGCGGAGACGGAGGAGATGATCCGGGCTCTAAGAGAGGAAGCGGAAAAAGAGAAGGAGGCCGCCGTGTCAGATGTCATCGCGCATCTGATCTGAGACGCTTCCTGAAAATGAAAGAAAAGGAGGGATGTGTCTATGGCAGTACTGCAGATGCAGAGAGTCAGTATCTGCGCGCTGAAGAAGAACCGAAAGGCCATCCTGGAGAGACTCCAGTCCCTGGGGGTCATGGAGGTCAGCCAGCTGGCGGAGGAGGACGATGTATTCCGACAGATGGACACCACCAGCCCAAGGCTGAACTTTGAGAAGAAGGCCCACATGGCAGATCAGGCCCTGGACGTGCTGGAGCAGTACGTCCCCCGGAAAAAGTCCATGTTCGCCAGCCTTGAGGGAAAGAAGCTGGTGGATGAAACGCAGTTCCGACAGGCAGCCGGGGACAGGGAAGAGATCCTGGACATGGCGGCGGATATCCTTCGATGCAGCAGACAGATCGCAGAGAAAAAGGCTGCCATCCTTAAGGACGAAAACCAGATCGAGAGTCTGAGCCCCTGGCTGGCTCTGGGCGTTCCCATGAACTTTGAGGGGACAGAGCACACAGCCATGCTGACAGGCACCATGGCCGCCGGCACCACGCTGGAGGACGTATACGCGGTTCTGGCAGAGCAGCTCCCCCAGACAGAGGAGCTGGATGTGGAGATCGTCTCCTCCGGGACGGAGGGCGTGTATCTGGCCGTGCTCTGCATGAGAGAGGACGCAGAGGCAGTGGAGGAAGCGCTCCGCCAGGGAGGATTTGCAAGGCCCTCACAGATCGTGCCGGAGGATCCGGCGGTTCGGACAGAGGAGCTGCAAGCGGATATTGAAAAACTGAACAGGGAAATAGAAGAGAAAGAAGAGGAGATCAAGGCCCGGGCCGAAAGGCGGGAGGAGCTGGAGTACATCTCAGACTACTACCGCATCCGGGCGGAGAAATACCAGGTGCTGGGAACGCTGCCCCAGTCAGGGCGCACGTTCCTTATCAGCGGGTATGTGCCGGCAAAGGCAGTGCCTGCCCTGCAGAAGGCTATTGAGGAGAACTATGACTGCGTCATGGACGTGGAGGAGCCGGGGGAGGACGAGGAGCCGCCCACCATCCTGCACAACAATGCCTTCTCCTCCAGCCTGGAGGGCGTGCTGGAGTCCTACGGACTGCCCCACAAGGGAGAGTTTGACCCGACTACCATCATGTCGTTTTTCTACGTGTTCTTCTTCGGAATGATGCTCTCCGACGCAGCCTACGGCGCCATTGTGGCCATCGTGTGCTTTGTGGTGCTGAAGAAATTCCCCAGGATGGGCGCGGGGATGCACAAGTCGCTGAAGCTGTTTATGTTCTGCGGCATCTCCACCGTCGTGTGGGGGGTCCTGTTCGGAGGTTATTTCGGAGACGTGGTGGACGTGGTTTCCAGCGTGTTTTTCGGGAAAGAGGTGAGTATACCGCCCTTGTGGTTCGCGCCTCTTAACGACCCTATGAAGCTGCTGGTGTACTCTATGCTGTTTGGAACGATCCACCTGTTTGCGGGACTTGGGATCAAAGGCTACATGCAGCTTAAGGACAGACAGTATCTGGACTTCTTCTGCGATGTGGTGCTCTGGTACGTCTTTCTGATGGGGCTCATTCTGCTGCTGCTTCCGTCGGAGATCTTCCGCTCCATCTCGCAGATGGACATTGTGTTCCCGCCGGCCCTCAACACGCTGGCAAAGGTGCTGGCCATCGCGGGAGCTGCGGGGCTTTTCCTGATGTCCGGCCGGGGCAACAAAAACCCGGTGCTCAGGCTGGCCCTGGGAGCCTATGACATTTACAACATCACAGGCTGGCTCAGCGACGTCCTGTCCTACTCCCGGCTTCTGGCTTTGGGACTGGCAACAGGGGTTATCGCTTCCGTTGTCAACATGATGGGGAGTATGCTGGGAAAGAGCGTGTTCGGAGTGCTGGTGTTTATCGCCGTCTTCATCGTGGGCCACGCCATGAACATGGCCATCAATCTGCTGGGAGCCTACGTACACACGAACCGACTCCAGTTTGTGGAGTTTTTCGGAAAGTTTTATGAAGGGGGAGGGAAGCCCTTTGAACCCTTTGAGAATGATACAAAATATGTAGATATTAAGGAGGAAACAATATCATGAGTATATGGGAGAACTTAGGACTGGTTTATGGACTTCTCGGAGCAGCAGTGGCCGTATTTCTCGCAGGCGCGGGCTCCGCTATCGGCGTCGGTATCGCAGGACAGGCGGCGGCAGGGGTTGTGACAGAGGACCCCAGCAAATTCGCCAAGGTTCTGGTGCTCCAGCTTCTGCCTGGTACACAGGGAATTTACGGACTGCTGGTAGGCTTTGTCACACTTTCCAAGATCGGCCTTCTGGGCGGCGGCGGACTGGAGCTGGATCCCCAGACCGGACTTCTCATCCTGGCGGCCTGCCTGCCGGTAGGCATCGTGGGACTGATCTCAGGAAAATCCCAGGGGGAGGCTGCCGCGGCGTCCATCGGCATCGTGGCGAAAAAGCCGGAGCAGTTCGGTAAGGCGATGCTGTTCCCGGCCATGGTTGAGACCTACGCGATCCTTTCTCTTCTGATTTCCGTCATCGCCGTGACTATGATCCAGGTATAGGAACGCAGTCAGGTGACAGGGAAAAATCAGGAAAAGGAGTGCGAAGGCTATGACTGGATTAGAGAAAATGAAAAGCCGTATCCTGGAAGAAGCCCGGTCCTCCGCTGAGGTGAAGATACAGGATGCGAACAGACAGGCCCGGGAACTTCTGGATGAGAAGAAAAGCCGGGCGGAAAAATCTGCCGCGGCTATCCTTGCAAAGGCCCGGACAGATGCGGAAGGCCTGAAGGAAAAGGCTTTGTCGGCATCGGACCTGGAGAGGCGCACCAGGCTTCTCTCCGCCAGGCAGGCGATCATAGGAGAGGTGCTGGAGGAGGCTTACCGGAAAATAAAGGACATGGATACGGCGGCGTATTTTGAACTGATAGAGAAGCTGCTGGATCATTACGTACTCCCCCAGGCGGGAGAGATCCATTTTTCACCTGCGGACGCGCAGCGCATGCCGGACGGATTTGAGGAAAAGATACAGAATATAGCCCGGGCAAAGGGAGGCTCCCTCACCCTGGCGAAAGGAGACCCGCTCGTACCCGACGGATTTGTGCTGGTGTACGGCGGGATCGAGGAGAACTGTACCTTTCAGGCCATCTTTGAGACGAGGCGGGACGAGATGAGCGACCGGGTTCAGAAGAGACTGTTTTCCCGGGACAGGGCGTGAGGAGGAACCCAGATGAGTGAAAAGTATACCTATGCGGTTGCCCGTATAAGAGCCCTTGAGGTCTCCCTCTTCTCCAATGCGGTCATCGACCAGCTCATCGCCTGCCAGAGTTATGAGCAGTGCCTGCAGTTCCTGGCGGAGCGGGGCTGGGGCGACACAGACACTTCCGGGGACGCGGAGAAGATGCTGAAGCGGGAGGAGGAGAAGATCTGGCAGACGGTGAGCGAGCTGTCCATTGACAGGAAAAAGTTCGATGTCCTCTTCTGTCAGAAGCTGTTCCACAATCTAAAGGCAGCAGTCAAGGCGGCCTGTACAGAGGAGCCTCCCGGAGACATTTTCTACGGGGACACGGCAATTTCCGGGCAGGAGATGCTGGAGATCATACGGGAGAAGGATTTCGGGCGGCTTCCCGCGAATATGAGCCAGGCGGCTTTGCAGGCCTGCGAGGCGCTGCTTCACGCGGGAGACGGACAGCTCTGCGACATCATCATAGACAGGGCGGCCCTGGACGCCATTTACAAGGCGGGGATGGAGTCGGAGGACGAGATCATCCGGGACTACGCCAGGTCCGTGGTGGCGGTGGCGGACATCAAGATCGCCGTGCGGGCGCAGAAAACCGCAAAATCCATAGAATTTATAAAGCAGGCCATGGCGGAGTGCGGGAGCCTCAGCGTGGACCAGCTTGCAAAGGCGGCCCTTTCGGGACCGGAGGCCATACGGGACTATCTTCTTGGCACCGAGTACGCGGAAGGGGCACAGGCTCTGGCAGAGTCCATGTCCGCCTTTGAGCGCTGGTGTGACAACCGCATCATCCAGACCATCAGCCCGCAGAAATATAAAGCATTTACCATAGGCCCGGTGGTGGCGTATGTACTTGCAAGACAAAACGAGATCAAGACAGTGCGGATCATCCTCTCCGGCAAGAGAAGTCAGCTGCCGGAACAGGCAATCCGGGAAAGGGTAAGGGAAATGTATGTATAAGATAGCAGTGATGGGCGACTATGACAGCATTTACGGCTTTGCTGCCCTGGGACTTGACACATTTCCCGTCACATTCCGGGAAGCAGGGGAGAAGCTCCACCAGCTGGCCGCCGAAGGGTATGGGATCATCTATATCACGGAGGAGCTGGCGGCACAGCTAAAACATGAGATGGCCCGGTACGAAGGGCAGCTCATCCCGGCGATCATAGAGATCCCGGGCGTGTCCGGAAATACGGGCAGCGGTGTCAGAGGAGTGAAGAAATCGGTGGAACAGGCCGTTGGGTCCGACATCCTGTTCAGTAACTAAGAAAGTTGAGGTGATACGTCCATTATGAGTACAGGTACGATCAAAAAAGTAGCGGGACCGCTGGTCATTGCGTCCGGAATGAAGGACGCCAATATGTCCGACGTGGTGCGCGTCAGCAGACAGCGCCTGATAGGCGAGATCATAGAGATGCACGGAGACGAGGCGTCCATCCAGGTGTACGAGGAGACATCCGGACTGGGACCCGGCGAACCGGTGGAGTCCACGGGGGCTCCCATGTCAGTGGAGCTTGGGCCCGGGCTTATCTCCAGCATTTACGACGGCATCCAGCGTCCTCTTGACGAGATCATGGGGATTTCAGGCAACAATCTGCAAAGAGGCGTGGAGGTGGCGGCTCTGAACAGGGAGAAAAAGTGGGACTTTGTCCCCGTGGCCGGGGTCGGAGACCAGGTGGAAGCCGGAGATGTTCTGGGCACGGTGCAGGAGACCCAGGTGGTGCAGCAGAAGATCATGGTCCCCTATGGGATAAAAGGAACCGTGAAGGAGATCCGGGCAGGAGAATTCGCGGTGGAGGAGACCGTGGCAGTCATTGCCACGGAACAGGGGGACAAGGAACTGACTATGATGCAGAAGTGGCCCGTGAGGCGGGGGCGCCCCTATGTGAAAAAGCTGCCCCTGGATGTGCCTCTTGTGACAGGCCAGAGGGTCGTTGACACATTCTTCCCCATTGCCAGGGGCGGTGTGGCGGCTGTGCCGGGACCCTTCGGAAGCGGTAAGACTGTGATCCAGCACCAGCTGGCAAAATGGGCCGAGGCGGACATTGTGGTCTACATCGGATGCGGTGAGCGGGGCAATGAGATGACGGACGTTCTGAACGAATTTCCGGAGCTGAAGGACCCCAAGACAGGGCGTTCTCTGATGGAGAGGACGGTTCTCATCGCCAACACTTCGGATATGCCTTTCGCAGCCCGTGAGGCGTCTATTTATACAGGAATTACGATCGCGGAGTATTTCCGCGACATGGGATACTCGGTGGCCCTGATGGCGGACTCCACATCCCGGTGGGCAGAGGCTCTCCGCGAGATGTCGGGACGTCTGGAGGAGATGCCCGGCGAGGAGGGATACCCGGCTTACCTGGGCTCCCGTCTGGCGGAATTCTACGAGAGGGCAGGCCATGTGATCTCCCTTGGAAAGGATGGAAGAGAGGGCTCGCTGTCCGTGATCGGGGCCGTGTCTCCCCCGGGAGGCGACACCTCGGAGCCCGTGTCCCAGGCAACCTTACGTATCGTGAAGGTGTTCTGGGGACTGGATTCCAATCTGGCTTACAAGAGACATTTCCCGGCCATCAACTGGCTTACCAGCTACTCCCTCTATCTGGACAATGTGAGCGGCTGGTTCAATGAGAAGGTGGCTCCCGACTGGATGGAGGATCGTCAGAAGATGATGAGCCTTCTGCAGGACGAGGCGGAGCTGGAGGAGATCGTGCAGATGGTAGGCATGGACGCCCTGTCTCCGGCTGACAGGCTGAAGATGGAGGCGGCCAGGTCCATCCGTGAGGACTTCCTGCACCAGAACTCTTTCCATGAGGTGGATACCTACACGCCTCTGCGGAAGCAGTACCTGATGATGAAGCTGGTGCTGGCCTTCTATGAGAAGTCTATGGACGCTCTGAACAAGGGGGCTTCCATGAATGCGCTTCTGACGATGGCGGTGCGCGAGAAGATCGGACGCTATAAATATACAGTGACAGACCAGATCGAGTCTGCGTATGAGAGCATTATGAGCGAGCTCGACGCAGAGATCGCAGATACATTCGGGAAGGAGGACTTCTAATTATGCCAAAAGAATACAGAACCATACAGGAAGTTGCCGGCCCGCTGATGATGGTAAAAGGCGTGGAGGGAGTCACCTACGACGAGCTCGGCGAGATTGAGCTGGCAAACGGCGAGAAGCGCCGCTGCAAGGTGCTGGAGGTGGACGGCGACAAGGTGGTCGTACAGCTCTATGAAAATGCCGCCGGCATCAACTTAAGCAACAGCAAGGTGCGCTTTCTCGGACGGAGCCTGGAACTGGGCGTGTCCGGGGATATGCTGGGCCGGGTGTTTGACGGCCTGGGGCGCCCCGCGGACGGAGGTCCGGACATCCTTCCGGAGGAGAGAAGGGACATCAACGGCCTGCCTATGAACCCGGCGGCCAGAGTTTACCCCTCCGAGTTTATCCAGACAGGTATCTCCGCTATCGACGGACTGAACACCCTTGTCCGGGGCCAGAAGCTCCCTATCTTCTCCTGCTCCGGTCTGCCCCACTCCCAGCTGGCGGCACAGATCGCAAGACAGGCAAAGGTGCGGGGGACCGATGAGAAATTCGCCGTTGTATTCGCAGCCATGGGTATCACCTTTGAGGAGTCCAACTTCTTCGTGGAGTCCTTTAAGGAGACGGGAGCCATCGACAGGACAGTGCTCTTTATCAACCTGGCCAACGACCCGGCTGTGGAGCGTATCTCCACACCTCGTATGGCCCTGACGGCGGCAGAGTATCTTGCCTTTGAGAAAGACATGCATGTCCTCGTCATCCTGACAGACATTACAAACTATGCGGACGCTCTCCGTGAGATCTCCGCAGCCAAGAAGGAAGTGCCGGGACGCCGCGGCTATCCCGGATATATGTACACAGACCTGGCGCAGATGTATGAGCGCGCGGGACGGCAGAGAGGGAAGACGGGAAGCATTACCATGATCCCCATCCTGACCATGCCGGAGGACGACAAGACCCATCCCATCCCGGACCTGACGGGATACATCACAGAGGGGCAGGTCATCCTGAGCCGTGACCTCTACCGCAAGGGCATCCAGCCACCTGTCGATGTGCTGCCGTCCCTGTCCCGTCTGAAGGACAAGGGTATCGGCGAGGGCAAGACAAGGGCGGACCACTCCAACACCATGAACCAGCTTTTTGCGGCCTACTCAAGAGGAAAGGACGCCAAGGAGCTGATGACCATCCTGGGAGAGGCGGCTCTGACAGAGATCGACCTGATCTACGCAAAATTTGCCGACGAGTTCGAGAAGCAGTACGTGTCCCAGGGCTACCAGGCGGACCGGTCCATCGAGGAGACGCTGGAGATCGGCTGGAAGCTTCTGTCCATCCTGCCCAGATCCGAGCTGAAACGTATCGACGACAAGTATCTGGATCTGTACTATGGGAAACAGTAAGCCGTGCGCCCGGCACCATATCGTTTGCCGCGGGCATGCGCAGACAGTAAGGAGGAAAGCATATGGCATCTACACAGATCACTCCTACCCGCATGGAGCTTACAAAAACGAAAAAGAAACTTGTCACGGCACGAAGAGGCCACAAACTCCTCAAGGATAAGCGTGATGAGCTGATGCGGCAGTTCCTGGAACTTGCCAGGGAGAACATGGCCCTCCGCCAGAAGGTGGAGGCCGGGATACTGGCTGCCAACAAGAATTTTGTCATCGCCAGAGCGGGCATGGACGAGGCTGCGCTCCACACAGCGCTGATGGCGCCAAAGCAGCAGGTGAGCCTGGAGGTGGGAAAGAAGAATGTTATGAGCGTCAACATTCCGGTGTTTGACACAAAGACCCGGACAGCGGACGCCAACGACATCTACTCCTACGGCTTTGCCTTTACCTCCAGCGACCTGGACGGAGCGGTAAAATCTCTTGCGGACATCCTGCCGGATATGCTTCGACTTGCGGAGGCGGAGAAGGCCTGCCGGCTGATGGCCGCCGAGATCGAGAAGACCCGGCGCCGTGTAAACGCGCTGGAGCATGTGATCATCCCTCAGGCGCAGGAGACGATCAAATATATCACCATGAAGCTGGATGAAAACGAGAGAAGCTCTCAGATTCGACTCATGAAAGTGAAGGATATGATGCTGGAGGAGGCCCATCACTACAGCGAGCGCTAGGAAGAATGAAGACAGGATCTATAGAAAATCTCCCCGGAACCGACACTTCCGGGGAGATTTTGTGTACAGGCTGGCTGTGCCGGGGGAAGATGAACCGTGGACAAATGCGCGGAAAGCGTGCTATAATGTGCGAAAGGGAATGTGGAACCGCAGTGCGAAGGGGACGTGCAAAGAGAGAAGGAGAAAGGAGAGAAGGAGCGGAGTATGGATAATATTATTTTCATCGGGATGCCGGCAGCGGGGAAGAGCACCATAGGAGTTGTGGCGGCGAAGAGGCTGGGCTACAGCTTTCTGGACGTGGATCTTCTCATACAGGAGAAGGAGAAAAAGCTCCTGCATGAGATCATTGAAGAGCGCGGAACAGAAGGGTTCCTGGAGGTGGAGGACCGGGTCAACGCCCAGGTGGAGGCGGAGCACTGCATCATCTCGCCGGGCGGGAGCGTGGTCTACTGCAAAAACGCCATGGAGCACTACAAGAAGATCGGGAAAGTGGTGTACCTTCAGGCGTCCTATGAGACCATCAAAGACAGGATCGGGGATCCGCACAAGAGAGGGGTTGCCCTGCGGGACGGCCAGACGCTCCGGGAGCTGTACGAGGAGCGCAGAGTCCTGTTTGAAAAGTATGCGGATATTACAATTTGCGAAGATGGGTTGACATTGGAAGAAACTATTGGTAAAGTTTTAAAGGTTTTAGAAAAATAATATAGGTCATACGCATCCATTATATAGTAAAATGTTACAGAAATTTTACGTATTTGTAAAAAATGTTTTACAAGCACGCCATATGTGATATAATGGATAGAAGCTATTAGAAAAATCTGGACATATGCAGAATTGGAATACAGGAAATAGCAGAAAATCGGGCTTCGCCGGCAAGGGCGGAGAATGAGAGTGTGATCGAGGTGCGGTATGGAACAATATATTATTAAAGGTGGCAACCCGCTTGTCGGTGAAGTGGAGATAGGCGGAGCAAAGAATGCGGCCCTTGCTATTCTTGCGGCTGCAATTATGAGCGATGAAACGGTAACGATCGACAATCTTCCGGATGTAAATGATATCAATGTACTTTTGGACGCCATTGCCGGGATCGGCGTGATGGTGCACAGAGTGGACCGGCACACAGTGAAGATCAACGGGAAAGGCGTGACAAGTGTTGATATCGAGTACGACTATATCAAGAAGATCCGGGCGTCCTACTATCTGCTGGGAGCTCTTCTTGGAAAATACAAACATGCCGAGGTAGCCCTTCCCGGAGGCTGCAATATCGGCAGCCGTCCCATTGACCAGCATCTCAAGGGCTTCAGGGCCCTGGGAGCAGACGTGGAGATCGAGCACGGCAAGATCATTGCCGAGGCTTCCAGGCTGGTAGGAAAGCACATCTATTTTGACGTGGTCAGCGTGGGAGCCACCATTAACGTGATGATGGCGGCAGCCATGGCGGATGGCTTGACGATCCTGGAGAACGTTGCCAAGGAGCCCCACGTTGTGGATGTGGCCAACTTCCTCAACAGCATGGGCGCCAACATCAGAGGCGCCGGGACAGACGTCATCAGGATCAGAGGCGTTCAGAGACTGCACCGGACAGAGTATTCTGTCATCCCGGATCAGATCGAGGCGGGGACATTTATGTTTGCGGCCGCGGCCACACAGGGGGACGTGACGGTGATGAACGTGATCCCCAAGCATCTGGAGGCCACCACAGCCAAGCTGCTGGAGATCGGATGCGAGGTGGAAGAGTTTGACGACGCGGTGCGTGTCGTCTCCAAGGGCAGACTGAAATGTACCCATGTAAAGACCCTTCCCTACCCGGGATTTCCGACGGATATGCAGCCTCAGATCGGCGTGACTCTGGCTCTGTGCGAGGGGACAAGCATCATCACGGAGAGCATTTTCGAGAATCGGTTTAAATACCTGGATGAGCTGGCACGGATGGGAGCCAATGTGAAGATCGAGGGCAATTCCGCCACCATTGAGGGCGTGGAGAACTTCTCCAGCGCCAGGGTGAGCGCACCGGATCTGCGGGCGGGGGCAGCCCTGTGCATTGCGGGACTGGCGGCTGACGGGATCACCATTGTGGACGACATCGTCTACATCCAGAGAGGCTACGAGCGCTTTGAGGAGAAGCTGCGGAGTCTGGGCGCTGTCATTGAGAAGGTGTCCACGGAGAAGGAGATCCGCAAGTTCATGCTGAAGGTCAGCTAAAAATTGCTTGACTTCTGACGCAAAAGCATGTAAAGTAGCTATTGTATCTTAGGGGATATAAAAAACAGTAAATAGAGAAAATTTCTCTTATTCAGAGCAGTGGAGGTACAAAGGACCTGAGAAGCTGCGGCAACCCCGGCGACGGAAGGTGCCAACCTGAGCGAGTGATCGAACAATAAGAGGATTTGTTGGGTGTATAACAGTCCGCTTATTCCTGATAAGCGGACTTCTTTTTTGCCCTATGGGCAGGACAGGAACAAGAGAAAAGGAAGGAGAGGACAATGGAAAAAAGATTATTTACATCAGAGTCAGTAACCGAAGGCCATCCGGATAAAATGTGCGACCAGATCTCGGACGCCATCCTGGACGCCCTCATCGAGCAGGATCCCATGAGCCGGGTAGCCTGCGAGACATGCACCACCACAGGTCTGGTGCTCGTTATGGGCGAGATCACCACAAACGCCTATGTGGATATTCAGAAGATCGTCCGCGACACAGTCAGGGAGATCGGCTACACGAGAGGAAAATACGGCTTTGATGCGGACACCTGCGGCGTCATCACAGCCATCGACGAGCAGTCCTCCGACATCGCCATGGGCGTGGACAAGGCCCTGGAGGCAAAGGAGAACAAGATGTCCGAGGAGGAGATGGACGCCATCGGAGCCGGCGACCAGGGCATGATGTTCGGATATGCCACAGACGAGACACCGGAAAGGATGCCCTACTCAGCTGCTCTGGCCCACAAGCTGGCCCGGAAGCTGGCGGAGGTGCGAAAGAACGGAATTCTCCCCTACCTTCGTCCGGACGGCAAGACCCAGGTGACAGTGGAGTACGATGAAAACGGAGCGCCCGCAAGGCTGGAGGCAGTGGTCCTGTCCACCCAGCACGACCCGGATGTAACCCAGGAGCAGATCCGCGAGGACATCAAAAAGTATGTCTTTGACACGGTCATCCCGGAGGGCATGACAGATGCACACACGAAATTCTTCATCAACCCCACAGGCCGGTTTGTCATCGGCGGACCTCACGGGGACAGCGGGCTGACAGGCCGCAAGATCATCGTGGACACATACGGCGGCATGGCGCGCCACGGCGGCGGGGCCTTCTCCGGAAAGGACTGCACCAAGGTGGACCGGTCGGCAGCCTATGCGGCCCGGTACGTGGCGAAGAACATTGTGGCGGCGGGGATTGCGAAGAGGTGCGAGATCCAGCTGTCCTACGCCATCGGCGTGGCACATCCCACATCCATCATGGCAGACACGTTCGGAACCGGCAAGCTGTCTGATGAGAAGATTGTGGAGATAATCCGGGAGAACTTTGACCTCCGCCCGGCCGGCATCATCCGGATGCTGGACCTGAGAAGGCCCATCTACAAGCAGACAGCGGCCTACGGACACTTTGGCCGTACGGATCTGGAACTTCCCTGGGAGAAGACAGACAGGGCAGAGGACCTGAAGAAATATCTGTAGGAATTTCGGGTATTTGCGGTGACCTCCGGGCGCCTGCAAAGGCTCCGCGCCATATTTATAAAAAGTTTATAAAAATTTATGAGCGCTTTTTTGGAAAGCGCTCTTTTTATGTTAGAATAACAGCGGAGGTTTATGCTATGAAGTTTAAAACCCGACTGATCGTTGCATTTTTTGCGGTTATTATGGTGCCGGTAGTGCTGACCTCTCTGTTTATCCTTCTGCTGGGAAGATATCAGATCAGTTCTATTGAGGAGACATACGGCCTGACGGGGACAACCCTGGAGGTGCTGACCAACCCTGTGCAGGTGCTGGGGCAGCTCACCGTGGAGTCCTATCACCAGCTGAAGACGACGGCTCTGACGGAACCGGATAAGCTGGAGGACGCCACCTATCTGTCTGAATTTAACGACATGCTGGAGGATAAGAAATCCTGCCTGATCGTGCGCAAGGACGACACCATCACCTACATGGGCGGGAACGTGCAGAGCCTGGCCGATGTGCTGAGCAATCTGCCGTCCTACGGAAATACGGAGACCACCTCTGACGCGGGCCTGTATTTTGGGGGAAACGTACAGATCCTTGTGAAACAGATCGATTTCCAGTACGCCGACGGGACCAACGGCAGCGCCTTTATCGTCACGGACGTGGGGGACATGATCCCGGAGATCCGGGAATTCGCGGTGGACGTGCTGGTGGTCATCGCCCTGGTGCTCATCTTTACGGCGGCGGTGCTTGTGCTCTGGATTTACCGGACTGTCATGCAGCCTCTGGGCAGGATGCAGCAGGCGGCTCAGAATATCAAGGAAGGCAACCTGGACTTTGAGATGAAGTGGAAGACCGATGACGAGCTGGGACAGCTGTGCCGTGACTTTGAGGAGATGCGCAAGAGGCTGAAGGCCAACGCGGAGGAGAAGCTGGCTTTTGACAAGGAGAACAAGGAGCTCATCAGCAACATTTCCCACGACCTGAAGACCCCCGTGACCACCATCAAGGGTTACGCCGAGGGCATCATGGACGGGGTGGCGGACACGCCGGAGAAGCTGGAGAAATACATCCGCACCATCTATAACAAGGCGGGGGAGATGGATACGCTCATCAACGAGCTGACCTTCTACTCCAAGATCGACACGAACCGCATCCCCTACAATTTTGACACCCTGTCGGTGAACAACTACTTTGACGACTGCGCCGAGGATCTGGCTCTGGAGCTGGAGCAGCGGGGCGTGGAGTTCGGCTATTTCAACTATGTGGAGGAGGATGAGAAGGTCATCGCGGATGCGGAGCAGATCAAGCGGGTGATTCACAATATCATCAACAACTCTCTGAAATATATGGACAAAGCCAGGTGCAAGATCAATCTGCGGGTCAAGGACGTGGGAGATTTTGTCCAGGTGGAGCTGGAGGACAACGGCTGCGGCATTGCGGCCAAGGACCTGACCAATATATTCGAGAGATTTTACAGGACGGACGCGTCCCGAAACTCCTCAAAGGGAGGAAGCGGTATC
>CAZZBJ010000045.1:0-18829 GCA_964652805.1 uncultured Mordavella sp. | reverse complement strand
TCTGCGGTATCTCTATCGCAGTCAACATTGTACTGGGAATTATCACAAGCGCCCTTGGCATCCCGCTTTACCTGGATACTCTGGGAACCGTTCTTGTGGCAGCGCTGGTTGGTCCGCTTCCGGGAGCCGTTGTGGGCGCTCTCACAAACATCATTACAGGACTGATGTACAGCGTGACAGATATCCCGTTCTGCCTTGTCAGCATTGTGGTAGCTCTGATCGTCGGATTTACAGTAAAGAAATTTAAGTTTACGCTGCCGGTGGCCATTATCCTTGGACTTGTGCTCAGCGTTGTGTCTCCGGTGATCGGCACACCCATCGGTATCTTTGTGTACGGCGGACTGAACGGCTCTGTCTCTGACGTCCTTGTCATGGGACTGGTGCAGAGCGGACAGTCTATTTTTGCGGCATCCTTCCTGAGAAACATTGCGTCCAACCTGATCGACAAGGTGGGCACTCTTATCATTGCCTGGGCAATCGTGAAGTGGCTTCCCATGTCCATTCTGCAGAATTTTAAGAAAGAAACGTAAAAATGATAAAAGTATCAAATCTTGTCCACTCCTATTTAAAATATGGAAAAACTGAAGAGGATACAGTTTCTGTCAAAGCCCTGGACCATGTGAGCATGGAGATTGCCAGGGGGGAATTCATTGCCATCATCGGCCGCAACGGATCGGGGAAATCCACGCTGGCCAAGCATTTTAACGGACTTTTGTTCCCGGACGAGGGCACGGTCTGGATCGACGAGCTTCCCACCAGTGAACCGAAGAACCTGGGACAGATCCGCAAAGCCGTGAGCATGGTATTTCAGAACCCGGACAACCAGATCATAGGTGCGACAGTGGAGGAAGATATTTCCTTTGGGCTTGAGAATATGCAGATCCCGCGGGAGAAGATGCAGGACAGGATTGACCGTAGTCTGGAGGCTGTCCGGATGACTGACAAGCGTCAGGCCAATCCGGGCAGCCTTTCCGGCGGTCAGAAGCAAAAGACAGCTATTGCGGGGGCGGTGGCTGTCTCCCCCAAATGTCTCGTGCTGGACGAGGCCACGGCGATGCTGGATCCACGGGCCCGCAGGGAAGTGATCGGGATTGCGAGGGAGCTGAATGAGAAGCAGGGAATTACGATCATACTGATCACTCATTTTATGGATGAAGTGACTCATGCGGATAAAATTTTTGTCATGGATCACGGCATTGTGGCAGAGAACGGCACGCCGAAAGAGCTCTTCAGGGATCCAAAGCTCCTGGAAAGGTACCACCTGGAGCTTCCCCCTGTGACAAGGCTGGCATTTTCCCTCAGACAAAAGGGACTGCCTGTGCGTCTGCCGGTTATGGAGCCGGAGGAACTGGCAGATCAGATCGAGAGGATATACAGAGGTGAACAGATATGCTGATGGAGATTGAAAAGCTGAACTATACCTATCCGTCATCCGGTGAGGAGGCAGTGCATGCCCTCCGGGACGTTTCTCTTTCTGTTGACGAGGGAGAGTTCCTGGCTCTGGCAGGGCGGTCCGGTTCCGGAAAGAGCACATTTGTGAGACACCTGAACGGACTTCTCAGGGCCGAATCGGGAGATATAAAATACCGGGGACAGTCCATCTATGCCAAAAAGTATCCTCTGGGAAAGCTGCGGCAGAAGGTAGGACTTGTTTTTCAGTATCCGGAGCATCAGCTTTTTTCCAGAACCGTTCTGGATGATGTGGCCTTTGGCCCTAAAAATATGGGAGCAGACAGGATTCAGGCTGAGGATATGGCCAGAAAGGCCCTGGAGAAGGTGGGTATCGGGGAGGAGCTTTTTCCCTCCTCGCCCTATGAGTTGTCCGGAGGACAGATGCGCCGGACAGCCATTGCCGGCATCCTGGCCATGGAGCCGGAAGTGCTGGTGCTGGATGAGCCGACGGCCGGACTGGATCCCTGCTCCAAAAGACAGCTTTTTTCTCTTCTCAAAGAAATGCAGGGGAACGGGACAACCATAATTCTCGTCTCCCACTCCATGGAGGAGATTTCCGAGTATGCGGACCGGGTTGTCGTATTTCTGGACGGAACTGTGTGCATGGACGGAAGTCCGGAAACGGTCTTCTCCCAAAAGGAACTGCTGGACAGGGCGGGCCTGGAGATGCCGCAGATCATGGAGACTCTGTGGAAAATACAGCAGAGAGGCGTTTCTGTCGGCAGGCTTGTCTGCGAGGAAGAGAAGGCTGCGGAAGAGATCATGAGAACAGTGACAGACAGGAGAGGTGGAACAAATGCTTAGAGATATCACAATAGGCAAATACTATAACAAAACCTCTGTCATTCATCAGATGGACTGCCGCACAAAGCTGGCAGGCACTCTGTTGTATATCCTGGCTCTGTTTTTTGTAAAAAATCCCGTAGTCTATATTCCATGCCTGGTCTATCTGCTGCTCCTCTACAGACTGGCCGCTATCCCGTGGAACTATATTCTGAAGGGCCTGCGGGGGTTTGTCCTTCTTTTGCTTTTTACCTTTGTCTTTCAGAGCCTGATCACAGACGGCAGAGAACTTCTCTCTGTGGGAATTTTTACTGTGTCCCGGGAGGGGCTTCTGAAGGCGGTCCGTCTTGTGTCCCGGATCATCCTGATGGTTCTTATGGCCTCGCTTCTGGCCTATACGACCACGCCGACGCAGATGGCGACAGGGCTGGAAAAAAGCCTGGGCTTTCTGGAAAAGGTCAAGGTGCCGGTTCACGAGATGGCCATGATGGTGTCCATTGCTTTTCGGTTCATTCCTGTGTTTATCGAGGAAGTCAATATTATCATGGATGCCCAGGCCTCAAGGGGAGTGGATTTTCACAGTGGAAATGTATGGAAGAGGATGGGAAAGGTGATGCCTCTTGTGGTGCCTCTGTTTGTGTCTGCCATCCGCAGATCCGCGGATCTTGCCATGGCCATGGAGGCCAGAGGGTATACGGATGCGGGCAGCCGAACCAGATACAGAGAGCTGGTCTACACATCAAAGGACAGGATCGCCTACCTGGTGATCTTTGTCATGACGGCGGCGGTCATAGCTGCCGGACTACTGGTATAAAGTCTATATGGAACGAAAAAGCAGCGTGCGGTCAACACGCTGCTTTTTTCTATAATCCAGAGATTGTGATGGAAATACAAATTCGGGGGTTTTACATATGTTTTGTATTCCAGATACAATATATCACAGCGGAAACCCGTTGGAAATATTTTTTTGGACCATATATTGGGAAAATAATTGTGATTCGGGCACAAAAATGCTATTCTTTACTGTATAAAGGAGATTTTTTCTATGGCAGTTGAATTACAGTATTTGTACAGGGAGATCCGGCCGGAATATGAAGTGAAGCTCCACACAGACTCCTGCTATGACAGGAAGATCAGCTGGATCCATATGGTGGAGGGAAGCGAGTTCGCCCAGTTCCTCTACGGGGATGAGCTGGTCTTCAACTCCGGCCTGAATTACAGGTCAGAGGAATGGCTGAAGGAATTTCTGGCGGCCATGGACCGGGCCGGGGCCGGCGGGGTGATCCTTGCGCTGGGGGAGGGAAAGCAGTTTCCCCGGGAGGCTGTCGACTGGTGCAATAAAAGAAGGCTCCCCCTCTTTTCCGCCTCCTGGAAGACGCCTTATATTGACATCATGCGGAAGTTCTCGGAGATCCTGCTGAAGAATGAGCAAAGGGAGATCAATCTGGTCACAGCCATGAAAAATGCCATTTTTTATCCGGACAACGAGGAGCTCTACATGAACCACATGGAGCGGAACGGCTTTTCAAGGGATCTCGCCTATACGGTCATCATCATGAGCTGTCACGCCTACGACACAGAGCGGGGCAACCGGCTTTTGGAGGACATCCAGAGAAAACTCCATTTTTCCATGGAGAAGACCATCTTTTACGAGGAGGAGGGGCGCCTGATTATACTGGCCGCAGGCTATCGGGGAGACTGGCTGCGGGCTCAGTTCCGCAGGCTGTCCGGGGAGGACCCGAACCTCTATATCGGAGCGGGCACCACGGCAGAACGGATACAGGATATTCACCGGTCCTATGAAAATGCCTACACAGCCTACCAGCTGACGAAGACCACCATCCCGAGAAATTTTCTGGCCTACGATGAGCTGGGGATCTACAAGATTCTCACCGACGTGAAGGAGACGGCCATTTACCCGGACTTTGTCCGGGAGGTACTGGGACGGCTGATGGAGTATGACAGGGCGCACGGGATGGAGTATATGAAGATCCTGAAGGCCTATTTTGAAAATGACTGCAGCACAGTGCGCACGGCGGAAGCTTTGTACTGCCACAAAAATACGCTGACCTACAAGCTGAATAAGATCAAAGATGTGCTGGGATATGATATACTGAGTAATGAGAACCGGGTGAGGATCATGGTGGCTTTCTATATCCTTCAGCTGGGGATCGCAGATTTTTAACAGATTGACTGACATAGATGAGCAGAAAGGAGACGGAGCGATGAAAAAGGAAACGGTATGCCTGCAGATCGAGCACCATGCGGTGCTGTTTGCGCTTCTGGCAAGACAGGCGGTGGAGCTGTGCGGGGAAAAGGGAAAGGAGTCCATCCTGCGGGGCATGACCGCATACGGAGAGGAGAGGGGCCGGCGGATGGCCTGCAACGCCCGTAAAAGAGGGGACGAGATCAACACCATGACCAGTCAGGCCTACGGCGAGTGGAAGCCGGACTTTGACGGGCAGATGGAGTTCGGGCAGATCTGCACCCAGCCTACCCTGCAGACCTATATTGCAAAATGCGCCTGGTGCGATACCTGGAAAAAGCACGGCCTCACTGAGTACGGAAAACTCTACTGTGTCAATGTGGACAACGCGGTGTACCAGGGCTATCAGGATCAATATGTCTGTACCCAGGTGACGGAGCCCATGAGCTGGGGCGGCCCGCGCTGCGAGTTCGACTGGGGGTGCCCTCTGACGCCTGAGGAGAACGAGGCTCTGGCGGCGAAGAAAAAGGAGCTGGGCACCTCTTGTATGAAGGATTTTACCTTCCACACAGCCCACCTTAGGGCCGCCATCAGCCGGACCCTCATGGAGGATCTGGGAGATGACGGGCAGAGCGCTGTGGACAGGGCGCTGGCGGACTTTGCAGAGCTGTTCGGCCAGGCGTGTCTGGATGCACTGGACACAGTTCCCGAGGAGGAGATCTACCCGAAGGAGGCATTTGTATGAGCGGCAGGGAGAAGGAAAATCGGATCGCAGACTGGCTGGAGGAGCACAAAGAGGAGGTGATCCGGACGGCGGACTACATATTCCGGCATCCGGAGACAGCCTACAAAGAAGAGCTCTCCGGCGCATGCCTGGCTTCCTTTCTGGAGGAAAACGGCTTCCGGGTGGAGAAGAAGACAGCCGGGCTTGACACGGCATTTACTGCTATCTGGGGAGAGGGGCGGCCTGTCATCGGCTTTCTGTCCGAGTACGACGCACTGCCGGAGCTGGGGCACGCCTGCGGCCACAATCTGCTGGGCACAGGGGCGGCGGCAGCGGCCTGCGCCCTGAAGGCGTATATGGAGAAGGAGGACGTGGCCGGGACTTTGCGGGTCTACGGCTGTCCCGCGGAGGAGATTATGTCCGGGAAGATCGTCATGAATCAGGCGGGAGTCTTTGACGATCTGGACATTGCGGTGACCTGGCATCCCTTTGACAGGAACCGGGTCAGCAACGACATATGGCAGGCACAGGATATCAAAAATTACACCTTCCACGGAGTCAGCGCCCACGCCTCCCGCTCCCCGGAGGAGGGGCGAAGCGCCCTGGACGCGGCGGAGCTTATGAATGTGGGCGTCAACTATCTGCGGGAGCATGTGCCCACGGACGTGCGCATGCACTACGCCTACATGG
The DNA here is from genome assembly GCA_964652805.1 of uncultured Mordavella sp. Lineage (GTDB taxonomy): Bacteria > Bacillota > Clostridia > Lachnospirales > Lachnospiraceae > Claveliimonas. The sequence goes on along the minus strand of CAZZBJ010000045.1, from coordinate 12,974 downwards.
ATAACGGACAGCCTGCCAACGTGGTGCCGGATCTGGCGAAGACCAACTATTTTATCCGCTCCAGCCTGCGGGCGAGAACGGAGGACGCTTCCAGGAGAGTGGACGACTGCGCCAGGGGAGCGGCCCTCATGACCGGCACCACGGTGGAGATCGAGCTGGTGGCAAGCTGCCGGGAGATGAAGATCGACCGGGAGCTGACAGAGCTTTACTACGAGGCTATGACAAAGATCCCCACCCCGCAGTACACGGAGGAGGAGCTGGACTTTGCCGCCCGGATTACAAAGGAGGCGGGTCTGGACAATGCAGGAGAGTATTTCCGGGGGCTGGAGCCTTTGGAGGATGAGCCGGTGCCCATCTCTATCGGCACGGATGCGGCGGAGGTGAGCCACACGGTGCCCCTCATCACCCTCAGCGCCGCCACCATGTGCAGGGGGACGCCTCTTCATCACTGGGCGGCGGCCCGGCAGGCGGGCATGAGCATTGGCCAGAAGGGCATGCTGTATGCGGCCCGCTGCATGGCGGAGGGGACAAAGCTGTGGATGAAGCGCCGCAGACCTGAAGCGGCGGACAGCAGGGATTGACAAAAAAAGTATATTGAGATAGGAGGAAGAAAACATGATCACAAAGAAGATTGGCTGGATTGGATGCGGTAATATGGGAGGAGCCATCCTCCACGGCGCGCTGGAGAGCGGCGTTATCTCAAAGGACGATACCATCGTCTGCGACATCAAGGAAGAGATGATGGACAAGGCGAAGGGCTGGGGAGCGGCTCTTGGAGAGAGCGATGCGGATGTGTGCAGACAATGCGACATCGTGCTGCTGGCCGTGAAGCCACAGCAGGCGAAGGAGGCGCTGGCCCAGTGTGGGGAGGCCCTGGACGGGAAAGCCCTTATCTCCATCGTGGCAGGCGTCACAGTGGAGAGACTTCGGGCCATGATCAGCGGGAACGCCCGAATCCTGCGCGTCATGCCCAACACGCCGGCCATGGTGTTTGAGGGGGCCTTCGCCCTCTGTGCGGACAATGACCTTGCCGGTGAGGAGATGGCTGCAGCGGAGGAGCTCTTCCGGTCCATCGGCGTAGTGGAGAAGGTTCCGGAAACTCTCATTGACGCAGTCTGCGGCCTGAGCGGCGGCGGCCCGGCCTATGTGGCCATGTTCATCGAGGCCATGGCGGACGGCGGCGTGAAGCAGGGTCTGCCCCGCGCCACCGCTTACCGGCTGGCGGCCCAGACCTGTCTTGGAACGGCAAAGATGCTCCTGGATATGGACATCCATCCGGGCCAGCTCAAGGATATGGTCACCTCCCCGGGAGGCACCACCATCGAGGGCTGCGAGGCGCTGGAAAAGGGCGGCATGAGAGGAACGGTCATGGAGTGTATCAACGTGGCCACGGAGAAGTCCAGACAGCTGTAGAGAGCAGAGCGGGCCCGTCACAAACGCAGTGTACTGGGGATATCACGTCGCACGGGATATAAAAATAAAAAGGAAGGAGGCGGATCTGTGGGAAAAAATAAGTGGACCGGATTTCCCAAGGTGGAGCTCCACTGTCACCTGGACGGCTCTTTGAGCCGTAAGTTCGTGGAAGAGAGGCTGGGAAGGGCGGTGTCCCTTCAGGAGCTGCAGGTGGACAGGGATTGCCGGAGCCTGGCGCAGTACCTGCAAAAATTCGATCTGCCCCTTGCCTGCCTTCAGGATGAGGAGGGGCTGCAGGGAGCCGGGTATGACTTTATAAAAACTGTGTCAGAGGAGAATGTCAGATACGCGGAGGTGCGGTTCGCCCCCTCCCTCTCGGCCCACGGCTCCTTCACCTGCCGGAAGGTGATCCGGTCTCTTCTGGAAGGGCTGGAGAGCGGCAGGAAGGAATTTGGGACAGAGTACAACGTTATCGTGTGCGCCATGCGGGGACACACCTTTGAACAAAATTTGTCCATGCTGCGGGCGGCCCGGGAATTTCTGGGACAGGGCGTGTGCGCGGCGGACCTGGCCGGCCATGAGGAGGCTTACCCCATGGCGGATTTCCTGGAGCTCTTTGCCCGGGCCAGAGAGCTGGGCATGCCTTTTACCATCCATGCGGGAGAGTGCGGGAGCGCCGCCAATATCCGGGACGCCCTGGAGGCAGGAGCCCTGCGGATCGGACACGGGATCGCCATGGGGGGACAGACGGAGCTTGAGAGACTCTGCAGGCAGAAGAACATCGGCATTGAGATGTGTCCGATCAGTAACCTGCAGACAAAGGCGGTGGAGAGCCCCGGTGAGTATCCTCTGGAGGAATTTCTGGACCAGGGGCTGAAGGTCACCATTAACACCGACAACCGCACGGTCAGCGGCACCACCCTGTCCGGGGAGCTGGAGTTTGTCCAGGAGACCTGGGGCATCCGGGACCAGGAAATCCGGCAGCTGATGGAGAACGCCGCCGAGGTGTCCTTTGCGCGGGATGGTGTAAAGGAGAAGCTGCTCCGGCAGATACGCGCCGCAAAAGGAGGAGACTATGAAACGCTATAAGAGAATTTTCGTCATTGTCCTGGACTCTCTGGGCATAGGGGCCATGCCGGACTCGCCGGAGTACGGAGACGTGGGCGCGGACACCTTTGGGCACATCCTTCAGACTGTGGGTCCTCTCTCTATTCCCCATCTGCAAAGGCTTGGCATGCTGAACCTGCACCCCTGTCCCCAGATGAGCCCTGCTTCGGCGCCTGCGGGGCGTTTCATGCGGATGGCTGAGGCCAGCAGGAGCAAGGATACCATGACCGGCCACTGGGAGATGATGGGGCTGAAAGTGGAGAAGCCCTTTAAAACCTTTACGGAGCACGGATTTCCGCCGGAGCTGATCGCAGAGCTGGAGAGGCGGTGCGGCAAAAAAGTGATCGGAAACAGGAGCGAGAGCGGGACGAAGATCCTGGATGAGCTGGGGGAGGAGGAGATCCGGGACGGCTCCATGATCGTCTACACCTCCGCTGACTCCGTGCTTCAGATCGCCGGCAATGAGGAGACCTTTGACCTGGCCAATCTGTACCGCTGCTGTGAGATCGCCAGGGAGCTCACCATGCGGGATGAGTGGAAAGTGGGGCGGGTCATCGCCAGGCCCTACGTGGGGAGGAAGAGAGGACAGTTTGTGCGCACCAGCAACCGCCGGGACTATGCCCTGAAGCCCTTTGGCAGGACCGCCCTGCATGTGCTTAAAGATGCGGGTCTGGATGTGATCGCCGTGGGAAAGATCCACGACATCTTCTCCGGTGAGGGCATCACCCGATCCCTCCACTCGGACAGCTCTGTCCACGGCATGGAGCAGACTTGTGACATATGCCGGGAGAATTTCACAGGGCTGTGCTTTACGAATCTGGTGGATTTTGACGCTCTGTGGGGGCACAGGAGAGATCCTGGCGGGTATGCCGGTGAGATCGAGAGAGCGGACAAGGGCCTTGGACGGCTGATGGAACGTATGAGGAAGGAGGACCTGGTGATCCTGACGGCGGACCACGGCAATGATCCCACCTACACAGGGACAGACCACACCCGGGAGTATGTGCCCTTTATCGCCTGGTCGCCCTCCATGGAGAGGGGAGGGCCCCTGCCTGAGGCGGACACCTTTGCAGACATAGGAGCCACCGTAGCGGACAATTTCGGCCTGGAGATGCCGGAGGGGACCATCGGAACCTCCCGCCTGGCAGAGCTGCTTGAGAGATAGAGAATGACCGGGGAAGAAAAGCCGGAAAAAGAAGAGGACAGAGAAAGGGGAAGACGATGTACAGACGACTGAAACGCTATGTGGATATCATCAGAAAGACAACGGATTTTGTGCCCGCGGCGGCCATTGTGCTTGGATCCGGTCTTGGAGGATACGGGGAGAGGATCCAGGTGGAGGAGGAGATCCCCTACAGCCGGTTAGAGGGCTTTCCCGTCTCCACTGTGGCCGGCCACCAGGGACGGTTCCTCTTTGGGAAAGTGAAGGAGGTGCCTGTCGTGCTGATGCAGGGGAGAGTCCATTACTATGAGGGATACGACATGCAGGAGGTGGTCCTGCCCATCCGGCTTATGGGTATGCTGGGAGCCCGGATCCTCCTTCTTACCAATGCGGCGGGGGGGATTGATCTGGACTTTGAGCCGGGGGATCTGATGATGATCACAGACCAGATCTCCTCCTTTGTACCCAGCCCTTTGGGAGGGGCGAACATAGAGGAGCTGGGAACCCGTTTCCCGGATATGAGCCAGGTCTATGACCGCAGGCTGATGGAGAAGCTGCGGGAGGCTGCCCGGCAGGAGGGCGTCTCTTTGCGGGAGGGAGTCTACGCCCAGATGTCCGGGCCAAACTATGAGACGCCGGCGGAGATTCGGATGCTGCGCACTATGGGGGCGGACGCCGTGGGCATGAGCACGGCCTGCGAGGCCACCGCGGCCCGCCACATGGGCATGAAGATCTGCGGTATATCCTGCATCACCAACATGGCGGCAGGCATACTGGACAGACCCCTGGACCACCAGGAGGTGCAGGAGTCGGCAGACAGGGTGAAAGATCAGTTCGAGCGGCTGGTGACTTCATTTATCGGCAGCCTGGTCTGAAAGGCTTTCCTTTGAGACAGTTTTTTCGGAGCATGTGGAAATAAGCTCTTTGGAACAAGGATTGACAAACTCTGCCATGAGACATATGATTGACTAATACTAATAGCATTTGCAGATGGAGAGGAAACATGGATTACAAAGAGATCGCAGAGGAGCTTTTGAAAATGCGCTCTGAATGGTATCATGTGGAGGTCAATGAGGAGCTGGTCAGACTGACAAAGGGAGAGTTCTTTGTGCTGGATTATCTGGAAAAACACGGAGGGACAGCTTTCCCGAAGGATCTCAGCAGAAAGATGCAGGTCAGCACAGCCCGCATTGCCGCGCTTTTGAAGCATATGGAGATGAAGGGCTGGGTGACCCGGGCTGTGGACGCTCAGGACAACAGGCAGGTTATCGTGTCTGTCACTTTGGCGGGCAGAGATGAAATAGAAGATAAGAGAAAAAAAGCGCTGGAGGATATGGTCCTGCTGCTGGAATTTCTGGGCCCCCGGGATGCGGAGGCGCTGCTGCGTATCCAGAAAAAGGTTGTGAAAGGATTTTTAGGGCGGGAGCAGAAGGCGCTCCGGGGAGAAAAGGACAGGTAAGGATGCCGGAAAAAAAGATTTACGCAGATATCATCATTGACATTACAAACGAAAAGCTGGACAAAATATTCCAGTACACCGTTCCGAAAGAGCTGGAAGGGAAGCTGGAGGTGGGAACCGAGGTGCTTGTCCCCTTTGGAAAGGGAAATAAGGAGACCAGGGGATATATTGTTGGATTTCCCGAGGTTCCCGGCTACGACCCGGCAAAGATCAAGGAGATCCTGGCAGTGCCGAAGGAGAGTGTGGGTATTGAGACCCGGCTGGTGGCCCTGGCCGCCTGGATGAAGGAATCCTACGGGGGCACCATGATCCAGGCTCTGAAGACAGTCCTTCCCATCAAGAGGAAGGAGCGGGAGAGGGAGAAGAAGACACTGGTCCTTCTCGTCTCTCCGGAAGAGGCACAGGAGAAAGTAAGGTGGTATCAGAAGAAGAACCAGAAGGCCCGGGCCCGGCTTCTTGCGGCTCTCCTCTCAAGCCCCAGGCTGGACTACGATCTGGTCCGGATGAAACTAAATATCACACGTCCGGTGGTGCAGGCGCTGGAGGAGGCGGGACTTCTCCGTACAGAGTCCTTTCGGGTGTACCGAAATCCGGTGCAGGCCGGCAGGGAAGAGGAGAGACAGATTGCGTACACGTCGGAGCAGGAGGCGGCCATCCGGAGATTTTCAGAGGACTATGACCAGGGGCTGGGGCGCACCTACCTGGTCTACGGCGTCACCGGCAGCGGCAAGACGGAAGTCTACATGGCCATGATCCGGAAGGTGGTGGAGGCGGGCAGGCAGGCCATTGTGCTCATTCCTGAGATCGCCCTCACCTGGCAGACTGTGCTCCGCTTTCAGAGGATGTTCGGGGACCGGGTGTCCGTCCTCAACTCCCGGATGTCGGCAGGGGAGAGGTACGACCAGATGCAGCGGGCGAAAAAGGGAGAGATCGACGTTATGATCGGCCCCAGGTCCGCCCTTTTTACCCCCTTTCCCAGGCTGGGGCTCATTGTCATAGACGAGGAGCACGAGGGCAGCTACAAAAGCGAGCAGGCGCCCCGGTATCACGCCCGGGAGACAGCTGTGGAGAGGGCGCGCCTGGAGGGGGCCGGCGTGGTGCTGGGATCGGCCACGCCCACCCTGGAGGCCTTCTACCGCTGTGAGAGGGGGGAGTACGTGCTGCTGCGCCTGCCCTCCAGAGCCGGAAGCGGGACTTTGCCCCGGGTCCGGGTGGCGGACATGCGGGAGGAGCTGAAGAAGGGGAACCGTTCTATCTTCAGCGACAGCCTGAGCGAGCTCATGACGGACCGACTGCAGAAGGGGCAGCAGATCATGCTCTTTATCAACCGGCGAGGCTATGCGGGCTTTGTGTCTTGCCGGTCCTGCGGCCACGTGATCAAGTGTCCGCACTGCGACGTGTCCCTGTCCGCCCACAGGGGAGGGAGGCTTGTGTGCCACTACTGCGGCTATGAAAGACCCGTGGTGCGGACCTGCCCGGAATGTGGCTCCCCCCATATCGGGGGATTTAAGGCGGGCACCCAGCAGATCGAGGATATGGTAAGACGCAGGTTCCCGGGGGCCAGGGTGCTCCGGATGGATGGGGATACCACCCGGAGAAAGGACGGCCACGAGAAGATCCTCTCCGCTTTCGGGGACGGGGAGGCGGATATCCTTGTGGGCACCCAGATGATCGTCAAGGGTCATGATTTTCCCAATGTGACTCTGGTAGGCGTACTGGCTGCGGATATGTCCCTCTACAGCAATGACTACCGCTGTGCGGAGCGCACCTTCCAGCTCCTGACACAGGCTGCCGGCAGGGCGGGCAGAGGAGATCGGGGGGGCGAGGTGGTGATCCAGACCTACAGCCCGGAGCACTACAGCATTAAGACCGCTGCCAGGCAGGATTACGAGGCTTTCTATGAGGAGGAGATCCGGTACCGGGAGATGATGGGGTATCCGCCGGCTGCCCATCTCCTTGCCGTGCTCCTGGCGGCCCGGGACGAGGAGAAGCTGACCACCGCCTCTGCATATCTGAAGGATTTTGCAGCCAGGCTGGGCTCCTCGGGGCAGCTTGCGGTGATCGGTCCGGCCAGCCCCCATGTGGGAAAGGTGAGCGACGTTTACCGAAAGATCCTCTATCTAAAATCCGAAAAATATGGTATGCTTGTTAAGGCGAAAGACAGGATGGAGCAGTACATTGAGCTGAACCGGGGCTTTCGGGATATCCGGATCCAGTTTGACTTTGACCCTGTACATTCCTTCTGACAGGCCGCCGTTTTTGACAGATAGAGAACATTTTTATAGAAGGAGCTAAAGACATATGGCAACCAGAAAGATAAGAGAGCTTGGAGATGAAGTGCTGACAAAGCAGTGCAAAGAAGTGACAAAGATGACCCTGCGGACCAGGATCCTGATTCAGGATATGCTGGATACGATGTACGAGGCCCTGGGCGTGGGGCTTGCGGCTCCTCAGGTGGGGGTGCTCAAGAGGATCGTCGTTATCGATGTGGAGGAGAGCCCTATCGTTCTCATCAATCCAAAGATACTGGAGGCCTCCGGCGAGCAGACCGGCGAGGAGGCGTGCCTGAGCGTGCCTGGCAAATCCGGCCAGGTGACAAGGCCTGACTATGTGAAGGTGAAGGCGCTGAATGAGGACATGGAAGAGATCGAGGTGGAGGGCACCGGACTTCTGGCGCGGGCTTTCTGCCACGAGATCGACCATCTGGACGGAAAGATGTACGTGGACCTTGTAGAGGGAGAGCTCCACGATGTGACCTACGACGAGGAGGATGAGTAGATGAGAGTGATCTTTATGGGGACCCCGGATTTCTCGGTGGGGACCCTGGAGGCCCTGATACAGGCGGGGCACCAGGTGGTGCTGGCTGTGACCCAGCCTGACAAGCCAAAGGGGCGGGGCGGAAAGGTACAGTACACACCGGTGAAAGAGAAGGCTCTGGAGCACGGTATCCCGGTTTTTCAGCCTGTGAAGGTGAGGGAGAAGAGCTGTGTGGAGGAGCTGGCTCGCTATGGGGCGGACGTGATGGTAGTGATTGCCTTCGGACAGATCCTCCCTAAGGAAATCCTGGAGCTTGCCCCCTACGGGTGCATCAATGTCCACGCCTCCCTTCTGCCGAAGTACAGGGGAGCCGCGCCCATCCAGTGGTCTATCATTGACGGGGAGACCGTCACCGGCGTGACCACCATGCAGATGGACGAGGGGCTGGACACGGGAGATATGCTCCTTCGGACAGAAGTGCCCATCGAGGCGGACGAGACCGGCGGCAGCCTCCACGACAAGCTGGCAAAGGCCGGGGCAAAGCTCTGCGTGGAGACTCTGGAGGCCCTGAAGGCGGGCACGCTGCATCCCCAAAAACAGGGGGAGACGCCCACCCGGTACGCCCGGCAGCTGTCCAGGGAGCTGGGAAGAGTGGACTGGACAGAGGACGCGGCCTTCATAGAGCGGCTTGTCCGGGGCTTAAATCCCTGGCCCGGCGCCTGGACGATCTGGGAGGGAAAGACCATGAAGATCTGGAGGGCAGACGTGCTGGAAAAGGAGAGCGGACAGCCCTGCGGCACCGTGACGGAGGTGACAAAGGAGGGCTTCTTTGTCCAGACCGGAAAGGGACTTCTGGAGATCAGGCAGCTGCAGATCCCGGGAAAGAAGCGGATGGATGCGGACGCCTTCCTCAGAGGCTACCGGGTGGAGCCGAAGACAAGACTTGGCGAAGAAATTGAAGAATAAATGAAAGTAATAAATTTATATGAAAAACAGGTTGACAGCCTGTTTTTCGTATATAATACTCCTCTAGGAGGTTGATGACTATGTTGTATCCAATGTATTACTGGTTTAGTCCCACGTATATACTTGTCATTGCGGGTGTGATCATCTGTCTGGCGGCTTCCGTCAAAATGCGGTCCACCTTCAACAGGTATTCCAAAGTCCGCAGCCACAGCGGCCTCACCGGCCGTGAGGCCGCATATGAGGTGCTGCGCCGGGCGGGTATCTACGATGTGCGTATCGAGCGGGTGGCGGGCAATCTGACCGACCACTATGACCCAAGGACCAAGGTGCTGCGGCTCTCTGACGCCACCTACAACTCTACTTCCCTGGCGGCGGTAGGGGTGGCGGCTCATGAGTGCGGGCACGCCATGCAGCACGCCCAGGGGTATGCGCCTCTGAAGATCAGAGGGTCCCTGGTGCCCCTGGCCAACCTGGGCAGCACCCTTGCCTGGCCCCTGATCCTCATCGGGCTTCTCTTTACGGGCCGCTCCTCGGAGATGTTCCTGAACCTGGGGATCCTTGCCTTTTCCCTGGCGGTCCTGTTCCAGCTTGTGACCCTGCCGGTGGAGTGCAACGCCTCCAACAGGGCGGTGCGCATCCTCGGCAGCTCCGGCATCATGTACCCGGATGAGCTCCGGAGTGTGAAGAAGGTGTTGGGGGCGGCGGCCCTCACCTATGTGGCAGGGGCGGCGTCCTCCATTCTGCAGCTTCTGCGTATCATCCTGCTGACAGGCAACAGGCGCAGATAAACGCTCAGAAGACGGACAGAGAAAAGAGAGTAAGAGGAGGGACCGATGGCCAAAGTAAACACAAGGGACCTGGTGGTGGAAATCCTTCTCCTTGTCACAAGGGACGGACAGTACAGCCACATTGCGCTGAACCAGGTGCTGGGGAAGTACCAGTACCTGGCTAAAAGCGACAGAGCCTTTATCACGAGAGTGGTGGAGGGAACCCTGGAGCGGATGATCGAGCTGGACTACATCACAGATCAGTTTTCAAAAGTAAAAGTAAAGAAGATGAAGCCTGTCATACGGGCCATTATCAGGAGCGCAGTCTATCAGCTGAAGTATATGGACAGCGTTCCTGATCGTGCTGTCTGCAGTGAGGCGGTGAAGCTGGCGGTTTCAAGAGGCTTTGGCGGGCTGAGAGGCTTTGTCAACGGGGTGCTCCGCTCCATTGCGAGAAACCTGGATGCGGTGTCCTACCCGGAGGAGGGGACTTTGGAGTATCTCAGCGTGGTCTACTCTATGCCCCGGTGGATACTGGAACAGTGGCTCGGTCAGTACAGCCGGGAGCAGGTGGAAAGGATGCTGCAGGATTTCCTTCAGGAGAAGCCCACCTCTATCCGCTGTAATCTCCACCAGATTTCCAGGGAGGAGCTTAAAGATAAGCTGATTCGTGAGGGTGTGAAGGTGGAGGATGTGCCGGAGCTTTCCTGCGCGCTGCTCATCTCCGGCTACGATTATCTGGCAGCTCTTCCCGGCTTTCAGGAGGGGGATTTCCAGGTGCAGGACATCAGCTCCATGCTGGTGGCACAGCGGGCAGGACCGAAGGCGGGGGACTACGTCATAGACGTGTGCGCCGCCCCCGGCGGGAAGGCGCTTCATCTGGCGGATATGTTGGCAGGCACTGGCATGGTGGAGGCCAGGGATATCAGCGACTACAAGGTAGAGCTCATATGGGACAACATCCGCCGGTCCGGCATGGAAAATATCCGGGCAGTCCGCTGGGACGCCACAGTCCCTGACGAGGAGTCTGTGGAGAAGGCAGACATTGTCATTGCGGATCTTCCCTGCTCCGGGCTGGGAGTCCTGGGGAGAAAGAGCGATCTGAAATATCGGATGACCCGGGAGGACGAGCGGGAGCTGGAGGCTCTCCAGAGAAGGATCCTCGGCCAGGTGTGGAGGTATGTGAAGCCTGGCGGCAGGCTGGTCTACAGCACCTGCACCATCAACCGGGAAGAGAACGAGGAGAACGCGGCCTGGTTCCAGGCGGAGCATCCAAACTTCCGGCTGGTGAGCCAGGAGCAGATCCTCCCCGGGCAGCAGGCGGGAGACGGATTTTACATTGCCCTTTTTGACAGAAAGGGCTGAGAGGATATGGGGGAATCATGGAGAAGTCTGTGAGGAAAAAGAAGGATATCTGTTCCTATACATACGAAGAGCTGGCAGAGGAGATGCGGGCGGCCGGGGAGAAGGACTTCCGGGCAAAGCAGATCTACCAGTGGCTCCACGTGAAGCTGGCGGACAGCTTTGAGGAGATGACCAGCCTGTCCAAGGTCCTGCGGGAGAAGCTGGATGAGGCGTACCAGATCGCCCGGGTGGAGCTGGTGGAGAGACAGATCTCAAAGGCGGACCCTACGGAGAAATTTCTCTTTGAGCTGGAGGACGGCAACATGGTGGAAAGCGTCCTCATGAAATACGACTACGGAAATTCTGTCTGCATTTCCTCCCAGGCCGGGTGCCGGATGGGGTGCCGTTTCTGTGCTTCCACCATCGGCGGGCTCATAAGGAACCTGGAGACCTCGGAGATGCTCCGGCAGATATATAAGATCCAGAAGATAACAAGGGAGAGAGTGTCCAACATCGTGGTCATGGGCACCGGGGAGCCCTTGGACAACTATGACAATTTTGTCCGCTTTATCCGCATGGTCAGCGCTCCTGGGGGACTGAACATCAGCCAGAGGAATATTACCGCCTCCACCTGCGGTATCGTGCCCGGGATCCGCAGGCTGGCGGAGGAGGGCCTTCAGATCACCCTGGCCCTGTCCCTCCATGCGGGTACCCAGGAAAAGAGGAAGAGCCTTATGCCGGTGGCGAACAAATACGAGCTCTCAGAGGTGCTGGCGGCCTGCGATACATATTTTGAGAAGACAGGCAGAAGGATTACCTTTGAATACAGCCTGGTGAAGGATGTCAACGACACGGACGAGGATGCGGCTGATCTGATTCGCATCGCGGGGCACAGAAACTGTCACATCAACCTCATTCCGGTAAATGCGGTGAGGGAGAGGAGCTATGTGCGGCCCAGCCGCCAAAATGCCCTTAAATTCCAAAATAAACTTGAAAAAAACGGAATAAATGTTACTATAAGAAGGGAAAGAGGTTCCGATATTGACGGGGCCTGTGGGCAATTACGGAGACGCTATGCGGCTGTGGGAAAGGAAAAGGCAGATGAAATTTTACGCGCTGACTGATGTGGGGAGAAGACGGGAGGTAAATCAGGACTATGTATTTGCGACAGACAGTCCCATCGGACCGTTCCCCAATCTTCTGGTAGTTGCGGACGGAATGGGCGGCCACAAGGCCGGTGATTTCGCATCCAAATTTACCGTTGAGACGCTGAAAAAAGAACTGGGAAAAAGCGCGCCCGGCAGACCGGATAAGATTTTTAAAGCTGCCATTGATACCGCCAACCGCAGACTGATCGAGGAGGCCAAAAGAGACATAAAGCTGGAGGGCATGGGCACCACCCTGGTGGCGGCCACGGTCATCGACAATACGCTGCACTTTGCGAATATCGGAGACAGCCGGCTCTATCTGATCAGCGACAATATCCGGCAGCTGTCCAAGGACCACTCCCTGGTGGAGGAGATGGTGCGCCTGGGCGGGATCAAGGTTGAGGAGGCCAGGAACCACCCGGACAAGAACATCATCACCAGGGCTATGGGAGTCAAGGATAAGGCAGAGGCAGATTTCTATGAGTTCCGCATCAGAAGGGGAGACAAGATACTGATGTGCACGGACGGCCTGAGCAACATGGTGGAGGAGGAAGTCATGTTCGGTATCGTGAAGGGTTCCAGAGACATCATAGAGGCTGTGCATATGCTGATCGACAAGGCGAATGCAAATGGAGGCAGAGATAATATAGGGGTAGTGATGGCGGAGCCCATCGCTGACGAGGTAGGCAAATGGTAAAAGATGGTATTTTTTTAGGCGACAGATATGAGGTAATAGAGAAGATAGGCGCGGGCGGCATGGCGGATGTCTACAAGGGCAGAGATATCATGCTGAACCGCTATGTCGCGATCAAGGTTTTGAAAAAGGAGTTCCGGGAGGACGAGACCTTTGT